>CACDQT010000050.1 GCA_902554995.1 uncultured Pelagibacteraceae bacterium | reverse complement strand
TGTCCTGTTGGACCGCCACCTTTAACATTACATCTTACATCATAATCTGTAGATTGATTTATTAATTCAAAAGGTCTTGTAATTTGCATTTTATGATTCTCGCTAGCGAAATACTCATTGTATAATTTACCATTAACATAAATTTTTCCTGAACCCTTTTTAAGCCAAACTCTTGCAATAGATGTTTTCCTTCTTCCAGTTGCATATTTGCTATCCTTGAAATCAAGTTTTAACTTTGTTGTTTTTGATGAAGTTTGAGTGTTTTCCATATTAATTTCTTGCTATATTCTTGCTATTTAACTTATCTAATTCAATTACTTTAGGATTTTGAGCTGAGTGAGGATGACTGTCACCAGCATATATTTTAAGTTTTGTAAGTTGTTTTCTGCCTAAAACACCACCTGGTAACATTCTTTTAACTGCTAATTTTAATGCCTCACCTGGTTTTTTTTCATGTAATTTTTCTGGAGTTGTTTCTTTAATACCTCCAGGATGACCAGTATGTCTGTAATATTTCTTATTTTGAAATTTTTTTCCTGTAAATTTTGCATGCTCTATATTTTTGACTACTACAAAATCTCCTGTATCCATATGAGGAGTGTATGTTGCTTTATTTTTTCCTCTAATGATTTTAGATACAATTGTTGCAAGCCTTCCTACAACAGCATTTTTTGCATCAATTTCAAACCAAGATGAATTAAGCTCGCTTTTTTTAACAAATTTCGTCATTACGCGAGGATTAATACTATTATTAGGTTTAAAGTCAATTTTATATTTACCTTGTAAAACAACTCTATTCTGTTAAAAAGAGATTGCCGATTTGATCCTATTGCGGGCATAAACTGCTAAAAAGGAAATTCTCACAAAATCGGTAGGCATTTGAACTATATTGTGCGCCTCGCATAAAGCAAAAGCACTAAAAAAGGAGTAAAAATGAGTACAAAAAGAAATAATCCAGAAACTATAGCCATTCATGGTGGTGACTATAAAAGTGATCCAGCCACAAATGCCGTAGCTGTACCTATCTATAGAACGACATCGTATCAATTTAATGATACTGAGCATGCTGCTAATCTTTTTGCATTAAAAGAATTTGGAAACATCTACACAAGAATTATGAATCCGACCAATGATGTTTTAGAAAAAAGAGTTGCAGCTTTAGAGGGAGGACTATCTTGTTTAACAGTATCTTCGGGTCAAACAGCTTCATCTTTTGCAATATTAAATGTGGCTCAAGCGGGTGACAACATTGTAAGTTCAACAGATCTATATGGTGGAACTGTATCTTTATTTACTCATACATTAAGTAAATTGGGAATTGAAATTAGATATGCGGATCCAAGTGATCCAAAAAATTTTGAAAAAATGGTAGATGATAAAACAAGAGCTTTTTATGGAGAAACTTTACCAAATCCTTATCTTAGAGTTTTTCCTATTAAAGAAGTTTCTGATATTGGCAGAAAATATAATATTCCATTAATCATGGACAACACTGCATCACCAGTTATTTGTAAACCTATTGAACATGGTGCAGCCATAGTAATTCATTCCCTTACTAAATATATTGGTGGACATGGAACTGCAGTAGCAGGGAGTATTGTTGATAGTGGTAATTTTGATTGGACTGCTGATCCAAAAAGACAACCTTTATTTAATGAACCTGATGCTAGTTATGGTGGTGTAATATGGGGTAAAGCAGTGCCTGAGCTTACAGGAGCAAATGTTCCTTTTGCAGTGAGAGCTAGAGTATGTTTACTAAGAGATCTTGGTTCCGCATTAGCACCAGATAATGCATTTGCCATAATTCAGGGTTTAGAGACTGTAGCCTTACGTATGAAACAACATTGTCAGAATGCTGAGAAAGTTGTTAATTTTTTAAAAAAACACAAAGAGGTTACAAAAGTAATCTATTCTACTGAACATAATAAACCAATCGCTGATAGAGCAAAAAAATACCTAAAGGGTGGTTATGGGCCAATGGTTGGTATTGAATTAAAAGGTGGTATAGAGGCTGGAAAAACATTCATTGAGTCTTTAAAAATGTTTTATCATGTTGCAAATATTGGTGATGTAAGAAGTTTAGCAATACATCCTGCTAGCACAACTCATAGCCAATTAAATGAAAAAGAACTTGCAGCATCTGGAGT
>CACDQT010000049.1 GCA_902554995.1 uncultured Pelagibacteraceae bacterium | reverse complement strand
CTGTCAACGATGATTTGTCAGAAAATGATTTGAATACAATACTTAAAAAATTATATAATACAAATTTTTTTAATCTGGTGTCCATTAAAATTATTGATAGAACTCTTTTTATAAAAGTAGAAGAAAATCCAATAATAGAGAATATTGAATATAAAGGGATCAAATCATCAAAAATTTTACAAGATTTGAAAAATAATATCATACTGAAACCCAGATCATCTTTTGATCAAGTTTTGTTAGAAAAAGATAAAAAAAAGATAAAAAGTTTTCTTAAAGATATTGGTTATTATTTTTCCAAAACAGAGATCTTGATAGAGCAAAAAGAAGATAACAAAATTAATTTAACTTATAATATTGATCTTGGTGAAAAAGCTAGAATTCAAAAAATTTCTTTTATTGGAGATAAAATCTTTAAAGACAGAAAATTGAAAGGTGTAATTTTAAGTGAGGAGTATAAACCTTGGAAATTTTTGTCAGGAAAAAAATATTTAAATGAGTCAATGATTACTTATGATGAAAGATTACTTAAAAATTTTTATTTGAACAAAGGTTATTATAATGTGGATATAAATTCTTCATTTGCAAAAATGACCGATGATTATGCATTTGAATTAATATTTAATATAAATGCAAATTCAAAAATTTTATTTGGAGATCTAAAAATAAACTTACCTAGTGATTTTTCTAAATCTAATTATCAAGAGGTTGTAAACTTTTTCGATAAATTGGAAAATCAACCTTATTCTATTAATCGAATTGAAGATATAATAGAAAAAATTGAGATGATTACAGTGAATGAACAATACGAGTCAATTAAAGCAAGTATTGACGAAAAAGTAGTCTCAAATAAAATTAATATAGATTTTAAAATTGAGGAAACCGAAAAATTTTTTATTGAGAGAATAAATATTTTTGGAAATAATGTCACAAGAGAGACAGTGATAAGAAACCAAATTATAATTGATGAGGGAGACCCTTTTAATGAAATTCTTTATACAAAATCCATAAATAATATTAAGGCTCTAAATTTTTTCGAAAATGTTAAAGGTGAGGTTTTAGATGGTAATAAATTTAATACAAAGATTATTAATATAAATGTTAATGAAAAAGCAACAGGTGAAATTTTTGCAGGTGTTGGAACAGGTACAGATGGCTCTAATTTCGCTTTTGGGATTAAAGAAAATAATTATTTAGGCAGAGGAGTAAAGCTCGATACTAATTTAAATATTTCTGAAGAGAGAATTAAAGGAAAATTTGTTGTTTCTAACCCAAATTTTAAAAATTCTGATAAAAATATGGATTTATCTCTTGAAGCGACCTCAGTAGATAGGGTCGAAACTTCTGGATATAAATCAAATGTTACAGGATTTTCAATTGGAACTCAGTTTGAATATTTAGATGATTTAAGATTTGGATTATCAACTAGAAATACAATTGAAAAAATATCTGTTGATGCGAGTGCTTCAACAAGACAAAAAAAACAAGAAGGAAACTATTTTGACAGTTACATTGGTATGGATTTTTTTTATGATAAAAGAAATCAAAAATATCAAACAACTAGTGGTTTTTTTAGTGGTTATAATCTATCTTTACCAATTATAAGTGATACTAACACATTAACAAATAGTTATAATTATAAAATTTTTAAAGAATTATATGAAAATAATGTGTCAACATTTTCAATTTTATTCAAAAGTGCAACTTCTTTAAGCGGTGATGATATAAAATTATCTGAAAGATTATATATACCGGGAAAAAAACTGAGGGGGTTTGAGTCAGGTAAAATTGGTCCTAAAGATGGAAGTGATTATATTGGTGGTAATTATATATCAAGTATTAATGCAACTACTACTTTGCCAATGATTTTGGAAAATGCTCAAAACGTAGACTTTGTTGTTTTTGCAGATGCAGCAAATGTTTGGGGAGTAGACTATAAGAGCTCATTAGATAAAAGTGGTATTAGAAGTTCTGTAGGTGTGGGTCTTGATTGGTTAACTGCGATAGGACCTTTAACTTTTTCTCTTGCGCATCCAATAACTAAAGAACCATCAGATATTGAGGAAACATTTAGATTTAATATAGGTACTAGTTTTTAATGAAATTTTCTAAAAAATTATTAACAATTATAATAATAATATCTTCCTTTATAATTAAATCATATGCCAATGATCATATTGTTTATTTAGATTTAGATAATGTTGTAAATAATACAAAAGTAGGTAAATCAATATTAATTAGATTAGAAGACTCAAAGAAAAAAGCTCTTTCAAAATTCGAAAAAAAAGAAAAAGAATTAAAAAAGATTGAGGATGAAATAAACAAACAAAAAAATCTTATTTCTGAAGATGAATTAAAAAAAAAATTATTTGATTTTAGAAAAGA
>CACDQT010000048.1 GCA_902554995.1 uncultured Pelagibacteraceae bacterium | reverse complement strand
CGTTCCTTTTCTCGATAAAAAACAAAAACAATTAATAATAGATCAATCAACAAGTAATGACATAAGAAAAATTTTGGGGACTCCTTCAACTCAAAGTAAATTTAATAATGATATATGGATATATATTGAAAGAAAACAAACTCAATCTAGATTAAGCAATTTAGGAAGGATGAAAATTTTTAAAAATGATGTATTGGTTCTTGAAATAGATAATTATGGAATTTTAAAAAAAAAAGAGTTTTATAATTTGGAAGATATGAAAAAAATAAAAGTCGTGGAAGACAAAACTGAGGCGACATTTGCAAGAAATTCGTTTATTTATGATTTCATGTCTAGTATGAGACAGAAAATTAATGACCCTCTAGGTGTGAGGGCTAAAAAAAGAAAGGAAATTAGCCAGCGATAACTGCTAATAAAAGTAAGGCAACAATATTCGTTATTTTAATCATTGGATTTACTGCTGGACCCGCTGTATCTTTATAGGGGTCACCTACTGTATCACCTGTTACTGCTGCTTTATGTGCTTCTGAACCTTTTCCACCATGGTTTCCATCTTCAATGTACTTTTTAGCATTATCCCACGCACCGCCACCTGCTGTCATTGAAACTGCAACAAATAAACCGGTAATAATAACGCCTAGTAACATTGCGCCAACAGATGCTAACGCAGCAACTTGTCCACCAATAGCAAATATTATCAAATATAAAACAATAGGTGACAATACAGGTAATAATGAAGGAATAATCATTTCTTTTATCGCCGCTACAGTTAATAAATCAACTAATTTAGCATAATCAGGTTTTTGTTTTCTTTTCATTATACCCGGATATTTTTTAAATTGTCTTCTTACCTCTATAACAACAGCACCTCCTGCTCTACCAACTGCTTGCATACCCATAGATCCAAATAAATAAGGTAACATTCCACCGATTAGTAAACCAACAACGACATATGGGTTTGACAAATCAAAAGTAACAACTATTCCCTCTAATTTTGAACCAACTTCTTTTGAAAAATGTTTTATATCTTCAGTATAAGCAGCAAAAAGAACTAGTGCTCCTAATCCAGCAGACCCAATTGCATAACCTTTTGTAACTGCTTTTGTGGTATTACCTACAGCATCTAATGCATCAGTAGTTTTTCTAACATTATTTGGTAACTTTGACATTTCAGCTATACCACCAGCATTATCTGTAACTGGTCCATAGGCATCTAGTGCCACAACCATTCCTGCTAATGCTAACATAGTTGTAACAGCGATTGCTATACCATACAAACCAGCGATATGGTTAGTTAGCAAAATACCAGCAACAATTATTAAAGCTGGTATAGCAGTAGCCTCTAATGAAATGGCTAATCCTTGAATTACATTAGTTCCATGTCCTGTTGTAGATGAACTTGCAACACTTTTAACAGGTCTATAATTTGTACCTGTATAATATTCTGTTACCCAAATTAATAAACCTGTAATAACTAATCCAATCACTCCGCAATAATATAAGCTCATTCCTGAAAATGATTTATTATTTAAGTCATAAGAATTTTCTAAACCTAGAACATAATCAGTTACTGGATATAAAATAACTAAGGAAGCTAAAGCTGATACAACAAACCCTTTATACAACGCTCCCATCACATTTTTACCTCTACCAAGTTTAACGAAAAAAGTTCCAATAATTGAGGTTAAAATACATGCTCCACCAATAGTTAGTGGATAAATCATCATAGATAAATCTCCTGGAAAAAATATTGAAGATAAAACCATTGTTGCGACAATAGTTACTGCGTAGGTTTCAAATAAATCAGCAGCCATTCCAGCACAATCACCTACATTATCACCAACATTATCAGCTATTACAGCAGGATTTCTTGGATCATCTTCTGGTATACCGGCTTCTACTTTTCCAACTAAATCTGCTCCAACATCAGCACCTTTAGTGAAAATACCTCCACCAAGTCTTGCAAAAATAGAAATTAATGATGCACCAAACCCAAGAGCAACTAATGCATTTACAATTTCTCTCTCTTCAACATTAAATTTTAATAATAAATAGTAATAAACAGCAATTGATAATAAGGCTAACCCTGCAACTAACATTCCGGTAACAGCCCCAGATTTAAAAGCTACTGATAAACCACTAGCTAGTCCTTTTCTAGACGCCTCAGCAGTTCTAACATTCGCTTGAACCGAAACTAACATTCCTACATATCCAGCTATCCCTGATAAAGTTGCACCAATAAGGTAGCCTAAACCAACAAGCATATTAAAAGCAAAACTAACAATAACTAAAACAACAACACCAACAATAGCAATTGTTTTGTATTGTCTTGCAAGATAAGCTTTAGCACCAATTTGTATCGCTGACGCAATATCTTGCATCTT
Organism: uncultured Pelagibacteraceae bacterium; assembly: GCA_902554995.1. Taxonomy (GTDB): domain Bacteria; phylum Pseudomonadota; class Alphaproteobacteria; order Pelagibacterales; family Pelagibacteraceae; genus Pelagibacter. Next base: position 375 of record CACDQT010000048.1, on the reverse strand, counting down.
AGAATTTCCCGCACTTGAATTTAAAATATTTTTTCCAGTTAAATATCCATAAACTATTGATAATAATCCAGCACCAATAGTATATAAAAGAATAGTCTCGATTGTTGATGTCATATAGGCCTTAATTATGTTGTTGGTTGTTAGTTATTAAAAATCGGACAATACAAAAAAAGCTATAAAACGCAATAAATAACTTTTAAAAATTATGAAAATGACCTTTATTTTTAATGGCAATTTTATTCCCTTTTTCATCAATAACTTGTGATTTTTGACCACCTGAAGAAATATTTCCAATTTTTGAAATCTTAATACCTAAAGACTTAAACGTTCTTTTGATGATTCTGGACTTTTTTTTGGATGCAGTAAATAATATCT
>CACDQT010000047.1 GCA_902554995.1 uncultured Pelagibacteraceae bacterium | reverse complement strand
TCAAAGTTCTATAAACTTCATCACAAACGGTTGCGGTTGTTGCTGCAGCATATTGGGGATATAAAGGAAGTATAATCAGATTTTCACAACCTTTTTCATGTAAATCTTTTATTTTACTTTTAATGCTTGGATTTCCATACCTCATGGCATAATCAACAATTACATTTTTCTCAGAAATTGAGCTTGATAACTTTCTAGCTTGCTGGCGTGTATAATATAGGAGAGGTGAAATATTTTCATCTTCCATCCAAATTTCTTTATAAGCTTTGGCGGTTTTAGATGGTCTAAAATTTAATATAAAAACATTTAATATAATTTGCCAAATAATTGGGTTAACTTCTATTACTCTTTTATCAGATAAAAATTCTTTTAAATATTTTCTGATATCAAACCAGCTTGTTGAATTTGGTGTTCCCAAATTTATTATCAGAGCTCCTGTTTTACCAAAATTAATAGGTGGGTGATTTAATTCTTTTTCCATCAATAATCTTTTATAGTTTTAACTAAAAAATCCATCATACTTGGATCTGTCTCAGGTAATATTCCATGACCTAAATTAAATATATATGGATGATCTTTAAAAATATCCAGATACTTGATTGCTTCTTTTTTAAGGTTATCTTTATCTGTGAGTAAAACTTTTGGATCCAAGCCGCCTTGCACAGGAATTTTTATCTCTTTTTCAATTTTAATTGGATCAACTTCATAATCTATACAAATTGCATCTGGTTTTACAATTTCACAATATTTTTTGTAATTCTTTATACCTCGTGGAAAACAAATCACTGGAACATTTAAAGATTTAGTAAATTCAACTAAAGAACATGTTGGATTATAGATGTAAAAATCAAAATCTTTATCTTCTAATAATCCAGCCCAACTATCAAAAATTTGTATAATGTCTGCACCACTATCAATTTGATTTTTAATATGAATTTTTAAAAATTTATCTATTATTTTTAAAGTTTTTTTAATTATGGAAAAATCTTTAAAAAAATTTTCTTTGAGCTTTATTTTTGGAGATTGTTTATTTAAAATATAAACAAGTAATGTCCAAGGAGCTCCAACAAAACCTATAGTAGACTTGTTATCTGTTAAATTGTTATTTCTTACCAAATTTATAGCTTTATAAACAGGATCAACTCTTTCAATAAAATCACTTTCAGTAACTTCAAAAGCTTGATCAAGTTTTAAGTCACCAAGGATGGGTCCAATATTTTTTTTAAATTCTACTTTTTGTTTCAAACCGTAAGGTAAGATTAATATATCCGAAAAGATTATGGCTGCATCTAAGTCAAATCTTTTAAGAGGTTGTAAAGTTATTTCAGCTGATAAACTAGAATTTAAACATAGTTTAATAAAATCAGTATTTTTTTTTCTAATTTCTCTAAACTCCGGAAGATATCTGCCAGCTTGCCTCATAATCCATATAGGATTTAAATCCGTTTTTTTGTCTTTAATAACCTTGTTAATGTTAGACATATTAATAATTAAATTTAATTAATTGTATTTGTAGTATGAGCTGTGAAATACGTGGATCAAATTTTATATACATTTTATAAACCAGTTATTAACATTTAAATGTAAATTTTTGATATATATATAAGTAATATTGAAGCTTATTACCAATAATTCAATTTAATGAAAAACTTTATACAGATGTTTAATAATGTTAATAAAAGCTATGTTTTACAGCATAAATTTTAAAATTAAAAAATTAACTAAATTTGCCTAAATAGAATTAAAATTATTAACACTTTATACATGAGTAATATTTATCAGATTTATCTAATATCAGACTCTACTGGTGAAACGTTGGATAGAATTTTTACTGCAATTAAAGCTCAATTCAAAAATATAGATTATAAAATACATACTTATTCCTTTACAAGAACTGAAAACCAAATTTTAAAAATCCTATCTAATGCTAAAGAAAACCAAAACTCTATAATTTTATATTCAATCGTAGATAGTAGCCTTGCAAAATATCTTGCAAGAAATAGCGAAGAAAAGAAAATTCCTTGTTTTGGTGTTCTTGGAGATTTAATCTTAAGCTTTTCTAAGCTGCTTAACCAAAAAGCATCTCATCAACCCAGCGGTCAATACACTCTCGATGATGAGTATTATAAGAGGATTGAAGCAATTCAATTTACAATGAACCATGATGATGGAAATTTAGTAAAAGATATTAAAAAATCGGATATTATTTTATTGGGGGTAAGTAGGACTAGCAAAACACCAACTTCGATTTATCTAGCAAACAAAGGGTTTAAAATATCTAACATTCCTTTGGTAAATGAAAATTCTATTCCTGAAACTTTAAAAAAAGATCCAAACGTCACCTGTATTATTGGATTAAGTACAGAACCAGAAAGGTTAGCTGATATTAGGAAAAATCGAATGAACTCATTAAAGGAGTCTCAGAATAAATCTTATACAGATCTATCTAAAATTAAAAAAGAAGTTGAGGATGCTAAAAATACTTTTAAGAAGTATAAGTGGCCAACAATAGACGTAACTAGAAAATCGGTAGAAGAAACTGCCGCTTCAATTATAAAGATATACGAAATATATAAAAATAATGGTTAAGATTATCCTTGCCTCAAAAAGCAAAGTAAGAAAGCAGATTTTAGATAATAATAATGTTTCGACTGAGGTACAAAATTCTAATCTAGATGAAGATGTTGTAAAAGAAAGTTTAATTAAAGAAAAAGCATCTCCGGAAATAATATCAAAAAATTTGGCTGAGTTAAAAGCAAACAAAGTTAGTCAAAAAAACCAAGGATT
>CACDQT010000046.1 GCA_902554995.1 uncultured Pelagibacteraceae bacterium | reverse complement strand
AATAAAGAACTGATCCAAATTAGAGAGAATTTACAAAAAAAAATAGATGATTGGCATATAAAAAATAAAGGAAATAAAATCGAAATTGAGCAATATAAAAAGTTTTTAAGCGAAATCGGTTATTTAAAGGAAGAGGGATCAGATTTTAAAATAGAGACTAAAAATGTAGATGATGAAATTACTCAAATTGCCGGACCTCAACTAGTCGTTCCAATAATGAATGCTAGATACACTCTCAACGCAGCTAATGCTAGATGGGTAAGTTTATATGATAGTTTGTATGGTACAAATATTATTGAGTCAGAGGAAGGGGGGAGTGAAAGATATGACCCAAATAGAGGACAAGAAGTAATAAAATATGTCAGAGAGTTTTTTGATAAATATATTCCAATTGATGGGACTAGTTGGAAAAATATATCTGCACTCAAAATAAAAGATAAAAATCTTATAATTTTAAAAGAAGATAAAGAGTATAAACTTAAAGATGAAAATAAATTTGTAGGTCACAGAGGTGATGTAAATAAGCCATCAGCAATAATTATAAAAAATAATAACTTACATTTTGAAATTATAATTAATCCAAAAGCTTTCAGTGCTGCTCATGATATAGCTGGAATAAGTGATGTAATAGCAGAGTCTGCTGTTTCGACTATTTGTGACAATGAAGATAGTGTTGCGGCGGTTGATGCTGAAGACAAAGTAGCATGTTACAGAAACTGGCTAGGTCTAATGAGGGGAGATCTAAAAGTACAATTTGAAAAAAATGGAAAAAAATTAGAGAGAAAACTAAATCCTGACAGGAGCTACATTTCTAAAGAGGGAAAAGGTCTTAAATTACACGGAAGAAGTTTGCTTTTAATAAGAAATGTTGGTCACTTAATGACCAATTCATCAATAATTCTAAATGATGGTAGCGAGGTGCCAGAAGGAATAATGGATGCTTTTATAACAACCACTGCTGCGTTACACGATTTTAAGAAAAAGAAAAATTCAAGAACTGGATCAATCTATATTGTTAAACCAAAAATGCATGGACCAGATGAAACAGCATTTACCGACTCAATTTTTTCGAAAGTCGAGGAATTACTTGGCTTACCAAAATACACTTGCAAAATAGGTATTATGGATGAAGAAAGAAGAACTTCTGCAAATTTAAAGGAGTGTATAAGAACTTTGAAAAATAGAGTTTTTTTTATAAATACTGGATTTTTAGATAGAACTGGTGATGAGATGCATACCTCCATGGAAGCTGGTCCAATGATCAAAAAGGGGGATATGAAATCATCCAAATGGATTTCTGCTTATGAAAATAATAATGTTGATATTGGTCTTAAATGTGGTTTTTCAGGTAAGGCACAAATAGGTAAAGGTATGTGGGCAATGCCAGATAAAATGAAGGAAATGTTAGATGAAAAAATCAGTCATTTAAAAGCTGGTGCAAATTGTGCCTGGGTTCCTTCCCCGACTGCAGCATCATTACATGCTCTACACTACCATCAAATAAATATTTTTGATGAACAAAAAAAGATTATGAAAAGAGAACAATCTAAATTAAATGATCTATTGACGATTCCTGTGGCTGATAGACCTAATTGGTCAGTTGATGAAATCAATAAGGAAATTACTAACTCAGCACAAACGCTACTAGGTTATGTTGTGAGGTGGATTGACCAAGGAGTGGGTTGTTCAAAAGTCCCTGACATAAATAATATTGGACTTATGGAAGATAGAGCCACCTTAAGAATATCTTCACAACATATTACTAATTGGATACATCACGGGATCACAACAAAAATTCAAGTTATGGAAATCATGAAAGCCATGGCAAAAGTTGTAGATAAACAAAATGAGAATGATAGGAACTATGTAAGGATGTCAGATAATTTCGAAAATTCTTTAGCATTTAAAACAGCTTGCGACTTGATATTTAAAGGAAAAGATCAGCCATCAGGTTATACAGAGCCTCTTCTGCATTTAAACAGAATAGAAAAAAAATCTAGCTTGAATTAATTTCAGATCTGTTTTTGAAAGCAGAGAATAATGTTCCATCATCAAGAGTTTCTATTTCACCACCAACAGGTAAACCTTGTGCTAATCTTGTAACTTTAGTTTTTGTTTCTTTAAGACTATTTTGGACGTAAAAAGCTGTAGTTTGGCCTTCTACAGTAGCACTCGTAGCTAAAATTACTTCTTCAATTTTGTTTTTCTTAACCCTTTCTACTAAAGAATTAATCAATAAATCCTCTTTGTTTTGTCCAATAGAGGAAATGGTTCCTCCTAGAACATGAAAATAACCTTTATATATATTTGAACTTTCTATGCTCCATTGGTCAGAAATATTTTCGACTACACAGATTCTTGCATATTTTTCTTTTTCAATTTTACAAAGATCATAATTACACTCAATCGAAGTAGCCTTTAAGATCCCACAAATTTTACACCTAGAGATGTTTTTATATACATCTACGAGTGATTTGGTTAAAGGTTTTACCAACTCATCACGATTATTTATTAACTTTAAAACAATTCTTTTAGCTGATTTTGGTCCTAAACCTGGTAACTTTGAAATTAATTTTATTAGCACGTCAATTTCACTTGTATTTTGCATTTATTATAATGGCCATTTAAAGCCAGGAATTCCAAATCCTCCAGCTGTTTTAGAAATTTCTTCGTTAGTTTTTTCTCTCAATTTTGATTTTGCATTATTGTGAGCAGCGGCAATTAAATCCTCTAAAACAGATTTATTTTCTTTTAATGTTTCATCTGAGATTTCTATTTTTTGCATTACGCCCTCTCCATCCAAAATAACTT
>CACDQT010000045.1 GCA_902554995.1 uncultured Pelagibacteraceae bacterium | reverse complement strand
CTAGCTTAAATTACGACTGTTTCAGTTTTAAAAACTTTCATGCCTCGTGAAATATAATTATTTAATGCATTTTTGTGATCTAAAGAACATGTATGAACCCAAACTCGTTTGGGTTTTTCTTTGAAGGAATTTTTAATTGCAGCTGATAATAGATAAGAACCTAATTTTTTATTCTGATATTCCTCCAATAAACCCAGATAAGCTATCTCGACTTCATTTTTATCTGTATGTAAAATTAATTCAAAATAACCTGCAAGCTCATTCTTATCTTTTAATACATATGTTTTAACTTTTTTATCAGAAGCATAGTCTTGCCATTGTTTTTCACCCCACACTAATCGGTCCACCCAATGATGACTTTTGCCAATATTTTTGTAAAAAAATTTATTTAATTGAAAATCAACTGGATCAACTAAATTTATTTTGTAGTGGTCTGATAAATTTGAGGAATCTTTTAAATCTTCCAAATAAGATATTTCTAAGTAATTTCTTTCAACTTTCTTATTCACTGCACCATCTTACCAACTGGTTCGCCACCGAATAAATGGAAATGAAGATGGGGCACTTCTTGACCACCATGTTCATTTATATTTGCTAAAGCTCTATATCCTTTACCCGTATCGACTGAAATACTAAGTTTCTTTGCTACTATATTGATACCTTTTAACAATCCCACTATCTCATCTGGTGAAGCTTTATTACTGAAATCATCTAAATCTATATATTTTCCTTTTGGAATTACAAGTGCGTGAATTTTTTTTTGAGGATTTATATCGTGAAAAGATAATACAAACTCATCTTCATAAATTTTTTTACAAGGAATTTCACCTCTTAAAATTTTTGCAAAAATATTGTTTTCATCATACGTCATTCTAAAACTTTTAACTCCTCATTTATGCTAATTATTTTACCACCTCTAATATTAGCATCTACAACAGCACATTCGTAATAAGCAAAAGATGTCTCTTCGGCTATTCTTTTCATATCTAAACACTTTGATTTACTTTTTACCAATAAATGCTCATTTAAGTCAGGAGGGTCACCCAAATACATCATCAATGCAATAACCTTGCCTTTCTTTTCAAAATCAGAACCCTCCTCTAACTGAGTAACTCTAGAAGAAACACCTATTTCAAAGTTTGTGAAAGCAACATAACCCTTATAAAGTCCATAACAAATTAATAAAATTACTATATATTTTATTTTACCCATTAGATTTTTGTCTTTTTTTTAACTCACTTTCAATATCTTCAATTTTAATATTATGTGCCTCAAGATAAATTATCAAATGATAAAATACATCAGCAGCTTCATGTATTTTATTTGTGTCTTTATCTACAGCCTCAATGAGTTCGTTTATTTCTTCTATAACTTTTGATTTACTTAACGATTTATCTGATAATAATTTATTAGTATAAGATCCATCAACTGGCTTTTCTTTTCTTTCACGCGCAAGCTTAAATAGATTTTCAAGTGTACTTAACATACTAAATTCTAACAGGAATTCCTTTTGAGTCCAAATATTCCTTGGCCTCTTGCACTGAATGTTTTCCATAGTGAAATATTGAAGCTGCTAAAACTGCACTTGCATTTCCTAACTTAATTCCATCAACCAAATGGTCTAAGTTCCCTACGCCTCCTGATGCAATTAAAGGTATATTTACTTTTGATGCAATTTTACTCATCAAACTGACGTCATAACCTATTTGTGTTCCATCTCTATCCATTGATGTTACAAGTAATTCTCCTGCCCCATTATCTTCCATTTTTTTGGCATACTCCAAAGCATCTAGACCACTATTATTTCTGCCTCCATGAGTAAATATTTCCCACTTATCACCATTTTTCTTTGCATCAATTGCAACAACAATACATTGTGAACCAAACTTTTTTGAACTTTCTAAAACAACTTTTGGATTTTCAACAGCGGCAGTATTAATAGATACTTTATCTGCACCACAATTTAATAATTTATTGATATCCTCTATACTTCTTACTCCGCCACCAACAGTTAAAGGTACAAAACATTTTTTTGATGTTCTCTCAACAACATCATAAATTGTGTCTCTATTTTCATTGGAAGCAGTAATATCTAAAAAACATATTTCATCTGCACCACCATCAGAATAAATTTTTGCTTGTTCAACTGGATCACCTGCATCTTTTAAATCAACAAAGTTAATACCTTTAACTACACGTCCATTCTTGACATCTAAACAAGGAATTATTCTATTTTTAAGCATCTTCTTTAACCAGTTCCTCTAATTTAATATCTCCATCATAAATAGCTTTACCGACTATTATACCTTCAATATTTTTCAAAGTTTTAGCTTTTTTAATATCATCCATTGATGACACACCACCTGAAATAACCACAGGACAATTTGATTTCTCTGCAACTTTTGAGGTCTCTTCAAAATTTGGGCTTTGCTTCATACCATCTCGATTGATATCTGTATAAATCAATCTGCTAATACCATAACCATTTACTTCTTTTAAATAATCTAGAGTTAATTGATTAGAATTTTCCTGCCAACCAGATACTGATAAATATCCATCTTTGGCATCTAACCCTAAAGCAATTTTGTTTGGAAATTTTTCACATGCTTCTTTTAAAAAATTTTTATCTTTTATTGCGGCACTGCCTAAGATTACTTTTTCAACACCAGAATCAGTATACTTTTGAATACTTTCAAGGTTTCTAACACCTCCACCAACCTCGATTTTGAGGTCAAATTTACTTACTATATCTTGAATAATATCTAAATTAGTAGTTTCGCCAGTTAAAGCTCCATCCAAATCAACTATGTGCAAATTTTTAAAACCATGATCTTTATATTTGCTAGC
>CACDQT010000044.1 GCA_902554995.1 uncultured Pelagibacteraceae bacterium | reverse complement strand
TTGCCTGACCAACAAAAAAACCAAATAATTTTTCTTTACCTTGTTTATATTCAACAGCTTTTTCTCTGTTCTCATTAATTATTTTGTCAATTAAAGCTTCTAAAGCTTTTGGATCACTTTGTTGCTTTAATCCTTTTTCCTCAACAATTTTTTGTGGATCTTTGTCTCCATCAATCATTAATTCAAAAACAGTTTTTGCTATTTTTCCAGAAATAGTTCCATTCTTAATTAGATTTATCAATATGGCGAAGTTCTTGGCACTCACTGGACTGTGAGAAATTTCTAAACCTTTGCTATTTAAAACAGCAAATAGTTCTCCTGTAATCCAATTGACTGCTAACTTAATATCTTTGTTCTTGCCCATTTTAGCTACAACTTCTTCAAAGTATTTTGCAGTATCAATATCAGACACTAAAATATTGGCTTCATAGGGAGACAATTTAAACTCTTCAATAAATCTTTTCTTTTTATCATCTGGAAGCTCTGGAATATCATTTTTAAGTTCTTCAATAAATTTTTCCGATACCTCTAAAGGTAATAAATCAGGATCAGGAAAATATCTGTAATCATGAGCATCTTCTTTTGATCTCATTGATCTTGTCTCATTTTTCTTCGTATCAAAAAGTCTGGTTTCTTGATCAATAGTTTTGCCCTCTTCTATTAAATCAACTTGCCGATTAGCCTCATATTCTATTGCCATTTGCATAAACTTAATTGAATTAACATTTTTAATTTCACATCGAGTGCCAAATTCTTTTGACCCTTTAGGTCTTACAGAGACATTCACATCCGCTCTTAAAGAGCCTTCTTGCATATTTCCGTCACAAGTTCCTAGGTACCTCATTATAGATCGTAATTTTTTAATGTAAGCATTAACCTCATCTGGGGATCTTAAATCAGGCTTGCTCACTATTTCCATTAAAGCTACCCCTGATCTATTTAAATCTACAAAAGTATTTTGTGGGTCAAGATCATGAATACTTTTTCCAGCATCTTGTTCAAGATGTAATCTTTCTATACCTACTTCTTTTTGACCATTAGGCATATCCAAAATAACTTTGCCCTCACCTACTATTGGATCTTTAAATTGTGATATTTGATATCCCTGAGGTAAATCAGCATAAAAATAATTTTTTCTATCAAATACAGAGCGTTTATTAATTTTTGCATTAAGACCAATGCCAGTTTTAATAGCTTGTTTAATACAAAATTCATTTATTACAGGTAGCATTCCTGGAAACGCAGCGTCAACTAAACTTACTTGTGTATTTGGTTCAGCACCAAATTTAGTTGATGAGGAAGAAAATAGTTTTGACTCAGATAATACTTGAGCATGTACCTCTAATCCAATTACAACTTCATATTGATTATCTTTCCGATTAATCAAATATTCTGTGTTTTTCTTATTCATTTAATCCACCAATCAGTGATTTTGTTTTTAAAATTTATTTTCTCCTCCATAGCAAAAGCTATGTTTAATATATTTTGTTCATCAAAAGCTTTACCGATTATTTGTAAACCCAGAGGATAACCTTTAGTATCGTGTCCTGCAGGAATTGATATACCAGGCAGGCCTGCCAAATTAACTGGTACTGTAAATATATCATTTAAATACATCGAAACTGGATCATTTGTTATTTCACCTATTTTAAAAGCTGAGCTAGGTGTTGATGGAGTTAAAATTGCATCAACTTTCTTATATGCTTCATCAAAATCATTTTTGATTAGTTTTCTCACTTTTTGAGCTTTAAGATAGTATGCATCATAATAACCAGATGATAATACATAAGTTCCAATCATAATTCTTCTTTGAACTTCTGCACCAAAGCCTTCAGATCTAGTTTTTTCATACATATCAATTAAATTTTCACCTTTGGCTCTGTATCCATACTTTACACCATCATATCTTGCTAAATTAGAAGATGCCTCTGCTGGAGCAACAATATAATACGTTGGTAAAGCATAATTTGTATGTGGAAGTGATATGTCGATTGTTTCAGCACCACAATCTTTTACGTACTGAATACCTTTTTGCCAAAGGTCCTCTATTTCTTTAGGCATACCATCAACTCTGTATTCTTTTGGAATTCCAATTTTTTTTCCTTTTATATTTTTTGTAAGTTCCTTGCTATAATGATTTCTTTTAAAATTAATTGAAGTAGAATCTTTTGAATCATATGTACTGATTACTTCTTGCAATAAAGCACAATCTTTTACATTTTGGGCCATTGGTCCTGCCTGATCTAATGAGGAAGCAAAAGCAACTATCCCATATCGTGAGCAACTTCCATATGTTGGTTTTAAACCTACAATTCCAGTAAATGAAGCTGGCTGTCTAATTGATCCTCCAGTATCAGTACCAATTGTGATTGGAGTTAATTGTCCAGCAACTGCTGATGCTGAACCACCCGATGAACCACCGGGGACTAAATTCTTATCAATAGGATTTTGTACGTTTCCAAAATGACTTGTCTCATTAGATGAACCCATTGCAAACTCATCACAATTTAATTTACCCAGAAGTATTGCACCTTCATTCCAAATATTTTCAGTAACTGTGGACTCATAAGTTGGTACAAAATTATTTAAAATTTTACTACCAGCAGTTGTTTTAACATTTTTTGTACAGAATAAATCCTTAACTGCCATAGGTATACCAGGTAATTTTAAATCTAAATTTGGGTTCTGATCAAATTTTTTTGCTTTATCTAAAGCAGGTGCAAAATCATCTGTGATATAAGCATTTAACTCACTAGACTTTTCAGACCTTTGAATAAATGCTTTGGTCACATCTGTTGAAGAAAGTTTCTTATTTTTAATATTCTCTACTAATTCTGTTAAAGATTGTTTTGTAATGTCTGACATTATTCAATTACCT
>CACDQT010000043.1 GCA_902554995.1 uncultured Pelagibacteraceae bacterium | reverse complement strand
AGATTTCAAGGTGGTCACAACGCGGGCCATACTCTTGTAATAAATGGTGTAACTTATAAACTTCGACTACTTCCATCCGGAATTGTAAGAAAAAATAAAATATCGATAATTGGAAATGGAGTTGTCGTTGACCCCTGGGCATTATTAGATGAAATTGAGGAAATTAAATTAAAAGGAGTTAAGGTTGACACTGAGAATTTTATAATATCAGAGTCTGCAAATTTAATTTTACCTTTTCATAGGGAAATGGATGAAATCCGTGAAGATAGTGCGGGTAAAGGAAAAATTGGAACAACCAGACGAGGTATTGGACCAGCATATGAAGATAAGGTTGGTAGACGATCAATAAGAGTAATGGACTTGAGATCTGAAAAAAATCTAGATCAAAGGTTAGAGTCTGTTCTCTTACATCATAATGCAATTAGAAAAGGCTTAGGTAAAAAAATCTATGAGAAAGATCAATTAAAAAAAGATTTATTAAAAATTGCTCCTAAGATCTTGAAATACTCAAAACCAGTTTGGTTGAAACTTGACGAATTCAAAAAACAGAAAAAAAGAATATTATTTGAGGGAGCTCAAGGCATATTACTAGATGTTGATCATGGTACATATCCATTTGTGACATCCTCAAATACTGTAGCGTCAAGCGCTGCTACTGGTACTGGGTGTGGACTAAACACAATAAATTATGTTTTAGGAATTACTAAAGCATATACGACTAGGGTTGGGGAAGGTCCGTTTCCGACAGAATTAAAAGATGATATTGGTGAACTTTTAGGAACAAGAGGAAAAGAATTTGGAACAGTTACAAGTCGAAAAAGAAGATGTGGTTGGTTTGATGGTGTTTTAGTAAGACAAACTATCAAAGTCTCAGGTATTGATGGTATAGCACTCACAAAGCTAGATGTTTTAGATGAATTGGATGAAATAAAGATGTGCGTTGAATATGAATTAGATGGAAAAAAAATTAATTATTTACCAGCAGCAGTAGAGGATCAGCTCAAAATAAAACCTATTTATAAAACTTTCGATGGCTGGAAAAAATCAACAAGTGGTATTAAGAATATAGATGATCTTCCAGAAAATGCCAAAAATTATATTAAAGAGGTTGAAAATTTTATTGAGACTAAAATATCAAGTATTTCAACCAGCCCAGAACGTGATGATACGATATTAATCGAAAATCCTTTTGATATTTAATTTACAGGTAATAAGTTTTTTGACTTTGCGAGTAAAAGCATATGCTTTTGTAATTTTTCAAAAGCTTTATTTTCAATTTGTCTTACTCTTTCTCTACTAATTTTATATTTTTTACTCAGGTCTTCCAATGTAGTTGGATTATCATTTAATCTTCTAGAATATAAAATTTCTCTCTCTCTGTCATTTAGGACTTGAATTGAGTTTTTTAATAAGTCTTTTCTTTGTTCCATTTCCTCTTGATGAGCAAATTTTAAGTCATGATCTAATTCTTTATCAACCAACCAGTCTTGCCATTCATCACCATCTTCTCCAACTTGTGCATTAAGTGAGAATTCTTTTCCCGATAATCTTCGATTCATCGAAATCACCTCATCTTTACTAACATCAAGCTTGTTAGCTATTTCGTCAACATGTTCATTTTTTAAATCCCCTTCTGTTTGAGGAGCTATTTGGTTTTTTAATTTCTTAAGATTAAAAAATAATTTTTTTTGTGCAGTTGTTGTACCAATCTTGACTAAACTCCACGATCTTAAAATATATTCTTGTATTGAAGCTTTTATCCACCACATCGCGTATGTGGCTAATCTAAAACCTTTTTCAGGTTCAAATTTTTTTACCGCTTGCATTAAACCAATATTTCCTTCAGAGATCATTTCATTTACTGGTAATCCATATCCTTTATATCCCATTGCAATTTTTGCAACCAATCTCAAATGACTCGTCACTAATTTTTCTGCTGCTTTGATATTACCAGTTGTTTTCCAATTTTTTGCCAACATATATTCTTCTTCTGCATCAAGCATAGGGAATTTTTTAATCTGTTCCAAATATGCAGATAGACCACCTTCATTACTTAAAGTGGGCAAGTTATTATTTATTGCAGTATTCATAATGAGCTTATCTAATTAATTATTTATATTTTTCAATGATTTATTTATTAGTATTTCTCAGTATTTTTAAAATATTCTCAAGTTCTAAAGGTAAATTTGAGTTGAAAGTCATTTCTTTGCTTTTCGTGGGGTGAATGAAGCCTAGTGTCTTAGCATGAAGAAATTGTCTTTTAAGACTTTTTAAATTTTGCTCTATCAACGGATTAATGTTCTTAATTTTCTTAAACTTTTTTTTATATTTATCATCACCAACAATACTATTTCCTAAAAAATTCATGTGAACTCTAATTTGATGGGTTCTGCCCGTTTCTAGTTTGCATTCGACTAAACTTAAAGTTGGTGTGTGTTTATTTTCAAAAATTTCAATTGTTCTATAATTGGTAATTGCTTTTTTTCCTTTAGTCCGACTAACTTCCATCATTTGTCTATTCTTTGAACTTCGTGTTATTAAAGTTTCAATTTTTCCCTTAGAAGGTCTAACTTTTCCCCATATTAGTAATTGATAAACTCTTGTTATAGAGTGTTTATTAAACTGATTAGATAAGTTTTCATGTGATAGATTATTTTTTGCTATAACTACTAAACCTGATGTATTTTTGTCTATCCTATGTACTATTCCTGGTCTAAGTTCATCACCAATATTCGAAAGAGAATCCTTATCGTAATCTACTAATGCATTTACAATTGTATTGTCAAAATTTCCAGCTCCTGGATGCATCACAATACCCGCTGGTTTGTTTAGCACTATTATATCTTTGTCCTCATGAACAATATTTAATTTGAATTTAAATGGTTTAAGAGAAGGTTTTTTAGGCTCTGGAATTATTAATTCTATAATATCGTCTTTTAAAACCTTTTTGGCAGGATCTGAAATAACTTTATTATTAATCTTAAGCTTCTTACCTAA
>CACDQT010000042.1 GCA_902554995.1 uncultured Pelagibacteraceae bacterium | reverse complement strand
TGAATATTTTTCAGTTAATTGCTTTACTTCACTTGGAGAAGTGTCTTGTCTTGCAATTATAGTATGCTCGTATAAATTCATTTAATTTCTTTAATAAAAAATGAGGATATACTATTATAAATCTTTAATTACAACAGCAAAAACAATATAAAATATAGGTTTTTTAGATGTTTTCACTAGTATTCCCAGGTCAAGGATCTCAAACAATTGGAATGGGAAAAGTTTTTTTTGAAAATTATGATTTAGTAAGAGATTTATTTAAGCAAGCTGATGAGTCATTGGGCACAAGTCTATCAAAAATAATTTTAGAGGGACCTAGGGATGAATTAGATCTCACTGTAAATACTCAGCCTGCAATATTTCTCATAAGCTATTCAATTTTTCAAGTAATGAAAAAAGAATTCAATATGGAACTTGATGATGCAAAATATTTTGCCGGTCATTCTCTGGGAGAATATTCAGCTTTATGTGCTGCTAATTATCTGAGTTTTTCAGATACCATTAAACTTTTAAAGATTAGAGGTGATGCAATGCAAAATGCTGTTCCAAAAGGAGAGGGGGGTATGTTGGCTGTTTTAGGTTCAAAAGTTGAAATAATAGAAGATCTTTTGAATGAAAATAAGAATAATTTTATAGCGCAAATTGCAAATGATAATTCTGAAGGTCAGATTGTTTTAAGTGGAAGAATTAGTGACATAGAAAAATTAATTCAAGTTTTAAAATCAAAAAATATAAAAAATATAAAATTACCAGTTAGCGCTCCTTTTCATTGTAAACTTATGAAAAGTGCCACTAAAATTATGAGTAATGAAATTCAAAAATTAAATTTTCAAGAGTCAAAAAATAAGTTGATTTCAAACGTGACAGCTAAAGAAATTTCAAATAAGGAAGAGCTTAAAACATTGTTAATTGATCAAATAGAGAATAGAGTTAGATGGAGAGAGAGTGTAGTCCATATGATTAGTAAAGGGGTAAATCATTTCATTGAGATTGGACCTGGAAAAGTATTAACAGGGTTAATAAAAAGGATAGATAAGAACGTAAAAACTAATACAATCAATACCGAGAGTGATATAAGAGATCTAAAATTATGATTAATTTAAGAAATAAAAATATCATTGTTACTGGTGCATCAGGTGGAATAGGTAACTCGATAGTAAAAAAATTGAGTGAGTCCGAAGCAAATATATTGGCCACAGGAACAAAAACTGAAAAGTTAGAGGAGTTAAAGTCAAATCTTAAAAATGTTAAGATCTTAACTTTTGACATTTCTCAAAATGAAAAAATTGAGGAATTTATCGAAAATGCCACAACACAACTTGGGGGTAAACTAGATTGTATAGTTAATAATGCAGGATTAAACCAAGATAATTTAGCAATTCGTATGAGCTTAAATGAGTGGAAAAAAGTAATTGATGTAAATCTAACATCTACTTTCCTTTTAACTAAATTTGCTATTAAAAAAATGTTGAAAAACAAATCAGGAAAAATTGTTAATATTACATCAGTTGTTGGTCATACTGGAAATTTAGGTCAAGCAAACTATACTGCTTCAAAAGCAGGTATAGTTGCTATGTCAAAAAGTTTGGCGATTGAGTACGCTAAAAAAAATATTAATGTCAATTGTATTTCGCCAGGCTTTATAAAAACAGCTATGACAGACAAGTTGGATGAAAAATATAAAGAATTAATTATATCTAAAATACCCTCCGCAAGGTTAGGAGAGCCTGAAGACATTGCAAATACAGTTCTTTTTTTAGCCTCAGACCAATCGAATTATATTAATGGTGAAACAATTCATGTGAATGGAGGCATGTATATGGCTTGACAAACCAAGTTTTTAAACTATTAAGAATTCATATAACAAAGGATCAATATGTCAGAAGATGTTTCAAGTAAAGTAAAAAAAATTGTTGCCGATCACCTAGGTATTGATGAGGCTAAGGTAACAGAGGAGTCAAGTTTTATAGACGACTTAGGAGCAGATAGTTTAGATACAGTTGAGTTAGTTATGGCTTTCGAAGAGGAGTTTGGTTCGGAGATTTCTGATAGCGAAGCTGAAAAAATTTTAACAGTTGGTGATGCTGTAAAATTTATTGAAGGAAAAGCAAATTAGATTTTAAATGCCCATAGATAATGATGGGGTAATGATAATCTTATCTTCTCCGTCTGGAGCAGGAAAAACCACATTAGTCAATTTACTATCAAAACTAGATAATTTTGAAATTTCTATTTCACATACAACAAGAAAACCAAGACCTAATGAAATTCCTAATAAGGATTATTTTTTTGTTAGTGAAAATGAGTTTAAAAGGCTTATTAAAAATCAAGAATTTTTAGAATACGCAAAAGTCTTTAATAATTTTTATGGCTCAACAAGAACACCAGTCATAAATAATTTAGATAATGGAAAAAATGTACTTTTTGATATTGATTGGCAGGGAGCTGATCAAATTAAAAACAAAAGATTAGATTATAAGTTGATAACTTTTTTTATATTACCTCCAAGTAAAGAAGTATTGTTTGAGAGACTATCAAATAGAGATATGAAAGATAAATTAATAGCAGATGAGAGAATGAAACAATTTGAACATGATGTGTTGCATTGGATAAATTATGACTATGTTGTAATCAATAATAATTTAGATGATTGTTATCAAAAAATTTATAACTTAATACAAGCTGAAATTAAAGATGATTCAAAAGATTATGATAAAGATTATATTAGAAACCATATAGAAAAACTCACATCATAATTTCTCGTACTCTTTAGTAATTTTATAATAAATCTCTTGGTTCAAGTTATGAGGTCTTAAATTTAGATCAATTTTAAGATTATTTAACACCTCAATATTATTCTTAAATAAAATATTAATGGGTGCTTTTAATTTTTTCCTTCGTTGATTAAAAAAAATTCTAGTAATCTTCTCTAAGTTTTTTGGATTTTTAAACTTATAAAAAACTTTCTTTGGTTTGAATAGCAATAGTGAACTATCAACTTTCGGCTTAGGAAAAAAACTAGATGGTTTTATATCACAAATTTTATCAACATCTAATTTCCAATTCGTTAATATCGAAAGTCTTCCATATTTAGAAGAAT
>CACDQT010000041.1 GCA_902554995.1 uncultured Pelagibacteraceae bacterium | reverse complement strand
GGATGGTAAATCAATATTAATTGAATTGGAGGATGAGGGTTGGAAATTTACTTGTGATAATTATGATATAAATATTGATAATGGTTTATATTTCGGTAATAAAAATTCATATATTGATAATCAAAATATATTTATTTCTGGAATTTCAAATAACCAGACCGAAGATATTAAATGGAAAATAAAAAAAATATAGTAAGAAGAATAAAATCAGCTGTAATATCTGTTTCAGATAAATCAAACTTAAAACCATTATTACAAACTTTAAACAGGTATAATGTTAAACTGATTAGTTCAGGGGGTACATTTAAGGCAATTAGAAAATTAGGCTATCGATGCCTTGAAGTTTCTGATTATACTGGTTTTAATGAAATTCTTGATGGACGTGTTAAAACACTACATCCAAAAATTCATGCGGGAATCTTGAATAAAAGAGACAATAATTCTCATAAAAGAGAAATAAAAAAAAATAATTTTCAAAATATTGATTTAGTCATAGTCAACTTTTATCCATTTGAAAAAACTTTAAACACAACAAAAAATCATAATAAAATAATTGAAAAAATTGATGTTGGTGGTCCTGCTTTAGTTAGAAGTGCTGCAAAAAATTACAATGACGTTGCAGTAATAACATCCACCAATCAGTATTCAGCATTGATTGATCAGTTAAAAAGATTTAAGGGTGCAACAAAATTAGAATTTAGAAAAAAATTATCTCAATCAGCCTTTAATGAAACAGCATATTATGACTCCGTAATTTCAGATTACTTCAATTCAGTCACAAGTGAAAATTTTACAGAGAAAAAAATTATTTACGGAAACTTAATTGAGAGATTAAGATATGGAGAAAATCCACACCAAATATCTGCTATTTACTCTAAAAATAAAGATTTCAAATTAAGAAAAATTCATGGAAAACAATTAAGCTATAACAATTATAATGATATTTTTGCTGCTTTAACGATATCCAAAAGTCTACCAAAAAATATAGGCACTGTAATTATCAAACATGCTAACCCTTGTGGAGTTTCTATTCTAAAGGATAGAGTAAGTAGTTATAAATCTGCATTTGAATGTGATCCTGTGAGCGCATTTGGAGGTATTGTCTCTTGTAATTTTAAGATTAATAAAAGCTTAGCTATTGAGTTAAACAAAACTTTTTTAGAAGTAATTATTGCTAATGGTTTTGAAACAAGCGCTCTTAAATTATTAAAATCTAAAAAGAATGTTAGAATTATAGATTCAACAAACTTTAATCTTGATGATGTTCTTCAAATTAACTCTGTATCAAACTCAATGTTAATTCAATCTCAAGATAACCTTGTTTTTAAAAAAAAAGATTTCAAAGTTGTTTCAAAGAAAAAACCAAACAAAATACAATTTGAAAATTTATTATTTGCATTTAATATTTCACGTCATGTTAAATCCAATGCTATTGTACTCGTTGGTGATAAAACAACAGTTGGTATCGGATCTGGACAACCAAGTAGGCTTGATAGCTGTCAAATCGCAATAAATAAAATGAGAAAGTTCAAAAAAAATGAAAAAGAAATTGTTGCCGCATCTGATGCTTTTTTTCCATTTGTTGATGGTATTGAAAAGTTAATTCAATCCGGTGTTTCTGCTGTAATCCAACCTAGAGGATCAATCAGAGATAAAGAAATTATAAAGTTTGCAGATAAAACTAATACTATTTTAATTTTTTCTAAAACGAGACATTTTAGACATTAAATCTTGTCAATCTTTGAGGCTAAGATGAAATCGTTTTCTGATAATCCCTCAATTGCGTGGGTTGAGATGTTTATTTTCGCATAACCCCATCCAAATAAAATTTCAGGGTGATGGCCTTCATCTTCTGATATTCTACCTACTTCATTTACAAATTTTTGACTCTCAACAAAATTTTTAAATGAAAATTTTTTTTCTAAAAAATGTATATTTTTTTCATTTTTAATAACATCCCATCCATCAATTTTTTTTTGATATTTATGTATTTCACTTATATCAAGCGCAGGCACACCACCTTCACAAGGAACACATTTTTTATCGAATAATTCACTCATTTAATTTACATCCTCATCTAATTAAATTTTTTATTATATTACTTAAAAATGGAGCGGGCAAAGGGGATCGAACCCTCGACCTTCTCGTTGGCAACGAGACGCTCTACCACTGAGCTACGCCCGCAAAAGAAATTAATATAGTGTGTCGTTTTTTTTAATTCAAGTAATATTAATTATGGTATGTTTTTTTCATGAAAAAAGAAGATTTACCAAAAACAATACCAGTTTTTCCATTAAGTAACTTTATAATTTTTCCAAGAACTACTGTTCCATTAAATATATTTGAGCCAAGATATGTCGATATGATTAATGATAGTATGAAGTCAAACAAGCTTATTGGGATGATACAACCTAAAAATTCAAAAGAAAGTGAAGTTAACCCTGAATTATATGACATTGGGTGTATGGGCAAAATTACAAGCTTTAGAGAAAATGATAACGGTCAATTTTTGATAGAACTTAGAGGTATAATCAGATTTAAAAAAACAGATGAAATAAAATCAAATAAAAAATACAGAGAATACAATGTAGATTTTAATAATTTTTATGATGATCTAAGTTATCAAAGTGAAAATGTACAATTTTCTGATTTAAAATTGATATTTAAAGACTTAAAAAATCTTTTTGAAAAAAGAGGATTTATTATTAATTGGAAAGGATTAGAGAAACAAAGTTTAGATGAAACAATAAACGCTCTAGCGATGGCATCTCCATTCACACTTGAGGAAAAACAAATTTTATTAGAAGCTAAAAATTTAGAACTTAGAAAAACTAAAATTTCAGAAATTTTAACTACATATTCTTTCGATAATTATAATAATACAACTGTACAATAAAACTAAATTTTTAAACCTCTATTAGCTATATTTTTAAAAGTTCTGTTTAGGAATTTGTTTTTTCCTATGAGCCTAACTGATTTGCTAAGGATATTATTGTCTATCTTAGTTTCAAGATTAAAAAATTCATATATAAAATCAATACCAGTTGAAAATAAATAATTTTTATATCTAGTAGTATTTTGAAAATCTTCACAAATTGAATTATCAAGATCTAATCCATTCTTTAATTTAAGATCAATTAAATTACTCAAATCTTGAATATCTCTTATAGTCATATTAAAACCTTGACCAGCTAAAGGATGAAGGCGATGTAATAAATCACCAAAAGCTAA
>CACDQT010000040.1 GCA_902554995.1 uncultured Pelagibacteraceae bacterium | reverse complement strand
GAATTGATTAATAAGTCTTCATGTTTTCCATAATCAACTATTTTTCCAGAGTCTATGATAAATATTTTGTTTGAGTTTAAAATAGTTGAAAGTCTGTGAGCAATAACAATTGTGGTTTTATCTTTTGTTAAGATCTTTAAAGCATCTTGTATTTTTGTTTCAGTCTCTGAGTCTAAAGAGGAGGTTGCTTCATCCAATAGAATAATTGTGCTTTTTTTTAGCATTGCTCTTGCTATTGAAATTCTTTGTTTTTCTCCTCCAGATAATCTTACGCCATCTTCACCAATTAATGTCTCATATTTTTCAGGTAGATTTTTTATAAACTCCTCACAATGTGAAAGTTTAGCTGCTTCAAAAATTTCTTCATCGCTCGCATCTAAATTAGCATATTTAATGTTGTTCTTGATTGTATCATCAAAAAGAGTTGTTTCTTGACTAACTAAAGAAATATTCTTTCTCAACGAGTGTAATGTTACATCATAAATTGACTGATTATCTATTGAGATATCACCAGATTTACAATCGTAAAACCTAGGAATTAGATTTAAAATAGTAGACTTACCCGAACCACTATGACCAACTAATGAAGTCATTTTTCCTCCTTCAAAATCTAAATTGATTTCTTTTAAAACATCGCCGTCAGAATTTTTATAACTAAACAATACATCTTTAAATTTGATGTTTGCATTTTTAATGTGAATTTCTTTTGCATCCTCATTATTTTTAATTAAGTTTTTTGTATCAACAACTGGTAAAATTCTACCAGCAGCAGATAGACCTTGATTGACTATGATATTTAATGTCGAAAGGGATCTTACTGGTTGATATGCTAGCATCATTGCTGCCAGAAATGAAAAAAAATTGTTTACACTTAGCTCATTACTGGCAATTAATTTTCCAGAATAAAAGATTAAAATGGCAATCATAAATCCGGTAAGAATTTCCATAATTGGTGATATCCTTACGATTACAATTCCAATCTTTTTATTTTTTTCTTTAAGCTGATCTAAGTAATCATTTGCTCTGTTAGTTTCATATTTTTCTTTTTGGAAGATTTTAGTTAATTTATGATTTTTAAAAAGTTCAACTAAATATCTGGTCAAGAAGCCTGATTTCTCTTGAGCTTGAGTTGTAACTTTACCCATTCTTTTACCAAGTGATCTTGCAGCCGTACTGGCAATCGGTATCAAAATTATAGCTATTAATGAAAGCTTCCAATTTTGTAAAAACATTACAATGAGCAAACCAATCAAAGTTAAACTATCTTTGAACAGATTAAGTATTCCATTGCTTAATAGATTTGTTATGTGAAGAACATCATAAGTTAAATTAGAGATAAATTTTCCTGAATGTTTTTCGTCGATTGATTGGGTATCAGCATTTATTAAAGTACCCAGCATATCTATTTGTAGTTTTTTTTTTATTTCCTCAGCAACATTTATCATCATCACCTTCGCTAAATAGAGTGATATACCTTTTGTTGTAAATGCTAAAATAATTAGTAGAGGTATTAAAATTAATAATGATTGATCTTTTTGAATAAAAATTTTATCAATCGCTGGGTCTAAAAGCCAAGCAATTGCAGAAGTACTTCCAGCTACTAGTAATGAAAAAAATATGGCTAAAAAAATTTGTTTTAGATATTTTTTTGTATAATCTTTGTAGAGTCTTTTAAGAATTTTTGTCTTATTCATTAAAAAAACCTTCCTACTAAGATATTAAAAAATATAATCACCCCTAAATAATTATTGCTTTTAAAAATTTTTAAACAAGAAGCAGGATTTTTGGAGTCAAAATTATTTATTTGATAAAAAAATAAATGCATGATCGGAATTGTAATTGATAGAAAATATATTAAATTAAAATTCATCATCAACCCTCCAATTACAAGCGATGATATTAGAGATAAATAACATAATATTAAAAAAATTTTAGCCGTCCCTTTGAATTTTATTGAAGTCGATTTTACTCCTATAATTTCGTCATCTTTAATATCTTGGAATCCGTATATTGTGTCGTAGCCTAGTGTCCAAAATATGGCTCCAATATAAAAAATGATTGGTACTATATCTAATTGTTCTGAGATTGACGTCCAACCAAGTATTAATCCATAATTAAATGTAATCCCTAGGAAAAGCTGAGGCCAATATGTAAATCGTTTCATCAAAGGATATGTGAAAGCTAATGGCATAGAAGCAAGAGCAATCATAATTGTAAAATAGTTGAAATTTATAAGAACTAAAAAAGCAAGTAAGCAGAGAATAAAAGCATATAAAAATCCAATTTGAACTTTAATTTTTCCAGAAGCGATTGGTCTATTTTTAGTTCTTTTAACTTTTTTATCAAATTTTCTATCTAAAATATCATTAACTATACATCCAGCAGATCTCATCAAAACTGAACCAAGAAAAAAAAGTACAAGATAATAAAAATAAATATTCAAACTACCGGTAAAATCATAAATCAAGGTTAACCCCCAAGCACACGGCCAAAATAATAATAGATATCCAATCGGTTTTTTAAGCCTTGTCAGTTCAATAAATAAGTTTAGTTGGTTCATAAAATTTTACTTGTAAATAACAAAGCCAAGATTGATAATCAAATTGATTCGTATGAATATAGATTACACTGTTACCGCATTAATGTTTCCAGCAATCCCACTGATAATGGGGGTATATTCAAACAGGTTTCATACTTTAAGTTCTTTAATTAGAAAAATACATGATGAATATGTGTTTGAAAAACACACTCCACCTGAGTGGAAAGATCAATTGATAAATTTAGAGAAAAGAATTGGTGTTTTAAAATTAAGTATTTTATTTGCTGCTTTTGGATTTTTGTTCAATATGTTGACTGTTTTTGGGCTTTACTTACAAGAACTTTTTATTGCGAGAATAATTTTTGGCTCATGTTGCTTATCAATGATGATTTCAATCATATTTTTTATTATTGAAATACAGATCTCAACTAAAGCTCTCAGACTTCACCTTTCTGATATGGATATTCAATTTAAGGAATAATTACTGCTGGACCAGTTAATAATCTCGCCTCTAAATCTTTGTGAGCTTGTGCAGCATCTTTTAAAGAGTATTTTTTTGAAATTTCCACCTTAAATTTATTAGATAAAATTGCATCAAAAACTTTTTTTGCTGACTCAACTAACTCTTCTCTTTTGATTGTATAATGTGCGATAGATGGTCGAGTAAAAAATAACCCTTTAGCATTAATATCTTGTTTTACATCAATAGTATCAACGTACCCAGATGCATTTCCAAATGCTACCATCATTCCTCGTATTTTTAATGTTTCAATTGAACCTTTAAATGTTTT
>CACDQT010000039.1 GCA_902554995.1 uncultured Pelagibacteraceae bacterium | reverse complement strand
GCCTATCCTTTTACTGGATCTGCCGAGTTGATTACTGACATTACATCCACAGGTGAGACCTTAAAAGCAAATAATCTACGTATCTTAAAGGATGGTGAAATTTTAAAATCTGAAGCTTGTCTTTTAGCTTCAAAAAAAAATGTAAATAAAAAGAATTTAAATAATTTAATTAAATTACTTTCCAAGTAATTTATCTTTAAAGTAAATTAAAATAATCTTTATTATATCTAAATTTCTAATTATCGCATATAGAGCGATCATCACCCCAATAACAAACAATATTTTTAAAACCAAAAAAAAATCCATATCTATTAATTATTTTTTAACGATAATAACCAATCTTGGTATCTCATAGATCCTTTGAACGAGTCCTTTCGACCTTTCCAATATAATTTTTTGCTTCCCTTAGATTTCTTAAAATAGCCTTCAATCTGAGACATCGTTAGGCCATTTTGCTTGGGTTCTTTAACCTTTTTTTTTTGTCATAAATTATATTTTTTCAGTATTATAAACTATCTCCTTACATAGTTTATTAGCTTTAGAAATTGAAACAATAAGTTTCTCTAACTTCCAATTATTTATACGAATATCAAAATATTTATCAGCTTTAAAATTAACTCCATCTACTATTTCAATCTCAAATTTTTTCAATTCAGAATAAAATTCATTTAAAAAATACACATATTCTTTAATTGGAAATACTCCCATACTAAACATGATCTGATATCCTCTCGAGAAGGGTTTGATATCTTCCACCTTAGCAGTTAGATCTATGCCATTAAGTTTTATAGGTATTTTTTTATGTAATAAATATTCAGTTTCTACAGATTTCTCAAAAGTTAAAAATGAAAATGTATTCCAAATTTTATTACAATTGTCTTCAGCAAGAATAAAAAAATTTAAAGTATCTTCTGGCTGAACTTCACCTTCTACCCTTGCATAAGAAAGCTTTTGATACTTTTTAATTGTCCATTTTTCTTCTGCAAAAGATAAGTTGTTATGATTTATAATTAATGACAAATAAATGACATTTAACAAAAAAAAATATAGAAATTAATCTTTTTCATCTTTTATTTTTTTCTCTAGGGTTTTAAGTACTTCTATATCCTCCATTGTATCATTAAAAATTTCTGCTAAAGTTTTTTTTGATTTTTTGACAATGTTACCTGAATTGTATGTAAATCTGGTTTGAGGTTTATGATTAGTTTTAAACATGAAAATTAATTGATCTTTGTCCTTCTTTCTTACTCGAATATAAATACACCACTTGCATATACTTTCAGTATTTTGTTTTTCAAATTCGATTTCCATATCATCAATAGAAATTATTTTTGTCATTAATGAATTGTATCCCCATCTAACTCAAAAACTTGTTTTAAAGTTTTTTCTGAACAAAGTTTACATTCTTCCATGACTTCTTTACCTAAATAGAACTTGCCAATTTGGATTATTGTTTTTACATTTTTTACTTTTTTGGAACCTTCACAGGCAGGACATTGAATGAGAAATTTATTTTTTTGCATCTGATTTTTCATTTTCTAATTCTTTCTCAATTTTTTTAATTCTTTCGTATCTTGAGATGATAAAATGGCTATCAATTAAGGCTTGAGTTATTAGGATAAAAATACCACATTTGATTAAAAAAGTGTTTTCCTGAATTATACCGCTTGCTAAGAATAAACATCCTGCATTAGCTAATACAAAAAATATGTTTCTAGCTGCGTAAGGAACTTTTTCATCTTTTCCAAAAAAATAGAATATTAAACATGCTTGAAAAATTAATGTAGCTTTTGCCGCAAATAACATTGCTTTAAGTAGGTACGGATCTGGTATCAATTAGCTCTCCGTCTATCAATTGAAGTGATATTAGAGAAATCTTTAGCAAATTTTTTTCTTTGTTTAACAGATTCTTTGTCATCCCAATTTTCTACAGCTGAGATAAAGTTTTCATTTCCGATGTCATCATTGATCAACTCAGCATCAAATTTAATTTGAACCGGTAGAGAGAAATTAACCACTTGGCCGCTAATTATACCTTGGCCATTTGCAAGATTAGGTAATTGTTTAGAGTCGTCTACACTTAAAGTCTCTGAGTCTCTTGTAGTTGCTCTTTGGTCTTTTTGATTAACCATTCTAAACACAATTTGACTGTTGCATTGTGAAGCAATGGTTTCATCTAATCTTGATGGCCTTTGGGAAATAATCATTATTCCGGTTCCAAATTTTCTACCTTCAGTAATTACTTTTCTAATAGTATCAACTGATGGAAGGTTATCTTTATCCTCAGATCTTGATGGTATGAAATTATGAGCTTCTTCAATAATTGTTAAGAAAGGTGGAATTTCCTCTTCTACTTCTTGTCTATGCTTAAATAGATTTTCCAATAATATTGATACAATCGCACTAGCTGGAAGGTTTTCATATCCTTTAAGATATAAAATACTTAACTGGCCTTTATTAATAATTTTTTCTGGTTCAGTTGCAGCATCTGGTAATTCTTCGAACTTTAATTTACTCATTTTTTGTCTATGTCTAAAGTTAGTTTGCTCCATATTTTTTAATTTTTTAGCAACTTGGCCAAGACTTCTAACCACAACATACATTGAAGCTGGACGAATATTTTTAAAAGATTTTGAGGAGTCTGATGCATACTCTCTAGCTTTTCTTACTAATAGCTCGATATACTTAAGTAAACTACCACTTTCGTATTTAACTTTTTCTAATAGTGAGCTTAAAAAATCTTTTTGAGGATCTGTTAATGAGTTTCCAAGTTTATCAATTAATGTATAAATAATTTCTTTGTCATCTGAGCTTACGGATAAATTAGGATAAAATAATTTAACTTCATTTTTAGGATAAAGTTTTTTTTGTTTTTGAATAAATCCTAAATAATCACCATGAATATCAAGCACTAGCATTGGATACTTTTTCTTTAAAAGCTCATCCATTATTCTTCTAACCATTACTGTTTTACCAGAACCTGACATTCCAAATATTGAAACATGACGTGATACTAAATTATCAGCATCAATTTTAATTTTAACTGCATCTCTAGCCAGTAAACTTCCAATAAATAACGGATGTTCAGAGTTTAAATCAGAGATCAATAAAGCCTCTACATCTTCACTAGATGGATAACTCACTGGTGCAGCAGGTCTTACAGGATAGTTTAAAGGCATCAATTTTAAGTTATTTTTCAAAGTAAAACCTAAGATAATAACTTTACAAATTAGTTCATCTCTAGTTGTTGGAAGAATAGTGTCTCTAATATTAATATTTTCATTTGTTAATTCTTGAGCAGCTTCAGTTGGAAAGAAAACATTTGAGCTTTCAATTGAGGAAATTTTACCCCAAACTGTTACTTCTTCAATTTTTCCCTCACTTGATGGAACTTTTGACTCTGTAGTAATAATGTCACCTTTTTTAGCTTTATAGTTCTTTAGGCTAAAGTAAAATTC
>CACDQT010000038.1 GCA_902554995.1 uncultured Pelagibacteraceae bacterium | reverse complement strand
AAATTTTCATAAAGATGTTTACCCCTCTCTTAAAAAAGATTTCATAGATACAGGACTAGTCAAAATAGAATTTCGACACTTTCCTTTAGATATTGCTGCTTTAAATGCTTCAAAAATTTCTCTGTGTAAACAAGATCAAAGCTTAGAAATTTTGGAAAAACTTTACTCTAATCAACAAGCTTGGATAAAAGGTAAGGGAATAGAAGAAGTAAATAATAATTTGAAAGAATTTCTAAAAAAAGCTGGGTTTGATATTGATTTTGAAAAATGTATTAGCAACAAAGAAATAGAGGACTATGTTTTAAACGATCGAATCGAGGGGACAAAAAATTTTAAAGTTAATTCTACTCCTACGATAATAATTAATAACGAAAAGTTCGAAAAATCTCTTAATTATAAAAATTTAAAAAAAACATTGGAAAAGCTGATATAAGTTAATCCATGGAGTTTAAAAAAATCCAACTCAATGGATTTAAGTCATTTGCAGATAAAACTAATTTCTTAATTGAAAATGGTTTAACAGGCATTGTTGGCCCAAATGGTTGTGGAAAATCAAATATTGTTGAATCTTTAAGATGGGTAATGGGTGAAACATCTGCAAAAAGCATGCGAGGATCAGGCATGGAAGATGTCATATTTTCAGGAACATCAAACAAACCTTCTAAAAATATTGCTGAAGTTTCGGTAACTGTTGCCAATGAAAATAACGAGGGTCCAGTGCAATTTAGAGAGTTAGACGAAATAAATATTAGAAGAAAAATAGAAAAAGATAAAGGTTCGAAGTTTTATATCAATGATAAAGAAGTTAGAGCAAGGGATGCTCAAATGTTTTTCGCAGATTTATCAACTGGAGCTCACTCTCCATCAATGATTAGTCAGGGCAGAATTGGTGCCCTTGTTACTGCAAAACCTACTGATAGAAGAGCAATTTTAGAGGAAGCTGCAGGAATTTCTGGATTACATGTTAGAAGACATGAAGCTGAACTAAGGTTGAGCGCAGCAGAAAATAATCTAAAGAGAGCTGATGAATTAAGAAGGCAACAGGAAAGACAACTAGCAAATTTACAAAAACAGGCTGAAGAGGCTACAAAATACAAAAATATTTCTGATGAAATAAAAAAAATTGAAGCAGGATTATATTATCTAAAATTACTAGAGATCGATAAAGAAATTAAAATAGAAAATGAAATTAATACAGAAGCAGAAACTGAAGTCAGTGGTTTTAATAATAAAATTAACGAATTAGAGAAACTGATTAAAACTGAGGTTGATAAAATAACTCCTCTACGAGAAAAAAATATTGAAAATTTATCGAAGATCCAAAGGCTAAACTTAGAACTAAAAAGTCTAGATGAGGAAAATAGTAGAATTCAAGACGAAATAGAAAACGTAAAAAAATCTCTACAAACAATAGATGATGATATTAGTAGGGAAAGAGGAATAGTGATTGATGCAAACTCAAATGAAAAAAGACTGAAAGAAGAAAAAAGTGAGCTTATTGAGATCGACTCAAAATATTATCAAACTGAGAAACAATCGAATGAAGATTTGGAAAACAGCAAGAATAAGTTAAAATCAGAAATCGATAAAATTAAACAATTAATTAATTCCCAAAAAAATGATGATGCAATTAAATCACTAGATGCTTGCCAATTTGTCATCGAAGAGTACGCAGATAGTTATAGTAAAAATCAAAATATCAAAAGAGAGTCTGTCAAAAGAAATGAGAGAATTGCAATAATTGATAAGGAGATTGAGAGTTGGAAAAATCTTTTATCTAATTCGGAAAAAATGGTTGCAGAATTAAGTGATAGAAAAAATAAACTTAATGTACAACGAGATAAACTTGATAATCAACCAAAATTTCAGGCAGAAAAAAAAGGGCAAATTTCAGAAAATTTGAGAATTTCTGAAAATGAAAAAAATGAGAATGAGCAAATTATCAATACCACAGATGAAAAAATTGACGCTCTTAGAAACCAACTAAACGAGATACAAGAACAATCTATTCAGATAAGAGAACGAAAAGCAAGTTCAGGGGCAACAATTGAAGGACTTAAAAAAAGAAAAAATGATTTAGTTGATAGAATAATTTCTGAGCTAAATCTTACGGAAGAAAACATTTTAGAAAATTCAAATTTATTTGGTGTCGAAGAACTGCCTGATGCTGTTAATCAAGAAGACTTATTAGATAAAAAAAAACAAGAGAGAGAAAAATTAGGCTCAGTTAACTTAAAGGCTGACGAAGAGACAGTAAAGTATGAAACAGAAATCAAAAAAATGGAACAAGATAGAGCAGACTTAGTTACAGCAATTATAAAACTTAAAGATAGTATTAATGAATTAAATCAAAAAGGAAGGGAAAGACTAATTGAGGCTTTTGATAAGGTAAATAGAAAATTTAATGAGGTTTATACAAAATTATTTAATGGAGGAAATGCTAAGCTTGAATTGGTTGACTCTGATGACCCTTTAGAAGCTGGTTTGGAAATGTTAGTAAGTCCTCCAGGAAAAAGACTCCAATCGATAACTTTATTATCTGGAGGTGAGCAGGCTTTGACCGCACTATCTTTGATTTTTGCTGTTTTTTTAACTAACCCCTCGCCTATATGTGTTTTGGATGAGGTTGATGCACCCTTAGATGATGCCAACGTAACAAGATTTTGTGGCTTGCTTGAGGAACTTATTAAAATTACAAATACTAAATTCATCATTGACTGCATTTACCTTAGACCTATCGGGTCGTATAAGCTCATTCCTTAACTGTAAGTTGTAAGGAGGGTCAGCAAAAATTAAATCAAAAGTCTCACTGGGGATTTTTTTAAGTTCCCTTAAACTATCTCCATTTATTAATTTATTTTTAAAGTCCAAATTCATTTTATAAAAATAAATTAGACTCCAAAAAGATTCTTGGGTCAACCTAGGATTGAATTATTTGGATTCCATTTGTATGATGGTGGTTCACAACAACTACATCTGGTGTTTCTACGTGAAACCTATTTTAACTTGCTAATCGGTGAAAAGGTTTTTCTATGGTGAGAAGTAATCCCAAATTTTTTTATAGCTTTAAGATGTTGTTTAGTTCCATATCCATAATTTTTACTCCAGTAATAATTTTTAAATTTCTTACCTAACTTAGAGATCATTTTATCACGTGTAACTTTTGCTATGATTGATGCTGCAGAAATAGATGGTATTTTTTGATCACCTTTAATGACTGATTGAAGTTTATAATTTTTTAAATTTGGTGTTTTATTTCCATCGACCAAAATCAGTTTTGGTTTTTTTTTGAGTTTTTTAATTGCTCTTTCCATAGCCAATAGGCTTGCATGAAGAATATTTATTTTTTCAATTTCTGAGACAGAAGCTTTACCTGTAGCCCAAATAGAGTTTTTTTTTATGTATTTAGCTAAAAATTCTCGTTTATTTTTTTTTAAACTTTTTGAGTCTTTCAATAACTTCTTATTGATGGTCTTGTTCAATATTACGGCTGCTGCATAAACAGGTCCAATTAAGCTACCTCTGCCAACTTCATCAACTCCAGCAATAGTTTTCATTAAATCGTAATATTTAAATCTTTAATTTTTTGTTTAATTTTTTTTAGATCTGCCCACGAAAATTTTTTATTTTCTGGAAATCTAATTAGATAGGAGGGGCTAAAAGAAATCATGATAGGAATAGTTTTGTTCTTTAAAATTATTTCTTTCCACTTACCTCTCTCATTAGATATTTTGCTTAATCCTGTAATTGCCTCCATTGCTGTGCTGCCCATTAAAATTAAAATTTTTGGATCTATTATCGCAATGTGTTCTTTTAAAAATATTGCATAACGTTTTATCTCCTGTCCAGTGGGTTTTCTATCTTCTGGTGGTCTGAAATTAATTGAGTAGGTGGTGTAAATATTTTCTCTTTTTATATCGATTGCTAGTAACATTTTGTTCAAGAGATTGCCCACTTCTCCTTGAAAGCATAAGCCAGTTTCATCCTCTATTTCTCCTGGAGTTTCTCCAATTAACATCACATCAGCATTAATGTTACCTTCGCCCAAGACCAAATTCTTAGAATTATTTTTTAAATTACAATTTTCAATTGAATTAATCTTTGTTTTAAGATCATTCAGCAATCCATTTTTACTAATTGAAGTTTCTTTATTTTCAGCTGAGTCGACTTTAAATCTATTGATTGGTTTATCGCTAAAAATAAAATCAGTTTCAATTGTTTTCATGAATTCTTGAG
>CACDQT010000037.1 GCA_902554995.1 uncultured Pelagibacteraceae bacterium | reverse complement strand
TTGAGAGATTTTTAAATCCTGATCGTATTTCAATGCCAGACTTTGATATAGATTTTTGTGAAGAGAAAAGAGACCTAGTTTTTGAATATTTGACTGAAAAGTATAAGGATAGTGTCGCTCATATAATTACTTTTGGAAAATTAAAAGCCAGAATGGTTATTAGAGATGTTGGAAGAGTATTAGGGTTATCCTATGGTTTTGTTGATAGTATATCTAAAATGATACCTTTTGATCCATCAAGACCTCAAAATTTAACAGAATGTATTGCAGGAGAACCAAGACTTCAAAAATTAATTAAAGATGATCCAAGAGTTAAAAAACTTACAGAACTCTCTTTAAAACTAGAGGGATTGAATAGAAATGTTGCAACTCACGCAGCAGGTGTTGTTATAGCTGATAGAAAATTGCAGGAAGTTGTTCCTTTATATAAAGATGCATCGACGGATCTATTACTTCCCTCAACTCAATTCGATATGTATTCAGCTGAGGATGCTGGATTAATTAAATTTGATTTTTTAGGATTAAAAACATTAACAGTAATTAATAACACTCAAAAATTAATAAAAAAAAAAGAAAAAGATTTTAATATTGAGAATATTAATTACGAAGATAAAAAAGTTTTTGAAATGTTATCTTCGGGTAATACAGTTGGCTTATTTCAAATTGAAAGTTCGGGAATGAGAGAAGCGTTAACTCAGATGAAGCCAAATCATATTGAGGATATTATTGCATTAGTTGCTTTATATAGACCAGGTCCTATGAGCAATATACCAACTTATAATGATTGTAAGCATGGCAAACAAGAGCCAGATTATTTACACCCTTTATTAGAAGATATTTTAAAACCAACATACGGGGTAATTATATATCAAGAACAGGTAATGCAGATTGCGCAGAAATTGTCAGGTTTTACTGCTGGTCAAGCTGATATTTTAAGAAGAGCGATGGGAAAGAAAAAAAGATCTGAGTTAGAAAAACAAAAACAAAATTTTATTGCAGGGGCTGTCAAAAATGGAATTAGTAAAGAGGTGGCAGCTGGAATTTTTTTGAAAATAGAACCCTTTGCTGAATATGGTTTCAATAAAAGTCATGCTGCTGCGTATGCAATTATATCTTATCAAACAGCATATTTGAAAACTTATTATCCAAAAGAATTTATTGCTGCCTCGATGACTATGGATATATCTAATCAAAATAAACTTAGTGAATTTTATGAAGAGCTTAAAAGATTGAATATTGAAATAGTTAGACCTGATATAAATCAATGTTTCGCAGATTTTAGAGCCGAAAATGGGAAATTTTATTATGCTTTAGGTGGTGTTAAAGCTGTGGGGTATGAAGCTGTCTCTAACATAGTTCAAGAAAGAATAAGCAATGGACCATTTAAATCAATTAAAGATTTTTTAAATCGTGTAAATCCAAAAGATATTAATAAATTGCAACTAGAGGGACTTGTAAAAGCAGGGGCTTTTGATAATTTAAATATTAATAGACAGTCTCTATTTAATTCCATTCCCAACTTTATTACAAAATCCAAAAACATTTTTGAAAACAAATCTGCTAATCAAATAGATCTATTTGGTGAAAATGTTAATGAAGAAGATGAGATCATTACTAATATCGATGACTGGAAGTTCGAGGAAAGATTATCTAAAGAGTTTGAAGCAGTAGGTTTTTTTATTTCAGATCATCCATTAAATCAGTTTAAAGACGTATTTGATGATTATAATATTTATGATTATCAAAAATTTAATAGCCAGGATGATCTAAAGGAGTCAAACATAGCTGCAACATTGCTTAAAATACAAGAGAGGAAAACTGCAAAAGGCAACTCTTATGCAGTTTTAAAGCTAACTGATTTATCAAGTGTTTTTGAGTTGTTTGTTTTTTCAGACACATTGGAATTAAATCGAGAAATTTTAAAAGAAGGAAATTCTTTTATTTTAACTTTGTTCAAATCTTCATCAGACTCAGAAAACAGATTTAAAAGATTAAATGTTCAAAAAATTGTATCTTTAAAAGATTTGTTAAACAGACCAATTCAAGAAGTAACATTTAATTTAAAATCCACAAAAGAATTAGATGCGATATCAAAATATTTGCCTAAACAAGGAAACACATTGATAAAGATTAATATTAGTGACAATAAAAATGATTTAAAGTTTCACTTAAAAAACAAGAGAAATATTGACAGAAAAACAATAAATATTTTAAGAAATGAGGAAATTTCAGCAATAATTGGATAATTAAGACTTGTCTAATTCAAAATTTCTTTGTAAATAATCTTCAATTTTAAATTAACACGCACACAGTTTGTTGGTTTTAAACCTCCGGTCCTTAATTGGAAATAACTGTGGTGGCTTAACCGGGAAAAAATATGAAGATACCAAACGTTACTATTCAACAATTATTAGAAGCAGGAGTTCATCTTGGTCACAAGACTTTAAGATGGAATCCAAAAATGAAGAAATATATATTTGGGAAAAGAGATAGTATTCACATTATCGACCTTACTCAAACTTTAGAATTAACTAAAATTGCTTTAGAAAAAGTTTACGAAACTATTTCAAACAATGGAAAAATCTTGTTTGTATCAACTAAAAAACAAGCTTCCGAGGCAATAGCAGAAGTAGCAAAAGAAACAGACCAATATTTTGTTAATTATAGATGGTTAGGTGGTATGCTCACTAATTGGGGTACCATTTCAAATTCTATTAAAAAACTAAAAAAATTAGAGACAGATTTAGTTGCTGAGAATAGAGGATTTACAAAAAAAGAGCTTTTAAAAATGAGTGTAAAAAAAGATAAATTACAAAGATCACTTGGAGGAATTGCTGAGATGAAAAAAGTTCCGGATTTAGTATTTATTATAGATACAAATTACGAGTCACTTGCAATTCAAGAATCAGTAAAATTAGGAATTCCAATAATTGCAATATTAGATAGTAACTCAAATCCTGATGGAATCGATTTTCCAATACCCGGCAATGATGACGCTAGAAGATCGATAGATTTATATTGTAATCTTATTAAAGAAACAATCGTAGGTGCTAAAAAAGCTGCACCGGCTGTTGAAACAAAAAAGGATTCTGAGAAAAAAGAAAAAGTTGATAAATCAAAAACTGTGGCTGAAACAGACCGGGAAAAACTGGAAAAAAAATTCTCAAAAAAAAAGCCTGAAAAACTGAATTAAATGAGCGATATAAAAAAAGTAAAAAAACTTAGAGAGGCAACAGGTGCAGGATTTAAAGATTGTAACTTAGCAATTAAAGAATCTGGAGGTGATTTAGATAAAGCGGTTGAAATTTTAAGAGTAAAAGGAATCTCAAAAGCCTCTAAAAAAATGTCAAGAGATGCAAAAGAGGGAGTTGTTGCGGTTAGTGGAGATCAAAATAAGACATCAATTATTGAAGTAAATTGTGAAACAGATTTTGTTGCTAAAAATGATGATTTTATAAATTTTGTGAAAGAATTAAGTGAAATTAACAATCAAAATAGTTCAGATGTTGAAAAATTAAAAAAATCTAAAATGAAAAATGATATCACTGTAGAGGAAAATTTAGTTGCTTTAATTGCTAAGATTGGAGAAAAAATTACAATTGGTAAAACAAAAACAATTTCAAATTCTTCCTCAGTAAATTATCAATATTTACATACAGTGGTTAAAGACAACTTAGCTAAATTAGCTGTGATTGTATCATTAGAAACCAAAGATAATTCTGAAAATGTAAAAACATTTGGTAAACAATTATCTATGCATATAGCAGCATCAAATCCTTTAGCTATAGAATCTAAATTAATTGATAAAGCCATCATAGACAAAGAGCAGGAATTAGTTACAGAGGAACTTAAAAATTCAGGAAAACCAGAAGAAATTGCGAAAAAAATTAGTTTAGGTAAGATGAATAAATTTAAAGAGGAAAATGCTCTTTTAACACAAGCTTGGGTTATGGAACCAAAAAAAAAAGTACAAGATGTTTTAAAAGAACTTGCTATTAATGATTTGAAAATCAAGGAGTTTAGCAGAATTAAAATAGGGGAATAAATGTTTGATGAAAAATCGCATAGCCTCAAAATGGATAAATCTATAGAAGCTTTTTCAAAAGAGTTGTCATCATTAAGGACTGGTCGAGCAAATGCTGCAATGTTAGATATTGTTAGAGTGGATGTTTATGGACAACAAATGCCAATTAATCAAATTGGTAGCATAACAACACCAGAACCAAGAATGATTAATGTTCAGGTATGGGATCAAAACAATGTTCCTTTAGTTGATGCAGCTATAAAAAAATCTGAATTAGGGCTTAATCCACAAATTGATGGTCAATTAATTCGATTGCCAGTACCTGAACTTAATGAAGAGAGAAGAAGTGATTTAAAAAAACTAATTAAATCTATGGGAGAAAAATGCAAAATTTCTATTAGAAATATACGAAGAGATGCAAATGAGGAACTCAAAAAACTTTTGAAATCCAAAGAAATTAGTGAAGATGAAGAAAAATCTTTTGAAAAAAATGTTCAAAACATCACTGATAAACATATTCAAATTGTTGATGAAAAAGTCTCATCAAAAGAAAAAGAAATAATGACTATATGAACCCATTAAATCATGTAGCCATTATCATGGACGGTAATGGAAGATGGGGTTTAAAATATAAAAATTCAAGAAAT
>CACDQT010000036.1 GCA_902554995.1 uncultured Pelagibacteraceae bacterium | reverse complement strand
ATATAAAAATCTTATAAATACTGTCAATGCTGCTATTTTTGGAACCATTGTAAAAAATAATGTCACCGAAGTAGGTGAACCTTCATATACATCTGGAGCCCACATATGAAAAGGAACTGCAGAAATCTTAAAGGCTAGTCCCACTAAAATAAATACGATACCAAATGTCAAAGCATACTCATTTGAATTTAATTGATCAGCTATTACATTAAAATTAGTAGAGCCGGTAAATCCATATATTAATGAGCAACCATAGAGCAACAAACCGGAGGATAGAGCACTTAAAACAAAATATTTAAGTCCCGCTTCAGAAGATTTGATTTCATCTCTATTGAATGTAGCTAAAACATATAAGGCCAAAGACTGAAGCTCAAGCCCCATATAAAATACGATTAAGTCATTAGAATTAATCATAACCATCATTCCTAATACAGAACTTAAAATTAATATTGGATACTCAATCTTAAAAATTTGAAAAGTTTTAAGATAATTCGAAGAAATGATTAAGACTAAGAAGGCAGCTAATAAAGTGATTATCTTCATTAAAGAAGATAAATAATCAATAATAATACTATTATTAAATAATTTTGTTTCGTTAATACCAATTGTTTCATTAAAAGTAATAACAGCGGTTACAATCAAAACAGCTAAAGAAAGACTCTGAACAAGTCTTGAGCTATTTTTTTTAAAAACACCTAATATTAATAAGAACATAATCGACAAAGATAAGAATATTTCGGGTAATACTAATTGTAAATTTTCCATTATGTTTTACTTGCTAATTTAAAATTATATTGATCAATTAAATCTGAGATAGAAACCTCAATTGTGTTAATTAGAGGATCTGGATAAAATCCAAAAAATAGAGTTGGTACAGCTAAACAAGATAAAATAAATAACTCAGATCTATTTAAATCAAACATCTGTTTCAAATCTGTATTTATTAATTTCCCAAAAACTACTCTTTTATATAACCAAAGCATATATGCAGCACCAATAATTACCCCTAAGCTGGCAATCACAGCTACTAAAAAATTATCCTTAAATGCGCCCATCAAAATTAAAAACTCCCCAACAAAACCACTTGTTCCGGGTAGGCCTAGAGCTGCTAAAGTAAACAACATAAACAAAATAGAATATTTTGGAATAATACTCACGATACCACCATAAGTATTTATAAGTCTTGAATGCATTCTGTCATAAACAACACCTACACATAAAAAAAGTGCTGCAGAAACTAGTCCATGACTGATCATCTGAATAATACTTCCCTCAATACCTTGTTGCTGAATAGTAAAAATTCCTAAAGTAACATAACCCATATGGGCAACTGATGAATAAGCAATTAGCTTTTTCATATCTTCCTGCATTAAAGCAATGAAAGAAGTAAAAATAATCGCAATTACACTAAGTGTGTAAATCAATGGGGTGAAGATTTCTGATGCTGCCGGAAATAATCCAAGAGAAAATCTTATAAAACCATAACCTGCCATTTTTAATAATATAGCTGCTAATAAAACAGATCCTGCTGTTGGTGCTTCAACATGAGCATCTGGTAACCATGTATGAACTGGCCACATAGGAGTTTTAACTGCAAAAGAGCTAAAAAAAGCTAACCATAAAAGATTTTGATACTTTATATCAATTCCGGAATTATAAAGTTCAACTACATCTGTAGTTCCATTCAGCCAGTAAATTGTAATTATAGCTACTAACATTAAAACTGAACCAAGCAGGGTATACAAAAAAAATTTAAATGCTGAATAAACTCTTCTGGCACCACCCCAGATACCAATAATTAAAAACATAGGAATTAAACCTGCCTCAAAAAATAAATAAAAAATAACAAGGTCTAAAGAGCAGAATACACCGATCATAAAAGACTCCATGATAAGTACAGCTATCAAAAATTCACTTAGTCTTTCTTTGATTGAATTATTTACCGATATAATACAAAGAGGTGTAATAAATGTTGTGAGTAAAATAAACAAAATTGAAATACCATCAACACCTACCTTGTAATTTATTAAATCTTTAATCCAAATTCTTTCCTCAACAAATTGAAACTCAGAAGTTGTTGGATCAAATAATATCCATAGATAGATTGATAAAAAAAAATTTACTGCTGAAGTAAATAAAGCAACATATTTTCCAGTAAAATTATTTTTTTTATCACTTTTGGTAAAACATAAGAATAAAGCTCCAATCGATGGTAATAAAATCAAAGAGGAAAGAATAGGAAAGTTCATTATTTTACAATTAAGAATGTTAATAAAGCAGAAAAACCAAGTAACATTACAAAAGCATATTGATATATATACCCACTTTGAAATTTATTAGCTTTTACTGAAAATTTTTTGATCATCGACGAAATACCGTCTGGACCAAACCCATCGATAATTTTCAAATCAAAGAACTTCCATAAAAATAAGCCTAATTTTTTTGATGGTTTAACAAATAAAACATCATAAAGTTCATCAAAATACCATTTATTTAACAAAAACTGATAAAGCGGTTTATTTATACTAGCTAGTCGTTCAGGTAAATTTCTATTTTTAAGGAATAAATAATATGCTAGTGGAATAGATAATATTACCAAAGTTGGAGTAAGTAATAAAAACCATAGTGGTGGGTGATCAGTGCTTAATGGTTTTAGAAAAAATATTGAGTCACGCCAAAAATTATTTAGACCTTCATAACCGATAAATAATTCTTTAAATAAAAATCCTGAAAATATTGCACCAATTGATAATAAAACTAGAGGTATTAACATCACGATAGGAGACTCGTGCGTCTCATCTATCTTAATCTCTTTATTATTATACTCACCATGAAAAGTTTTAAAAATTAATCTCCAAGAATAAATTGATGTAAGAAATGCTGTAAAAATACCTATACCAGCAGCATAATAACCTGTTGTATTTCCTCTCAAATAAGCAAATTCAATTATTGCATCTTTAGAATAAAAACCTGACAAAAATGGAAACCCCGTTAAAGCTAGCGTACCTATAATCATTAGTGAATAAGTGTATGGAAGTTTTTTCCACACTCCGCCCATATTATTTATATTTTGTTCGTCTTTAAAAGCATGAATAACTGAACCAGATCCTAAAAATAATAGTGCTTTAAAAAACGCATGAGTGAATAAATGAAACATTGCAACATTATATGCTCCCACGCCAGTGGCAAAAAACATGTAACCTAATTGGCTACAAGTAGAATATGCAATTATTTTTTTAATATCATTTTGTACCAGAGCTACAGTTGCAGCAAAGAATGCAGTACTCATACCAACAATTGTAATGATATTTAAAGCTAAATCAGAGTATTCATAAATTGGTGAACACCTTACAACTAAAAAAACTCCTGCTGTTACCATAGTGGCGGCATGAATTAAGGCAGAAACAGGTGTTGGCCCTTCCATAGCGTCTGGTAACCAAGTATGAAGTAAAATTTGTGCTGATTTACCCATTGCACCAATGAATAAAAGTAAGCAAATCAAATCTACAGCATTAAATGTGATACCTAAAAATACCAAATTTTTATCTGTAATGTTTGGAATTTCAGCAAAAACCTCAGTATAATTTACAGTTCCAAATAAATAAAAAATTAAAAATATTCCTAGAGCAAATCCAAAATCACCCACTCTATTCACTACAAATGCTTTAATTGCAGCTTTGTTAGCTGATTCTTTTTTAAACCAAAATCCTATTAAAAAATACGAACATAAGCCTACACCTTCCCAACCAAAAAATAATTGAATGAAATTATCAGCAGTAACTAACATCAGCATTGCAAATGTAAATAAAGATAAGTAAGCCATAAATCTTGGTTTGTGCGGGTCGTGAGACATGTAACCGATTGAATAAATATGAACTAAGGCAGAAACTGATGTAACAACAACTAACATCACAGCAGATAATGAGTCAATTTTCATTGACCAATTTACTTCAAGCGATCCAGAGCTAATCCATGTCGCTATGATGATGTTTTCTTGATATTGATTAACAACAACCTCATACAAAACAAGGACAGAAAAAATTGCTGAAATAGATACCAATAGGCTGGTAATTATTTCTGAACTTCTATCTCCTATCAATTTTCCAAAAAATCCTGAAATAATTGAAGCAATTAATGGTAATGCTATAATTGAAATCTCCATTTTAACCTTTTAGTTTATCTATCTCCTCTACTCGAATAGTTCCAGAGTTTCTAAAATAAACAACTATGATCGCAAGACCAATTGCAGCCTCAGCTGCAGCAACAGTTAGTATAAAGAGGGTAAACACTTGACCAGAAAGATCTCCTAAATAAATTGAAAAAGATACTAAATTAATATTTACAGCTAATAAGATAAGTTCAATACTCATCAAGATTACAATAATATTTTTTCTATTAAGAAATATACCAATTATTCCAATACTAAAAATAACAGCACCTAAAGTTAAATAGTGACCTAAACCTATATCAATCATCTATTTTTACTCCTTTATTAGATGCAACTTCAAGTACTTCCACACCTTCAGTCCTTTCTCTAGATATTTGTTTTAAATAACTTTGTTTTTTAACACCCTCTCTTTGTCTAAAAGTAAGTACTATTGCTCCTATCATAGCAATCAAAAGTATCATCCCACTAATTTGAAACACATGTATATAATCAGTGTATAAAACCTGACCTAGTGAATGAGTGTTACTAACCCCATTTTCTAGTGATGATTTTGTAGAATTAAATAAATCAGGTTTATATTTCCAGCCACCTATTACAATTATCAATTCAAAAAATATTATTACACTGATTAATAATCCTATAGGGATATGTCTTGAGCTATCTTTTGAAACAAACCACTGATTTTTTTGTTGAGCAACATTAAGCATCATTACAACAAACAAAAATAGCACTGCAACTGCACCAACATAAACTATCAACATAATCATTCCCAAAAATTCGGCACCAATCATTATGAAGAGGCAAGATATACTTATGAAATCAAGAATTAAAAAAAAAACTGAATGAACTGTGTTTTTAGAAACAGTTACCATTATGGCAGAAACAACTGCAATGACAGAAAAGACATAAAAAAATATTGCATGTGCAATCATAAATTATCTGTATGGATTGTCTGATTTAATATTTGCTGCTAAAACATTTTCCCATCTATCTCCGTTATCTAGGAGTTTTTCTTTTGTATAATAGAGTTCTTCACGAGTTTCAGTTGAAAATTCAAAATTTGGTCCTTGTACAATTGCATCTACAGGACAAGACTCTTCACATAATCCACAATAAATACATTTCATCATATCAATATCATAGCGTGTAGTTTTTCTGCTTCCATCAGCTCTTTCGGAAGATTCAATTGTAATTGCTTGAGCAGGGCAGACAGCTTCACACAATTTACAAGCTATA
>CACDQT010000035.1 GCA_902554995.1 uncultured Pelagibacteraceae bacterium | reverse complement strand
ACAATTGAATTTTTTTTAGGTTCTATATCTGCCGCTCTATATTTACTTCTAAAAGTTAATCTAAAATCTTTTAAATTTATCTTTTTTATAAAGATACTATCCTTACATCTTCTTTTCATTTGAAAATGATGAAGATTACTCCCATAAGCAAAATAAAGCATTTATCGATCTACTATTTTTATTTTTTTTTCTTTAATAAAATTTAATATCTGAGCACTACATGTATCAATTTTTGATTGTTGCTCAGATCGAAGTACTATGGATACTCCAAGTTTTCCTGCGTGAAAAAAGGGATAACTTCCAATTTCAACATCTTTATTTTGATCTTGAACCTTTGATAAAGAATTTGCGATTTCACTTTCTACAGTTCTTAAGCTAATTGTATGGCTCAGTATTGGATCACCACCCACAATTTTTTGTTTTAAACTACCTAACATTGATTTTAATATCGATGGGACACCCGGTAAACAAAACACATTCTCAACACTAAATCCTGGTGCCCCACTCGTTGGATTTAAAATTAATTTTGCATTATGTGGCATCCAGACCATTTTCTGTCTACCTTCATTAAATTCTCCTGGTTTATAATAACTTTCTAAAATTTTAAAAGCTTCCGGATGAATTTCATATTTTAATCCAAAAGCTTCTGAAACAGACTCAGCGGTAATATCATCATGTGTTGGACCAATACCACCAGTTGTAAAAACATAATCATTATTTTTTCTTAATATATTTAAATTTTCAATTATAGTTTTTTTTGAATCTGGTATTACTCTTACTTCATTTACCTGAACCCCAAGTGAATTCAGCCAAACAGCTAAAGTGCTCGTATTTGTATCTTGAGTTCGGCCTGAGAGAATTTCATTTCCAATAATTAATATAGCAGCATTAACTTTTGTATTTTTTTTCATATTATCTATAATTTGAATATGGAATTTACCAAGTCTTTAATAAAAGGCAAATTAATCAAAAGATATAAACGTTTTTTTGTAGATGTAAAAATAAATAAAGAAGTTGTAACAGCTCATTGTCCAAATACAGGCTCAATGAAAGGTCTGCTGGATGAGGGAAATGAAGTATACTTACTAAAAAATGATAATCCAAAAAGAAAATTAAAATATGGTTTAGAATTGATTAAAGCCAATAATAATCTGGTTGGTGTAAATACTCACATGGCAAACAAAATTGTTGAACATGGACTAAATGCTAATTTAATAAATGAATTAAAAAGCAATGATAGAATTCAGTCAGAAGTTTTTTACAACAAAGAAACTAGATTTGATTTTTTAATCGAGAAAAAAAAGCAAAAAAGTTTTGTTGAAGTTAAAAATGTAACTCTTTTTAGAGAGAAAAAAACTGCCGAATTTCCTGATGCAATTACTACAAGGGGCTCAAAACATCTTCTTACCCTTATTGATGCCATAAAAAAAGGTTATAAATCATACTTGATCTTTTTAGTTCAGATACAAAATATGGA
The DNA here is from genome assembly GCA_902554995.1 of uncultured Pelagibacteraceae bacterium. GTDB lineage: Bacteria > Pseudomonadota > Alphaproteobacteria > Pelagibacterales > Pelagibacteraceae > Pelagibacter. The sequence continues at coordinate 4,003 of CACDQT010000035.1, read as the reverse complement.
AAATTTTAAAATTGCGAAAGATATTGATGAAGAATACTATAAAAACTATCTTATTGCGAAAAAAGCTGGTGTTAATTTTCTTGCTTATAGATGCAGATTAAATTCAAAAGAAATAAAAATAGAAAAAAAGTTAAAGATTATAAATGAATAGTTATTCAGAAAAATTTGAAAAAATGAGAATCGCAGGAAAACTTGCAGCTCAAACCTTAGATATGCTTACTGAAAATATAAAAGAAGGTATCTCAACTGCACAAATTGATAAACTTGGTTACGAATTTATTAGAGATAACGGAGGTTACTCTGCCCCACTTTATTACAGGGGCTTTACCAAATCATTATGTACATCATTAAACCATGTTGTCTGCCATGGAATTCCATCTGAAGAAAGAATTTTAGAAGAAGGTGATGCAGTCAATGTGGATGTCACAGCAATCATTGATAACCACTACGGAGATACAAGTAGAATGTTTTGTATAGGTAAAACTTCTGTAAAATTAAATAATCTTATAGATGCAACTCATGAGTCGATGATGAGGGCCATAAAAATCTTAAAACCCGGAAAAAAACTTGGAGATATTGGTCATGAAATTCAAACATATGTAGAAGAAAAAGGTTTTTCAGTTGTCAGAGATTTTTGCGGACATGGTATTGGCACAACTTTTCATGAGTCACCAAATATTTTACATTATGGAACTAAAAATACAGGAATGGAACTCAAACCAGGAATGACATTTACAATTGAACCTATGATTAATGCAGGTAAATTTGCCACAAAAATGCTTAATGATGGTTGGACAGCGGTTACAAAAGATAAATCTTTGTCTGCGCAATTTGAACATACAGTTGGAATTACAGAAAATGGTTATGAAATTTTCACAGAATCTGCTAAAGGTTACTCAAAGCCTCCTTATTTATAATTAATGATTAAAAGATATTCGAGAAAAGAACTTACTGATATTTGGTCAGAAGAAAATAAATACAAAATTTGGTTAGATGTAGAGATAGCTGCAGCCCAAGCTATGGAAAAATTAAATCAAATTCCTAAAGGGGTCTCCTCAATTGTTAGAAAAAAAGCAAGAATTAATGTTAAAAGAATTCATCAAATTGAGTCTCAAGTTAAACATGATGTCATAGCTTTTTTAACTTCTGTTACAGAAAAAGCTGGAATTAAAGCAAGGTACCTTCATCAAGGAATGACCTCATCAGACGTGGTAGATACAAGTTTCAATATTCAATTAGTTCAATCAGGAAAAATAATTCTCAAAGACATTGACCAAATTTTAAAAGTATTAAAAAGACAAGCGAACAAATATAAATTTACTCCATGTATGGGAAGAAGTCATGGTATACATGCTGAACCTATTACTCTCGGTTTAAAACTTGCTTCTTTTTATGCAGAATTTAAAAGAAATAGAAAAAGATTAGTTGATGCGATAGATGAAGTCTCGACATGTGCTATATCGGGTGCAGTTGGAACCTTTGCCAATATTAATCCCAACGTGGAAAAACATGTTGCAAAAAAACTTGGATTAAAAGTTGAACCAATTTCAACTCAAGTTATTCCAAGAGATAGACATGCTTTTTATTTCTCAGTTCTTGGAATTATTGCTGGTTCGATTGAGAGAGTGGCTATAGAAATCAGACATTTACAAAGAACTGAAGTTTACGAACTACAAGAATTTTTTTCAAAAAAACAAAAAGGTTCATCTGCTATGCCACATAAAAAAAATCCTATTTTGAGTGAAAATTTGACGGGCCTTTCAAGAATGGTTCGAAGTACAGTAATTCCTGCACTTGAAAATATAGCCTTATGGCACGAGAGAGATATTTCACATTCAAGCGTAGAGAGAAACATTGGCCCAGATGCTAATATTACTATTGATTTTGCTTTAGTAAGATTAACAAATATTTTAGATAATATGATTGTTTATCCAAAAAAAATGTTAGAAAATTTAAACATAACTAAAGGTTTAATTTTTTCACAAGAGTTAATGCTTGAACTTACAAAAACTGGATTAACAAGAGAAAAATCATATAGAATGGTTCAAAATTTCTCTAAAAAGTGTTTTGCTGAAAATTTAAATTTATTTGATGTTGCGCAATCTGACAGATATATAATGAGTAAAATTTCAATAAAGAAATTAAAATCAATATTTAGCTATTCAAAACATATGAAAAATGTCAATTTAATTTTTAGAAGAGTAATTAAATAATGAAAAAAGGGAAAAAACTATATGAAGGAAAAGCTAAAATTATTTATGCAACTTCAGATAAAAATTTAGTCATTCAATATTTTAAAGATGATGCAACGGCATTTAATAATCAAAAAAAAAGTACTATTGAAGGAAAGGGTGTTCTTAATAACAGAATTTCAGAACATATACTCTCAAACCTAAATCAAATTGGAATTAAAAATCATTTAGTAAAAAGACTAAATATGAGGGAACAACTTGTGAAACTTGTGGATATTATTCCTATTGAGTTCATTGTGAGAAATATTGCAACTGGATCTTTGACAAAAAGGTTAGGAATTGAGGATGGGACTGTACTTGAATATCCATTAATAGAGTATTGTCTCAAAGATGATAAATTAGGTGATCCAAACATAAGTAGAGAACACATTCTGGCATTTAACTGGCTTAACGGTATTCAGCTTGATCTAATTGATGAAAATTTAAAACGATTGAATGATTTTTTACTTGGTTTATTTCGGGGTGTTGGAATCAAATTAGTTGATTTTAAAGTGGAGTTTGGCTTCACTCATGAAAGTGGAAAAAATCTTATTATTTTAGCTGATGAAATCAGCCCTGATACTTGTAGATTGTGGGATTCAATTACTGACAAAAAACTTGATAAGGACAGATTTAGAAAAGATTTAGGAGATTTGATACCAGCTTATACAGAAGTTGCAAAACGACTTGGAATTCTTCATGAACAATCAAACGTATCTGCAGTTAATGTAACTAAACTTTCATCTGTAAAAAAAAAAAGTAAATGAAAGTTTCTGCAATAATAACATTAAAAAAAGATGTTTTGGATCCACAGGGCAAAGTCATCCATCAAGCTTTGGATGGGATGGGTTTTGAAAACATAAGTGAAGTAAGACAAGGTAAATATTTTGAAATAGATGTTAATGAAAATGATCCAGGCAAAGCAAAAGCTGTTGTAGAGGACATGTGTAAAAAACTTTTAGCTAATCTTGTAATCGAAAACTTTAAAATTATTGAAACACAATAATTAATGAAGTCATCTGTAATAACTTTTCCTGGCTCAAATTGTGATAGAGATATGGATGTTGCACTCAAGAAATTTGGGTTTAACAACAAGATGGTTTGGCATGATGATAATGAACTCCCTAAAAGTGATTTAGTTGTACTTCCAGGTGGTTTTTCTTACGGAGATTACTTACGATGTGGAAGTATGGCTTCAAAATCTAGAATAATGCAATCAGTTATAAATTTTGCGAAATCTGGAGGATTGGTCATGGGAATTTGTAATGGATTTCAAATACTGGTTGAAACAGGTTTAGTGCCAGGAGTTTTGTTAAGAAACAAATATTTAGAATTCATATGTAAAAATGTTTTTGTGAAGTTGGACAACAAAGAAAATGCATATTTTAAAAATCTTAATAAAGATGTTTTAGAATTTCATATTGCTCATAATGAGGGAAATTATTTTTGTACAGAAGATCAATTAAAAGAAATTAAGGATAATAATCAAATAGCAATTTATTATTGTAATAAAGAAGGCAGGATAGAAGACCGATATAATCCAAATGGTTCAATTAAAAATATTGCAGGCATTTTTAATAAAGAAAAAAATGTCTTGGGTATGATGCCTCATCCTGAGAGAATGATAGACCAGAGTTTATCTGGGGAAGATGGCTCAATTTTTTTCAAAAACCTAATTAATAATATTAAATAATGGAAGTTAATGAACAAATTGCTATAGATCATGGTCTTAAGTCTGATGAATATAAAAAGATTTGTCAATTACTTAAGAG
>CACDQT010000034.1 GCA_902554995.1 uncultured Pelagibacteraceae bacterium | reverse complement strand
TGACTCTAACAGGTTTTTTATCCTCAGGATGTTCTCCCAAATCTTTTATCATAGAAGAAGACATTCGACCAGGTTTAGCCTCAGCTATTAATGTTATTGCTCTATTTAAACCTATGGAAAATATTTCCTCTACATTTTCTATTCTTGCTGATTTATTTTCACATTTTAAGTAAGGACCAAATCTTCCAACGTTTAATGTAATTTCTTTTTGATTATCTGGATTTATTCCCAAAGATTTAGGTAGCGAACATAAAAATTGAGCTTTTTCTAAATTAATACTCTCTAATTCTAATCCTTTTGGTATTGAAACATTTTTTAAAAGTTCATTTACATCTGACTTTAATTTTTTAGTTTTTTTCTTTTTCTTACTATTTTTTTCAACTTCTAAATCAGAGGGGATTTTCTCGTATTGAAGGTAGGGGCCAAATCTACCATTTTTCAAATATATATCATTTCCATTTTCATGTTTTCCTATAAATTTTGGTTCAGCTAATTGTGCTTGAGCAGCAGCTTTTGCTTTAGATAATGGTCTTGTAAATTTACATTCTGGATAATTTGAACACCCTATAAAAGCGCCACCTCTGAAACTATTCTTTAAACTAAGTGTTCCAGAACTACATAATTGACATTTTCTTACTACATTACCCTCATTATCCTTATCAAAAATTAATTCACCTAGACTATCATTGAGTAAATCCAACACCTCTCTAGTTCTTTTTTCTTTCACTTCCGAAACATTATTATTGAAGTCTTTCCAAAAAAGTTCCAAAACTTTAATCCAACTTTCTTTGCCAGTAGTGATCTCATCAAGTTGATCTTCTAATCCTGCTGTAAAGTTGTAATCTACATATTTTGAGAATAATTTTTCTAAAAAGGCTGAAATTAATTTACCTCTATCTGTAGGAAAAAATCTTTTATTCAATATCTCTGCATAACCTCGATTGGCAATAGTAGAAATAATACTTGCATAAGTAGAAGGCCTCCCGATACCAAGCTCTTCAAGCTTTTTAACTAAACTAGCTTCAGAATATCTTGGTGGTGGTTGTGTATAATGCTGTTCATCTATTAGCGCATCAATATTAATAGGTCCTTTAGACACAGCAGGTAAAATATTTTCATCATCATCTTTGCTTTGATTATTATAAATCTTTAAGAAACCATCAAATTTTAAAACTGATCCACTGGCTTTACAAATTGTATCATTATTATCTGACGTTATTGTGATAGTATTTCTATCAAATTTGGCTGACTCCATCTGAGAAGATAAAGCTCTACTCCAGATAAGATCATAAAGTTTATTTTGATCTGTACTTAGATATTTTTTAACACTTTCAGGAGTTCTTATAATATCAGTAGGTCTGATTGCTTCGTGAGCTTCTTGCGCATTTTTAGCTTTTTTGCCTGAATAATTCAAAACATCTTTAGGCAAGTATTCATTACCAATTTCTTTTTGGATATAATTTCTGAAACTTGTAACAGCATCTTTAGATAAATTAGTTCCATCAGTTCTCATATAAGTAATTAAGCCAATTGTTTCACCTTCCATTTCTATACCTTGATAAAGTTTTTGGGCAATTTGCATTGTTCTAGATGCACCAAAACCTAGTCGACTTGATGCGGTTTGTTGAAGAGTTGAAGTTGTAAATGGTCCAGAGGGATTACGATTTACTATTTTGCTAGAAATGTCAGTTATACTAAATTTTTTTTTATTAATACTTGATATGGCTTTATTTATCTCTTCTTTATTTCTAAATGAAAATTTTTCAATTTTATTGTTGTCAAGTTGACTAATACTAGCAGTGAAATTTTGATTTGCAGTATTAGCAAATTTAATACTTAAAGTCCAAAATTCCTCAGGTTTAAAAGACTCAATTGCATGTTCTCTCTCAGTAATTAATTTTAAAGCAACAGATTGAACTCTTCCTGCAGATTTTGAACCTGGAAGTTTCGTCCAGAGGATCGGGGATATATTAAAACCAACCAAGTAGTCCAAGGCTCTTCTAGCCATATACGCATCGACTAGTAATGGCTCAATTTGCCTAGGATTTTCAATTCCTTGAATAACAGCTTTTTTGGTTATTTCATTAAATACAACTCGTTCAATTTCTTTATCTTTTAAAAGTTTTTTTTCATTCAAATATTCTTTGACATGCCAAGCAATTGCCTCACCTTCACGATCAGGGTCAGTTGCTAATATAATTTTAGATGAGTCTTTAGCCGCATCAGTTATTTCTTTTAAATATTTTTTTGAAAAACTATCAACTTCCCATTCCATTTTAAAATCTTGATCTGGATTGACAGAACCATTTTTTGACGGCAAATCTCTTATATGACCATAACTTGCTAAAACTTTATAATTATCACCTAGGTATTTATTTATAGTTTTTGCTTTAGCAGGACTTTCTACAATGACCAAATTCATAAACTACAAACTACTCAAAAGCTTTAGATAGTCAATTTAATAAATTTTTGTCTTAGTTTCTTCTTTATTTATCAATCTTTTAATATTTTCTCTGTGAGTAAAAAAAATCAAGATAAACATGATCGTAAAAAAAATTGCCTGATTAAACTGAATAGAAATTAATAGATAGATTGGTATAGATATTGAAGCTACTAAAGATGATAGGGATGAAAATTTAGAAATAAAAAAAGTTACAAACCAACATATAGAAAATATAATTCCAAAATATAAATTTATAGCAAATAAAATACCGACATAGGTAGCAACGCCTTTGCCACCTTTAAACTTAAGCCAAATTGGAAATACATGACCTAAAAAGGCACATAAAGATGCAATATATAAAAAATCTTGGTAGAAAATTTTTACATAAATAACTGGAATAATTGCTTTTAAAATATCTAATGCTAATGTGAAATAACCAATACTTTTGTTACCAGTTCTTAAAGCATTAGTAGCTCCAATATTACCAGATCCGATTTCTCTTATATCTTTTTTTAAAAATATCTTTGTAAGTATATATCCAAAAGGTATCGAGCCCATGAGGTATGAAATGATACCTATCAAAAAAATATCCATACTAAAGCTTAAATAATTCTTTTCCTTTTACAAATGTATTCGTAACCTTACCTTGGAGTTTTTTGTCTTCAATTGAGGTATTTTTTGATTTTGAAACCAATTTTTCTTTTTTTACAATCCATGGTTTACTTATATCTACAACACAAAAATCTGCATCATTGCCAATGGAGAGGTTACCTTTATCTATTTTGAGAATTTTTGCAGGATTTGAAGTAAGCGCTTTAATTAATGTTTCTAATTTTAAAGATCCATTGTGATATAACTCTAAACTTAAAGATAATAGAGTTTCTATACCTGATGCACCTGTTGCAGCTTGAGAAAATGTTAATCTCTTTGACTCTTCATCTTCAGGTTTGTGATCTGAAACAATCACATCTATTAATCCATCCTTTAATCCTTCCACTAGAGCAATTCTATCTTCCTCACGCCTCAAAGGTGGAGATAGTTTTAAAAAAGTTCTAAAATCACCAATATCATTTTCATTTAAAGAGAGATTATTTATCGAAACACCGGATGTGAATTTTACAATTTCTTTCCTATGTTTGATCACTTCAATAGATTTTTGCGATGATAATTGAGAAATATGATATCTGCATTTTACTTTTTCAAGTAAAGTAAGATCTCTTTCAATCAAAATTCTTTCTGCGATCTCAGGAATACCTGATAATCCTAATTTAGATGCGATAATGCCTGAATTTATCATCCCATTTTTTGCAAGTTCATAATCTTCTGCATGTTGCATTATTAAACAGCCAATATCTTTTGCAGAATTCATTATCCGAGACATTAATCTGGGATTTTGAATAGTTTTAATACCATCAGTAAATGCTATTATACCTTTACTTTGCAGAAGACCAAATTCTGTCATATTGCTTCCTTCAATATTTTTTGTAAGTGATGCACACGGAAAAATGTTTATTCGAGATTTATCTCTTCCTCTTCTTTTTAGAAAATCGACTATAGATACGTTGTCTATTATCGGATCAGTATTTGGCATTGTTACCACAGAAGTTACGCCACCAGCTAAAGCAGCATTACTTAAGGTTCTAAAATTTTCTTTATATTCATAGCCTGGTTCACCTACAAATACTCTCATGTCAACTAAACCTGGAAATATATATTTCCCCTTTAAGTCAATTGGTTTTTCTCTAGTAGGAAGATTATTTGTATTAACCTTTTTTCCTACCGCTTCTATTTTTCCTTCTTCAGAGATTATAAGACCACCTGTCTCGTTAATTGAATTATGTGGGTCAATTATATTTGCGTTTATAAAATATTGTTTTTTCATTTAAGTACAAAAAATCTTTAAACAGGCCATTCTTACTGCAACTCCTAGTTCTACTTGTTCTTTAATTACGCTTTTATTGATATCATCAGCTAAATTAGTATCTATCTCAATACCTCTATTCATTGGACCTGGGTGCATGATTAATGCATCAGCTTTTGCATGTTCTAATTTATCTGGTGTAAGGCCATAATATTCATAATACTCTCTGTTAGATGAGAGATAAGAACTTGTCATTCTTTCATTTTGTAATCTTAACATCATTACAATATCACAATCTTTTAATCCTTTTTTCATATTGGTGAATGTATTGACACCAAATTTTTCTATTTCCTTTGGCATTAAATTTGTGGGAGCAATTATATTTACCTCTGCTCCTAACATATTCAGTAAATAAATATTAGATCTTGCAACTCTTGAATGTAGGATATCCCCACAAATGGCAATTCTTAAACCTTCAATTTTTTTTTTTCGATTTATAATTGTTAGAGCATCCAATAAAGCTTGAGTAGGGTGCTCTCTTCTTCCATCTCCAGCATTTAAAACCGCACAATTAACTTTTTGAGAAAGAAGATTACATGCACCAGAGTCTTGATGTCTTATTACAATAATGTCAGGATGCATAGCATTTAGTGTCATTGCTGTATCAATAAGAGTTTCACCTTTTTTAATTGCAGAATTACTTATGTTCATTGACATCACGTCAGCTCCAAGTCTTTTTCCTGCTAATTCAAATGAACTTTGCGTTCTTGTTGAGGGCTCAAAAAACAAATTAATCTGTGTTTTACCTCTAAGCGCATCAATTTTTTTATTTTTACTTTGGTTTACTTTTATAAAATCGTGAGCTTCATCAAGTATTAGATTAACATCATTTATAGATAAATCCTGAATACCTAACAGATGTTTTTGGGAAATTTTAATAGCTTTATTTGTTTTAATTGCCATTAAAACCAACTCTATAGCTATAAAGTTGTATAATAGCAAGTATTAATTGTTCAAAAAATCTATTGCTCCTTGCAATATAAAAGCAGCGGCATTTTCATCAATTTTTTTTTCTCTTTTACTCACATTAACATCTAAGTGACTGGAAAGATTAAATGCACCAACAGTTGATAGTCTCTCATCCCATAAACAAACTGGAATATCTATGTTCTTTTCAATATAAGTAGAAACATCTTTTGCTGATTGAGAAGATTTGCCAGAAGAGCCATCCATATTTAAGGGGTTTCCTATTATGATTCCCTTTATGTTGTTTTCGATAATTATTGACTTAAGTTGATCTATAAGGTGTTGAGAGGATTTTTTTTCTATAGTTATAAAGGGTGTGGCAATTAATTGTTTTTCGTCACAAATTGAAACTCCTATTCGTTTTGAACCAAGGTCTAAGCCTATCAATCTGCACTTA
>CACDQT010000033.1 GCA_902554995.1 uncultured Pelagibacteraceae bacterium | reverse complement strand
AAGTTGAATTACGCTTCCCATAATGTGAGCAAATTAGTGTAATAAGTTTCTTTTGATACTTATCAATTGACGCACCTAAATCTTCAATTATAAGGTGTCTTTATATTAATACAAAAATTCTATAAAGTTTTGTTATGCTCTCAATTTTTAAAAAGAAGAAAATTATTCCTCATATTAAATTAGCTGGTGTTATCGGAAACGTTGGTAAATTTAAACAAGGTATAGATTTTTCAGGTCAAGAAGAGATTATTTTAAAGGCTTTTTCTGTAAAAAAAGCACCATGCGTTGCTATTACAATTAATTCTCCTGGTGGATCACCTGTTCAATCACACTTAATCTTTAATTTTATAAGACAGCAAGCGAAAAAAAATAAAAAAAAGGTAATAGTTTTTGCAGAGGATATTGCTGCATCAGGAGGCTATTTGATTGCGTGTGCTGGTGATGAGATTTATGCAAACTCTAGTTCAATTATTGGATCTATAGGTGTAATTTATTCATCATTTGGTTTTACAGAATTAATTAAAAAAATTGGAGTTGAAAGAAGAGTTCATACTGCTGGTAAAAATAAAAGCACTCTCGATCCGTTTCTTGAAGAAAAAAAAGAAGATATAGAAAGATTAAAAAATATACAATTAGATTTGCATAAAGATTTCATTAATGTTGTTGAAAAAAGTAGAGGTGAAAAACTAAAGAAATCAGAAGTTGAGTTATTTTCTGGAGAGTTTTGGTCTGGAACTAAATCCAAAGAACTTGGTCTGATTGACGAAATAGGTGATGCCAATCAAGTGTTGAGAGAAAAATTTGGAGAAGATGTAATAATCAAAAAATTTGAAAAATCTAAAAGTTGGTTAAGTAAAAAATTATCATCATCTAACGATCACGTCGATCAGGTTGCAAATATATTAGAAGAAAAATCTATTTGGCAAAAATATGGCCTCTAAAAAAAGTAAAAAAAAACCAAAATTTCAAACTTTCCAGGATACAATTTTAAACCTCCAAAAATATTGGAGTAAACATGGTTGTATAATTTTACAACCATATGATATGGAGGTTGGAGCAGGAACTTTTCATCCAGCCACAACTCTGAGGTCACTTGGACCGAAACCATGGAAAGCAGCTTATGTACAACCTTCTAGAAGACCGACTGATGGAAGATATGGAGATAACCCTAATAGACTTCAGCACTATTATCAATTTCAAGTTATAATTAAACCTTCTCCATCAAATATAAAAAAACTTTATTTAAATAGTTTGTCTACAATCGGTATTGATCATAAAAATCATGATATTAGATTTGTTGAGGATGATTGGGAAAGTCCAACTCTAGGTGCAGCAGGTCTTGGTTGGGAAGTTTGGTGTGATGGAATGGAAATAACTCAATTTACATATTTTCAACAAATGGCTGGCTTTGAATGTAAACCTGTTTCAGTAGAAATTACCTATGGCTTAGAAAGAATTTGTATGTTCACACAACAAAAAAATAATGTTTATGATTTAATTTGGAATAACGAAAATGTTGAATACAGAGAAGTTTTTCATCAAGCGGAGAAAGAATTTTCGGCTTATAATTTTGAACATGCTAATACTTCGAATCTGTTTAAAATATTTGATATGTTCGAAAATGAGGCTAAATCATTAATAAATAAAAAAATATCGCTCCCAGCTTATGATCAATGCTTAAAAGCAAGTCATGTATTTAATATACTTGATGCAAGAGGAGCTATCAGTGTTGCCCAGAGAGCAGAATATATTGGACGTATAAGAGAAATTACTAAATCTGTTGCTTCAATTTGGATTGATACACAAATATAAAATGGCAGAATTTTTTTTAGAATTATTTAGTGAGGAAATTCCAGCTAATTTACAACAAAATTTTCGTGAAAAACTTTTAGAGGAATTTAGAGAATATTTTATCAATAAATCTATAAAATCAAAAAAAAGTTTTTCATTATCAACTCCAAACAGAGCAATTATCGTATTTGAGGGTTTACAAAAAAAAATTAAAGTTGGGTCTGAGGAAATAAAAGGACCCAAAACTAGTGCTCCTGTAGAAGCAATTGAGGGTTTTTTGAGATCAAATAAAATTGACAAAAAACAACTTATTAAACGTGAAACAGAAAAAGGAGAATTCTACTTTTTTAAAACACCCTCGAAAACATTGAACACTTCAGATTTGTTAAAAGATCTAATACCAAAACTTTTAGGTAGCTACCAATGGAAAAAATCAATGAAATGGGGTGAATTTAACCTTAATTGGGCGAGACCACTAAAGTCTATTTTATCAGTGTTTGATGAAAAAATAATAGATTTTAAATTTTACCATCTAACTTCTTCTAATAGGACCTTTATTGATAAGGATTATGAGGAAAAAACAGGAGTATTTAAAAATTTCAAATCTTATGAAAGATTTTTGAAAATACATGGAACGATTGTTGATCAAACTAAAAGAAAACAAATTATTCAAAAGGAATTCACAAAGATATTAAGTAAAAAAAAATTATTTATTTTAGAAAATTTAAAATTATTTGATGAGGTTGTAGATTTAGTTGAATGTCCAAACGTTTTACTATGTGATTTTGATAAAAAATTTTTGTCAATCCCGAGGGAAATACTTATCTTGACTATGCAGTCACATCAAAAATATTTTCCTACGATTGATAAAAATAATCAAATTACAAATCAATTTTTACTCGTCGCAAATAAAAAAGACCAAAAAGGGTTAATCAAACTTGGAAATCAAAGAGTTGTTGATGCTAGATTGAGCGATGCAGAATTTTTTTGGAATAAAGATAAAACACAAAATTTAGTGAAAAAGGTATCTGAATTAAAAAAAATTAATTTTTTCAAGGGACTTGGAACCTATTTTGATAAAGTTCAGCGAATGAGAAAATTAGGTGGAATGATATCTGATGAATTATTAATTAGTAAAGAAAAAGTAGAATTATCAGCATCTATTTGTAAAACAGATTTAACTTCTGATTTAGTTGGTGAGTTTCCTGAATTACAGGGAATTATGGGAGGCTATTTTTCCGCACAACAAGGTTTTGATAAAGATATTTGTTTATCAATAACTGAACAATATTTACCTATTGGATTAGATTCAAATGTACCAAAAAAACCTTTCAGTATTGCTTTATCGATGACAGACAAAATAGATAATCTTGTTGGTTTTTTTGGGATTGATGAAAAACCTACAAGTTCAAAAGATCCGTTTGCACTCAGAAGAGTGGCGCTCGGTATTATAAGAATAATAATTGAAAATAAAAAAGATTTAAAATTAAATGATTTATTGAATTATTCTATTGGTTTATATCAAGAACAAAATTTTACTCTCGTAAATGATGATTTAAAAAAAGATTTAAGTAATTTCTTAAAAGATAGATTTAGATATTATCTTAAAGAAAAAGATATTCGATTTGATATCATTGAGGCAACGATTTCAAATTTTTCAACTAATAAATTGTTTTCATCTTTCGAAAAAGCAAGATGTGTAAATAGAGTAATAAATAATCAAATTGGTTTAGATATAACATCAAGTTATAAAAGGGCTTCCAATATACTTCAAAGTGAAATGGAAAATAAAGAAATTGAAATAACTAATTCAACTGATCCTGGTATTTTTAAAAGCGATTATGAAAAAAATTTGTTTAAAAAGATTACTGATATAAAGAAGTATTATTCAGATATAGATAATAATGAAAATTTTGAAGAATCTTTATCGGTCTTAGCTGGAGCAAAAAAAGAAGTTTTCGAATTTTTTGATAATGTCAAAGTGAATGAAGATAATGAAGATTTAAGAAAAAATCGTTTGGAACTTATAAATATGTTATGTAAAACCTTTCAAAATTTTATGAATTTTCAATTGTTAAAAGCAAATAATGAATAAGTTAATTTTAAATTTTAAATCTAAAGATTCTAAAAAAATTAAAAATCCCAAAAATTTTTTAGGGGGTAAAGGTGCTAATTTATCGGAAATGGGAAGAATGGGTCTTCCAGTTCCGCCTGGATTTACAATTTCAACAAACGTCTGTGATCTTTTTTACCAAAATAAAAAGAGATTGAATTCTTCATTGATAAATCAAATTAAAAAAGAGTTAAAGATAATTGAAAAAGATGTAAAAAAAAAATTTGGGGATCTAAAAAATCCACTTTTATTGTCTGTGAGATCCGGTGCTAGAGTATCTATGCCCGGTATGATGGATACAATACTTAATCTTGGTTTGAATGACAAAACTGTTAAGGCACTAGCAAACAAAACCTCTAACGGAAGATTTGCCAAAGACAGTTATAGAAGATTTATTCAAATGTATGGAAATGTTGTTCTTGGAGTAGAAAGTTATCATTTTGAGGAACTTATAGAAAATTATAAATTAACCAAAGGAGTTTTGCTGGATACAGAACTTGATGAAGATGATTGGGATGGTTTGATAAAAGATTTTAAAAATATTGTTAAAGAAAAAACAAAAAAAGAATTTCCTCAAGACGTTTATCAACAATTATTTGGAGCAATAAGTGCAGTATTTCTATCTTGGGAAAGTAATAGAGCTAAAATTTATAGAAAGTTAAATCAGATACCTTCTGAATGGGGCACAGCAGTTAACGTGCAATCTATGGTTTTTGGAAATATGGGAAATGATTGTGCTACTGGAGTTGTTTTTACAAGAAATCCGTCAGACGGATCAAATAATATTTATGGAGAGTATTTAATTAATGCTCAAGGAGAGGATGTAGTAGCAGGAACAAGGACACCGCAATATATTACGAAAAAAGCCAAACGAGAGGCAAAAGTTGAAGCACTTTCTATGGAAGAGTCTATGCCAAAAGTTTATTTACAGCTTCATAAGATTTTAAAAAAGTTAGAGGCGCATTACAAAGATATGCAAGATGTAGAATTTACAGTTGAGAATGAAAAATTATGGATACTACAAACCAGGTCAGGTAAAAGGACTGCGAAATCAGCAGTTAAGATTGCTGTAGATATGGTTAAAGAAAAATTGATTTCAAAAAAACAAGCTATTTTAAGAATTGATCCAAATTCTTTGGATACATTATTGCACCCAACTTTGGATGAAAAAAGCTCTATAGAAATAATTGCAAATGGTTTGCCTGCTTCACCAGGGGCTGCTAGTGGAAAAGTAGTGTTTACATCTGAAGAAGCTGAAAGACTTAATAATATGATGCAAGATGTAATATTGGTTAGAGTAGAAACTTCTCCAGAAGATATTCAGGGTATGCACGCTGCTAAAGGAATATTGACTGCTAGGGGAGGAATGACTAGTCATGCAGCTGTTGTTGCAAGAGGGATGGGTAGACCATGTGTTTCAGGCTCAAGTGAAATTGATATTGATTATGAAAAAAAAATTTTCAAAACTGCTTCATTGGAAATTAAAGAAGGTGATATAATCACAATTGATGGGTCCTCTGGAAGAATTATTTTAGGAAGCGTACCAACAATAAAACCCGAAATTTCTGGTGACTTTTCAAGGTTAATGAGTTGGGCTGACAATCTTAGAAAACTTAAAGTTCGAACAAATGCAGAAACTCCATTAGATACAAAAGTTGCAAGAGATTTTGGAGCAGAGGGAATTGGCTTATGTAGAACGGAGCATATGTTTTTTGATGAGGAAAGAATCATTTCTGTTAGAGAGATGATACTTTCTAAAACTAAAGATGATAGATTAAAAGCACTATTGAAGCTTTTACCACATCAAAAAAAAGATTTTGTTGAAATATTCAAGATTATGCATGGATTACCAGTTACGGTTCGTTTACTTGATCCTCCATTGCATGAGTTTTTACCAAAATCTGAAAAAGAAATTTCAGAAGTTGCAGAAGTGGTTGGTATAAGTGTTAAAGAAGTAAAATCTCGAATTGATGAACTTCATGAACAAAATCCCATGCTTGGACACAGGGGTTGTAGATTAGGTATTTCATTCCCTGAAATTTATGAAATGCAATGTGAGGCAATTTTTAAAGCCTTGTCAGAGCTTAAAAAAAATAAACAAAAATTTGCATTTCCTGAAATAATGATTCCACTTGTGTCAACT
>CACDQT010000032.1 GCA_902554995.1 uncultured Pelagibacteraceae bacterium | reverse complement strand
TTTGTAATTTTTAAACCCCTGGTAACAAAAAAAGATTTATCACTGTTTGTAAATTTGCAGGAAGAATTATCATCGATTACTAAGGTATTCTGAGCGGCAGTTGATCTTGATAAATGATTTAGTTTTATATTTGTTTCACTATGATAGCCACAATTGCTAATTAATTTTTTTCCATTAGAAATTATTTCAAAAGATAAAGCTCCAGATTGATAATCTTTTGAAAAAAATGAATTTGGTGAAGGACCAGCATCCATAGTGAGACACATATTTTTATTTCTCAAAATTATATATCCACCATAATCTTGATTGTCATTTTTGAATTTATAACCTAGTCTTTGAAGATAATTATCAAAATTATTATTATCTGAGATGTTATTACCGTTATAAAGAATATCACTTTTTAGATTTTGCCAAACAAAAGCGTAACCTTGTCCAAGATAGTAGATTGTTTCATTGATATGTTCTGGAATATTAATTTGAGATTCTTTAAACCACTCTCTGATTAAAATATAATATTTCAAATAAAATATTAATTGTTTAATACTCCTTGATTTAGGAAAACCAGAATTATCAAGAGTAATTTTAGATATTTTTTTTAGTAAATTTAAACCATATGGCAAATACTTTTTTTCATCCTGATAACAAAGTCCAACTAATATAATAGATGCACAACCTATCAATTTATCTTCAACAAATTTTGATTTATTAATTTCATTTATGAGGTGATTTGCTTGTTTTTGTACCATAGTGTTGAAATCAACTTTATATTGTTCATTACCATCTTCATAAGTGAGATTATGACTAGATAACCAAGCAATAATT
Source organism: uncultured Pelagibacteraceae bacterium (assembly GCA_902554995.1). Classification (GTDB taxonomy): domain Bacteria; phylum Pseudomonadota; class Alphaproteobacteria; order Pelagibacterales; family Pelagibacteraceae; genus Pelagibacter. The sequence goes on along the minus strand of CACDQT010000032.1, from coordinate 5,490 downwards.
CTTTTTGCAGTTAAATCGAAATTCCAACTTTTTGCATTATATTTATGATTTAAAGTCATCCAGTTTTTTATAACTGATTGGGTATTTTTTTTTGAAGATTTAAGATCTAAACTAAAAAGCCAATAAAAATTATTAAGTTTTCTTAAGTTTTTTTTGGTTATTTCTTTATTATCCCAAATTTCATTTAATGCAAAATCTTCAATCCTAAATTTTTTTTTTTGATATTTAATTAAGGATGAAAGTAAATGAGGACTAGGCTTATAAATCAAATTTTGATAAAAAGTTTTTGAAATTTTTTTATCGTACAGACTAGAATTTAAATATAATTCTCTTATTTTATCGAAAATATTAAAAAAAAACCGATTTATGTTAACCATAAAATTATTTTGATTTTAATAATTCAATATTCTTTTTTATATCTCCATTATTACTTTTAAAAATTGTTGTTCCAGAAACGAGTATATTTGCTCCTGCTTCTATTGCCTCTTTTGAATTGTCAAAATTGATACCTCCATCAATTTCAATATCAAAATTGAGATTTTGAGTTTTCTGTATTTCTTTTAGCTCTTTAATTTTTACTAAAACTTCTGGCATAAATTTTTGACCACCAAAACCGGGGTTAACACTCATTATTAAAACTAAGTCAATTTCCTTCAAGTGTTCTCTAATTACATCAACTTTAGTTTCAGGATTTAAAGATACTCCGACCTTTTTATTTAATTTTTTTATCTTTGAAATAGATGAACTTAGATCGTCTGTAGCTTCTGGATGAATAGTAATAATATCTGCGCCTGCATCAGAATATGCATCGATATATTTGTGTACTGGAGAAATCATTAAATGGACATCAAATATCATTGATGATTGTTTTTTTAATGCTTTTATAACTGGAGGTCCGATGGTTAAATTTGGAACAAAATGCCCATCCATCACATCTACATGTATCATATCGGCCCCAGCGTCTTCCAAACGTTTTATTTCGTTTCCTAATTGACTAAAATCAGCAGATAAGATTGACGGTGATATTTGTATTTTTTTCATTGATAACTAAATTACTAGTACCAATTTTTAAAATTTAATTGAATTAAAAAATTGATAAATTTGTCTAGAAATTTCACTTTCCAAAGGAAAAGATAACATTCCCATGACAGAATATCCCAAAATCCATGGCATTAAATAAAATCTTATCATAAAGAAAAACCAAGCAACATATAGTGGAACTATCGGTTGAATAATAAATTCGGGTGTAATTGGTTTAAAAATACGTAGTAATGGATTGGTAAATTTTACGAATACTTTCATGAAAAAAAATTGAGAGTCTTCTTTTTGGAAAATATTCATTGCAACTCTGCCAATTAATGTCCACATTATTACCCCAAGTATGTAATCAATAATGTACACCATTGGGTGAAAATTAGCCGACATTTAAGAATTTATATTGGAAAAAGACTTGAATTAAAAGGGGCGAAATTAATCGCCCCTTAAAATAATTATTTAGTGTTGTTTGCCAAGGATCGATTTACCTGATGGTACACGAACCTCATCAACCATTTTCTGCGTTGCAGCGTTTGGCGCTGAAGTCATTAGACTTACAACAACCATAGCTACTAAGCTGACAGCTGAACCAAAGATACCAAATGTTAACTGTGTAATACCTAAGAATCCACTTCCACCGCTTCTTACCCAAATTAGGTAACCAGCACCAGAAATTAATCCTAAAGCCATACCAGCTATTGCACCTTCTCTGTTAGCTCTCTTCCACCATACACCAAGTACAAGTGGGAAGAATAATCCAGACATCGCAAAGTCAAAAGCCCAGATTACCGAACCTAAGATACCTTGAATCTCCATTGCTGCAATAGTTGCTCCAGCAAAACCAATTACTACAAGTAGTACCCTTGCAACAACTAGTCTCTTAGCAGTCTCAGCTTTTGGATCGATGATTTTATAATAAACATCGTGTGAGATTGCGTTTGCAATTGCTAGAATCAAACCATCAGCTGTTGACATGGCAGCAGCCATACCTCCAGCAGCAACTAGACCTGAGATTACGTATGGTAATCCAGCTATTTCCGGAGTTGCTAACACAACGGCTTTACCACCCATGAAAAACTCATTTAATTCAAGAGTTCCATTTCCGTTAAAGTCGCTTACAAACATTAAGTTTGCTTGGTTCCAGTTTTGATACCAATCTATCGCTTGGACTTCTGAAATTGATTTACCAATAATACCTGTTGGTAATGTTGGATCAATCAATGACAACTTAGATAGTGTCGCTAACATTGGAGCAGAAGAATAAAGTAGGAAGATAAAGAATAAAGACCAACCTACTGATTTTCTAGCTGCTTTTACACTTGGAGTAGTGAAATATCTCATCATCACGTGAGGCAATGAAGCTGTTCCCATCATCATCGCTAGTGCTAACGAAATAAACGCCCAAGGCGTTGCATTCACCGCTGAGTGAGCTTTAGTTATACCAGCCAAACCTTTTGGCACCTCTTTTAGATTTTCAGCAGAGTTTTTCACAAAACCAAACTGAGCTTCTAATTCAGCAATTCTTGATACTTCATCAGCTAACATGAAGTGTGGGAAGAAACCCGCACCCATTTTGTTACTGATCCAGAATACTGGTAATAAGTAAGCTATGATTAGTACAATATATTGTGCAACCTGTGTCCAAGTTACTCCTCTCATACCACCTAACATTGAACATAGTAAGATACTTACTAATCCAACATAAACTGCGTATTGGAATGGAATATCAAGTGCAACAGATGCAATAGTACCTGTAGCGTTAATTTGTGCAGTCACATAAGTAAATGATGCAACAGTTAAAACTACTACTGCAAGAAATCTACTTAAATTACCACCATATCTTGTACCAATAAAATCTGGAACTGTGTAACAGCCAAATTTTCTTAAGTATGGTGCTAATAAAGATGCGACTAATACATATCCACCAGTCCAACCTACAAGAAGTGCCATATATCCGTAACCTTTGAAGTAAATACCTCCTGCCATTGCAACGAATGATGCACCAGACATCCAGTCTGCTGCAGTTGCCATTCCGTTGAATACAGTTGGCACTTGTCTTCCAGCTACGTAATAAGCATCAGCTTGAGCTGTACGTGATAGATAACCAATTATAGCATAAATGGCTACTGTGAAAGCAACGAAACAAATTCCGATTGTTTTCGCAGTCATACCCATCTGCTCGGCAATTGACATAATGATTATGAAAGCTAAAAAACCACCTGTATAGATTCCATAAACCTTAGGTAAATTGTCTATAAAATTACCTTTCATCATTTAGTCATCCCCTCTTTCTGAGAAGCCGAACTCTTCATCAATTTTCTCCTGCCTGTTCGCAAACCAGAAAATTAGGATTACGAAAGCACCAAGAGAACCTTGACAAGTGAACCAATAAGTTAACGGATAACCAAATGGTCCCGTAACTTCATTCATTTCAGCCCCGAATAAGAAGATGCCAATTGAGAATACAAACCAGATTGCTAGTGTCATGAATAGCAAACCTCTGGATTTTTCCCAGTGTTGTTCTTGTTTTGACATTTATACCTCTCTCTTTTTAGTTATAACTGGCAAAAACCATAACCATTATCAAAGAGATTTAAAGTGTTAAAATTGCTCAAATTAGTCCGATTTATGGGTTATAACTATCAAAAATAGCTTATTTTATGGGAAAATATAAACTTACCTGGAAAGATCTTACCTTGAGGGACTTCAAGATCTATCTATTTGCCCTTTTTAAAGCATTTATCCCTAAAAAAAAAATAAAGTCATTAGATGAATTAGAGGATTTTATTCAAACAAAATCAGCTTGGGTGTCACAAGTTACTTTGTATGGTTATTTAAAGACCAGGATGGGCACTAGGTATGTTCTTCATTTTGAAAATGATGAATTTATGAAGTCAGTTAATTTAGCTAAGTGGAATATCTATGCTGTGGCTTTGCAAGATCTTACGTTTTTTACCTTCTCTTATTTAAAAGCAACTACAAACTATGAAGACACCAATAGGGCTAAAGAAATTTTTTTTAAAATTCTAGACGATGAAATTTCAAACAAAATGCCTTTAGATATTATCGAAAACACCAAAAAAAATTTTGATGAAAGATTTGAGAAAATGAATTGGGATACTTATCATAGTGATCTCCCTTTTAATCCTAGTGCATTATCTTTATATAAGTGGGCTCCAATTGCTGAGGAGCTTAAAACTTTAGATCGTAAAATAGTTTTGAATTCAGTCATTCTCAAATGGGACGTCGTTAAGAAAGAATTTCAAGAAAGATTAGGTTTCTAAGTATTTTTTCTATTGTCAACTAAACTATCAACAACACTTGGATCAGCTAAAGTAGTAGTATCACCTAATTGACCATGTTCATTTGCTGCAATCTTTCTAAGAATTCTTCTCATTATTTTTCCAGATCTTGTTTTTGGAAGCCCTGGAGTAAAGTGAATCAAGTCCGGAGTTGCTAATGGACCTATTTGTTTTCTAACCCATAATTTTAGTTCTCTTTCAAGATCTCCTGTCTCAGTCTCACCTGCATTAAGAGTTACGTAACAATATAGTCCATTTCCTTTAATGTCATGTGGATAACCAACCACAGCAGCTTCAGCGACTTTAGGATGAGCAACAAAAGCACTTTCAATTTCAGCAGTACCCAAGTTGTGTCCTGATACAATAATTACGTCATCTACTCGTCCAGTGATCCAGTAATATCCATCCTTGTCTCGCCTGCACCCATCCCCAGTAAAATATTTTCCATCAAATTGAGAAAAGTAAGTATCAATAAATCTTTGATGATCGCCATAAACAGTTCGCATTTGGCCTGGCCAAGACTGAGCTATACAAAGTCTCCCTTCTCCTGCACCTTTAATTTCTTTTCCATCTTTATCGACAAGAACAGGTTTAATTCCATAAAAAGGTTTTGTTGCTGATCCAGGTTTTAAAGGTATAGCTCCTGTTTGAGGCGCAATTAAAATTCCGCCAGTCTCTGTTTGCCACCAGGTATCTACGATTGGACACTTTGAGTTTCCAACTGTTTTGTAATACCACATCCAAGCCTCTGGATTTATAGGCTCTCCGACTGTACCCAATAATTTTAGAGATTTTCGAGATGTTTTATTTACTGGATCATCACCCTCTCGCATTAGGGCTCTGATAGCTGTTGGAGCAGTATAAAAAGTATTAACTTTATATTTATCAACAATCTGCCACCATCTTGAGCTGTCCGGATAATTTGGTACTCCCTCAAACATTATTGTAGTAGCTCCGTTAGATAAGGGTCCATAAATAATATAACTATGACCTGTTACCCAACCTATGTCTGCAGTACACCAATAAATATCTTTAGGCTTATAGTTAAATATGTATTGATGAGTCATGGAAGCATAAACCATGTACCCGCCCGTTGTATGTAGTACACCTTTCGGTTTACCTGTAGATCCAGACGTATAAAGAATAAATAAAG
>CACDQT010000031.1 GCA_902554995.1 uncultured Pelagibacteraceae bacterium | reverse complement strand
TGGACCAATTATTGCTGGTTTAGGTTTGTTCGGAGTAGCAGTTGCATTGGGTGCTCAAGATTTGTTTAAAAATTTAATTTCTGGGATTTTGGTATTAGTTGAAAAAAGATTTAAAATCGGTGATTGGATTTCTGTTGATGGAATAATTGAGGGTATTGTTGAAAAAATTGGTTTTCGATCAACAACAATCAGGAAATTCGATAAATCATTAGCAATAATTCCAAATTTTCAATTTGCAGAAAATGCTGTAGTAAATGTAAGTGAAACTTCAAACTGGTTAATTAGTTGGATTATTACTCTCCAATATGACACATCGGTTGATCAATTAAAAAATATTAGAGATCAAATTGAAGATCATATAAAAAAAAGTGATGATTTTGACACTAATATAGGAATTGCAGTTAGGGTCGATAAGTTCTCAGACAGTTCTATAGACATGTATGTGCGTTGTTTTACAAAATCAGATAGTTGGAACGAGTGGCTTTCAGTAAAAGAAAAACTTGCAATTGCAATAAAACAAATTGTTGAAAACAATAAGGCCTCTTTCGCATTTCCGAGTTCTTCGATTTACATTGAAAAAAAATGATTGCTATCTTTTATTTAGTTTTACAATTATTAAAACTTTATTCGTATGTAGTGATTACCAATGTTATCATCAGCTGGTTAATTGCTTTTAATGTATTGAATACTCAAAATAGATTTGTTTATGCAGTTTTAGATTTTACTTACAGATTAACAGAACCATTTCTAAGAAGAATAAGACGATTTTTACCAAATTTGGGAGCCTTAGACATTTCACCAATTATTTTACTGCTATTGATTTGGTTTATAGAAATGTGTATGAAGCTCTACATCGCACCAATGATATTCTAGGATTTATGATTTTAATTGATGGAAAAAAAGAAGCAGCACTATTAAGGGAACAGCTTAAAAAAGAAGTATCTGATCTTAAAATTAAGTATAATAAAGTTCCAGGGTTGTCAGTAATTTTGATTGGAGACTTAACTCCTAGTCAGATTTACGTTCGAAACAAAGAAAAATCTGCTAACGAAGTTGGACTTAAATCCGATGTGATTAAATATCCAGATAGTGTTGAAGAAAAAGTTATTTTAGAGAAGATAGATGAATTAAATAAAGATAACTCTGTGTCAGGTATTTTGGTTCAGTTACCATTACCAAAACATATTGATAAACAAAAAATTATTAGAGCGATTGACCCATCAAAAGATGTAGATGGATTTCATCCAATGAATGTTGGAAATCTTTCATCAGGTTATGAGAGTTCCGTTCCATGTACACCATTAGGATGTTATTTGTTAATTAAAAAAATAGAACCCAACTTAAATGGTAAAAAAGCAGTTGTTGTTGGTCGATCTAACTTAAATGGTAAACCAATGACTCAACTTTTACTAAAGGAAAATTGCACTGTTACTATAACACACTCTAAAACAAAAGATTTAAAAGCAGAGTGTTTAGAAGCTGATATTATTATTGCAGCTGTTGGTATTCCTGAGTTAGTTAAAGGTGATTGGGTTAAAAAAGATACAATAGTGATCGATGTTGGAATTAATAAAACTGAAAAAGGTGTTGTTGGTGATGTTGCATTTGATGAAGTTTCAAAAAATGCCAAAGCACTCACACCTGTTCCTGGTGGAGTTGGTCCAATGACAATCGCGTGCTTGCTAAAAAATACGATTGACTGTTTCAAAAGATCGCAAGCATAATATTGAATTCAACAAATTTTTTTTGATAAGATAGGTGATGAAAAAACCTAAATACCCCTATAGAATTGCACTTCTCATGCTCATACTGACAGTTCCACCAATTGGCGCGACACAATTAGGTTGGTATTTATATGATAAACAAACTGGATTTGATTATGGTATGATAGTTGGAACATTTTCAGTAATTTATGCTGCTTGGTTAATGTATGAAAAGAATTGGAGAGAAGATGATGAGGATTAAATTGTGGAAAAAATAATTTTTTTTGGATTAGCGATACCAATTTTAGCATTTGTCCTTTACTTGGGTGGAACAGCTATCATGAAAGGTTTTGAGGCCAAAAGAGAAAATAAATCCAATGAGAGCTTAGAAGACCAGGACCATGATGACAACTTATCTGATAATAATGATAAGTTAACAGATGAATTGAATAAATTAAATCAACTTCTTAAAGATGGTGTTTTAACAGAAGAAGAATTTAAAAAAGCTAAAAAGAAAATTTTAGATAATTAATTATAATCAAGTAATTTTTTTAAAGATCCAAATTCACCTATTTTATAAATAATTGCATCTTCTTTTTTAAATCCATATTTTTCTGCTCCAGCTTTAAATCTTACAGGTGGCTCCATGATTGGTTCCAGGGATAAAACAAACGTGCCCCAATGCATTCCAATCACTTTTTTACTCCTTAAATTTTTTGCAACCTCTAAAGCTTCTTCTGGATTTGTGTGATAAACCGACTTATCTTTATAAGGCATTATTGGATAAAAATTATAGGCACCAATATTTATAAATGTAAGATCAATTGGACCATACTTATTACCTATATCTTTATAAATATTTCCTACTCCAGTGTCACAACCAAATAATAACTTGATATCTTTATATTCGATCAAAAAATTTCCCCATAAAGTTTTATTAGTATCTGTTAGACTTCTTTTTGACCAATGCACAGCAGGTAAAAAAGTAATTTTTAAATTTTTATTTATTTCAATTTTATCATACCAGTCCATTTCATTCACATTGCTATAACCATTTCTGGTAAAATATTTACCAAGTTTTAATGGAAGTAAAACTTTAGAATTTTTAAAAGGAAATCTCCGGATCGTCATCATATCTTGATGATCATAATGATTATGGGTGAGTAAAAAAATATCTGTTTGTGGAATTTCGTTTAATTTTAGTGCTGGTTTGGTAAATCTCTTAGGTCCAAAAATTAGCGGCCCAGCATTTTTTGAAAATACTGGATCTGTAATTATTGTTGTTTCACCAAGCTTTATTAAAAATGTTGCATGGCCAATCCATGCTACATAATCGTCTTCTTGAAATTTTTTTAAGTCTGTTAAAACTTTCTCTTTTTCAATAACATGTTCTTTGGGAACTTTCATATCAAGCTTTTTTTTCTCTCTATTAAAAATTTTGAAGGACCATTTAACATTAGGATCTGGTTTTGGTGAACCCTCAGGATTTCTAAAAGTACCGTCTGGTAAATGATGATAAGGTTTTTTTTTCACAAAAAACTAATTTTTTTTATTGTAAGTTTTTATAATTTTCTCCTCTAAAGTTCTTCCCATTATTATAGTGCCCTTTTCATTTGGATGTATACCATCACTTAGATTAAATTCGGGTTTCATGGCCACTCCTTCAAGTAAAAAAGGAATAAGCTCTATTTTAAATTTTTTGGCTAAATCAGGAAAAATTTTGTCAAATTTTTTTTTATAAGAAAAACCATGCGAGGTTGGAGCAATCATCCCAGCTAGGATAATTTCAATATTTTTGTCTTGAGCAATTTTTATAATTTTTTCTAAATTGCTTTTTGTTTCTTTTGGCTGGATGCCTCTTAACATGTCATTAGCCCCCAAGCATAAAATTATTAGATCTATATCTGGCTCACTTAAAGTCCAATCAGCTCTATTTAATCCCCCTGACGATGTACTACCAGAAACACTGCCATCAACAATCTCAATATTATAACCCTTTGCTTCTAAATTCTCCTCTAAAACGACTGGTAAACTATTGTCATCAGACAGACCATAACCAGCCATCAAACTATCACCAAATAATACAATCTTTTCGATTGCATATGCATTAATGGTTAGTAGACAGATAATAATTATTTTAATAATAAAACTTTTGCTCATGAGTACTCTTCTTAAATTAAAAAAGATAAATCTTAAATACCAAACTGGTAAAGATAATATTAGTGTTTTAAAAGATATAAATTTGACCACAAAAAAAAAAGAAACTATTTCAATAGTAGGTGAAAGTGGTTCAGGAAAAACAAGTTTAATCATGTTAATTGGTGGTTTAGAGCGTCCAACTTCAGGCAAGATATACTTTCAAAACCACGAAATTACAAAATTAAGTGAGGATGAGGTATCAAAAATCAGAAAAAAAAATATTGGTATAATTTTTCAGTCTTTTTATCTAATCCCAAATTATACAGCCCTAGAGAATGTAACCTTAATTCTTGAATTAAATAAATTTAAAAATCCTGAAAAAGAAGCAAAATCTCTTTTAGATAGATTTGGCTTAAAACATCGACTAAATAATTTACCCAGTCAGTTATCTGGAGGAGAACAACAGCGTGTCGCTATCGCAAGAGCTATTGCTATGAAGCCAGAGCTAATTCTAGCTGATGAACCTACAGGAAATTTAGATACAGAAAATTCCGATATGATTTCTAAAATTTTATTTAGGTATGTTAAAGAGGAAGGTTCCTCATTAATTATGGTAACACACGACCCAAAACTTGCTAACCGCGCAAGCAGAAAAATTAAAATTAAAGATGGAAAAATTAAATAATTTTTATCAATACAAGTTTATCTTAATATATGCTCTGCGAGATTTAAAAAGGAACTATAAAAAAATTTCTAGTATAATCATCACTTTGTTCATCAGTCTTTTTATATTAAGCGCAATATTTACTATTGAGGATAGTTTAAAAAAGGAACTCAAAGAAAATGCTAAAGAGCTTTTAGGTGGAGACTTAGAAATTGATTATAACAGAAATCAAGGAAATATAGATTTATTAAATAAAGTTGAAGAGTTTACAACTATATCAGAGATGGTTGAATTCAGCACAATGCTTTCGACAACAAATCGAAAGAAAAATAAATCTTTATTTACTAGAATAAAAACAGTTGACCAAAAGTATCCTTTATATGGTGAAGTAACTTATGAACCTACTGATGCTTATCAAAGAATGCAAACTGAACCTTATACAATTTTAATTAATGAGAGTTTATCAAAAACCTTAAATATCAACACAAATGAAATTGTAAAAATTCAAGATCAAGAATTTCTTGTTATTGGTAAGGTAAGATCTGTTCCAGATGTAAGTGGATTTGTGACTTTTGGAGATTGGGTTTTAACAGGTAAACAAACTTTAGATATCTTAAAACTTAATGGAATAGGAAATTTTTTAAATTATGAATATAAAGTAAAATTTAATACCAATGATAATCCAGAAATAATCATAAAAAAAATCGAAAGTATTTTTAAAGATGATCAAAAGGTAAAAATTAGATATCCAGAAAATGCAGCAAGTGGATTAAAAAGAGTAATTGGTAACTTTTCACAATTTTTATCCCTTGTCTCAATAAGTGCGATGCTTATTGCTGGTATTGGTATTGCTAATACTCTTTTGTCTTTTATAAATCAAAATAACTTGTCTATAGCAGTAAGAAAGGCCTTAGGTTTCTATTCCGGTAATATTAAAAAACTTTATTATCTTCAATTGGTAATATTATTATTTATAATTACTATTTCAGCATATTTAAGTAGTTTATTAATTGTGCCATTAGCAGACAAATATTTGTCAAGTAGCTTTGGACTTAAGATAAATTTATTTTTTTCTTTTTTTAATTTTTTAAAAATATTTTTAATAGGTTTATTAGTTTTGATAATTTTTTCGATTCCTACAATTAGTTCTATCGATCAAGTCAAAGCTTCAAGTCTATTTAGAAATGTATTCCAAAACTTACAATTTTATTATTCAAAAAAATTAATTGGAATGAGTATTATAATGTTATCGATTTTGATTTTAATATTTACTTATAGATCAGAAAATCTTGTTTATAGTCTTGGGTATTTTGGGGCATTTTTTATTTGTTTGATTATCTTTTTTCTACTTTCAAAGTTAATCATATTTTCTCTAAAAAAGTTTAAATTTAATTCGAGCACTCCTTTGAAGGTATCTATTAAAAATATTACACAATCAAAAAGTATTACACCTATTACAATTATGTCTTTAGGCCTTGGTGTTACATTACTTTTGACTTTGGCATTAGTTGGAACTAATTTTAAAAGAGAGATAGCAAAATCAATACCTGACATCGCTCCTGATTATTTTTTTGTGGGCATTCAAAATGGAGAGCGTGAAAAGTTTGAACAAAGAATTTTATCAATGGATCCTAGTGCAAATATTGAAATTGTGCCAATGGTTTCCTCAGGGATAGTTAAAATTAATGGTATAAATCCTAACACATATATTACACCTGAAAATGATAGTTATTGGGTTATTGGCAGTGAACGGAGATCATCTTGGACAAAAGAAGTTCCTGAGGATAATCTAATTATTGACGGTAAGTGGTGGGATTTGTCTAAACCAAATCAACTTCAGATATCATTAGACGCTAAGGTTGCAAAAGATTTTAATATTAAATTAGGGGATATATTTACTTTAAATATCTATGGTAGAGAAATTGATGGTGAAATAGTCAACTTTAGACAAGTTGATTATAGAGATCTAAATATAAATTTTGCAATGCTTTTTAACCCTGACTTTGCAAAAAATATTCCTCACGAATATTTAGCAACCACAAAGTTCTATAATTTAAATAAATTTGATGAAACAAAAATGCTTGAAATTTTTCCTAGTTTATCAATGATTAAAATTGCTGATTATTTAAATAAAGTAACTAATGTTTTAAATAAAGTTTTCATAGCAGTTATTGTCATTTCAACAGTCACTATCGTCATTGGTTTAATTGTAATATCAAGTGCAATAATGGTCCA
>CACDQT010000030.1 GCA_902554995.1 uncultured Pelagibacteraceae bacterium | reverse complement strand
AGATGAAACTGGTGAAATAGATTGTGTTTTTTTTAATAGTTACGAAGGATATATCAAGAAAATATTGCCTATTGGAAAAGAAGTAACAATTAGTGGTAAAATTAAATACTTTCGAAATAAATATCAATTAACAAATCCTAAATATATTTCAGAAGACTCATCTTTAATAAAACAAAAGCATAATAGCTATTCATTAACTGAGGGGATTAGTGAAAAGGTTTATAATAAGATAATATTACAAATTATTAAAAATTTACCAGAAATTGATGAGTGGCACTCAAAAGATATATTAAAAAATTTTGATAGTATTGGTTGGAATGACTCAATCAAGAAATTACATGAACCAGAAAATATTGGTAAGTTTAAAGAAAATTTCTATCAAAGATTGGCTTTTGATGAAATTTTTTCAACTTTTTTGGTTAATTCAGAAATTAGAAAAAAGATCAAAAAGATAAAAAAAACAAAAAAAAATTTTGATACTAAAAAACAAAGTGAAATAATATCCAAATTAGATTTTTCCTTAACTAGTGATCAAACCAAAACATTAAATGAGATTAACGATGATTTGTGCTCAGATAAAAAGATGTTCAGATTGCTCCAGGGTGATGTTGGTAGTGGTAAAACAATAGTAGCATTGTTATCTGCACTCAATACTATCAATTCTGATTTTCAAGTGGCAGTAATGGCTCCTACTGAAATATTAGCAAGACAGCATTTTTTATTAGCAAAAAAAATATTTCCAAAAAATATTAATATAGAATTACTCTCTGGAAAATCATCATACAAGGACAAAAAAAATATTTTGAATAAACTTATTAAAAAAGAGATTGATATTATTTTTGGAACACACGCCTTATTTCAAAAAAAAGTAGAATTCAAAAAACTAGGTTTAATAATAATTGATGAACAACATAAATTTGGAGTTAGTCAGAGAAAAAAATTATCTGATAAAGCTGGGAAAGATTGTGATGTTCTTTTGATGACAGCAACACCAATTCCACGTACGTTAACAATGACTATTTACGGAGATATGGATCTTTCAATTATACGAGAAAAGCCGAATAACCGAAAACCTGTTAAAACTTATAGTAAAATTGAAAGTAAGATTGAGGATATTATTAAATTTATCAAGAAAGAAATACGACTAGGAAATCAAATTTTTTGGGTATGCCCTCTAATAGAAGAATCTAAAAAAATTGATCATTCTTCCGCAGTTATAAAATCTGAATATTTAAAAAAAATTTTTCCAAATGATGTTTATTTACTCCATGGAAAAACAACCATTGAGGAAAAAGAGAAAATCCTAAACAAATTTTTAAAAAATGAATTTAAGATTTTAGTATCAACTACAATCATTGAAGTTGGTATTGATTTTCCTAATGCAAACGTAATTATAATAGAAAATGCAAATAAGTTTGGTTTGTCTCAATTACATCAACTTAGAGGTAGAGTTGGAAGAGGCAACAAACAATCCTCATGTATATTAATGTTCAAGTCAAATCTAAGTGAAAATGCAAAAAAAAGAATTAATATATTAAAAGACTCTAATGATGGATTTAAAATATCTGAGGAGGATATGAAATTGAGAGGTTTTGGAGATATTCTTGGTTTTAAACAAAGTGGAATAAAAATTTTTAAATTAGCAGATCCAATACACAATCATAATCTTTTTATTTTAGCTGAGAAAGAAATCAAAAGAATTGAAAATGAAAAAGAGGATATAAGTAAATTTAAACCACTAATAAAATTATATGATCGTGCAGATATAATTAACGATATAGCCTAATTCTTACCTGTAGATGTTCCTGCAGAAACAATAAATTTAGATGCTTCTTCAAATGTCATATTCAGATATATAACTTCATCTATAGGAAACATTAGTAAAAATCCACTTGTAGGATTTGGTGTAGTTGGAACAAATACGTTTATTAATTTTTTATTTGTTTTTTCAGCCATTTCACCTTTATTTTCTTTTGTTGCAAATCCAACAGCCCAAACACCTTTTCTTGGATATTCTACTAAAACAACACTTTTTTTATCATTGTCGTCTTTATTAGAAAATGTCTCTGTCATTTGCACTATCGCAGAATAAATAGTTCTTAAAACAGGAATTCTTTTAAATAAATCATCAATAAGTTTAAGAATTCGTTTGCCTAAAAAGGATAATGATAAACCTCCAACTATAGTTATAAAAACAACAGAAATAATTATTTCTATTCCAGGTATTGCAAAAGGTAAGTAGTTATTAGGATTTATGTTTTCTGGAATTATTTTAGAAGAAATTCCTATTAAAATTTTACTTAAATATAAAGTAAAACCAATAGGAATTAATACCACTACACCCGTTATAAAATAATTTCTAAGAATAAGAGTAAGTGATCGTTTTTTTTTATTTTTTTTCATAAAATTTATTTAAAACTAGAGTAAACTACAAAAGAAATCGCAATAATAAATAAAAATACTAATATTTTATTATTTAGATTCATTTTAAAATATATTATCAATGATAATTAAAAATGGATAGAAGAAAATTCTTAACTTATGTTGGTTGTACTTGTTGTAGTTTAGCTCTGAATTCATGTGCTACTGCACCAATCACTGATCGAAAACAATTAAAACTAATCCCTGAAGCTAAATTAAATGCTCAGGCAGCTCAAATTTTTGAAAAAATTAAGGAAAAAGAAAAATTAATAACAGGACCAAAACTTAATCAAATTAAAGAAATTGGCAAAAGAATGGAAAATTCTATAGGAGAATATTTTTATCAATCTAAACTTGATGACCCAACAATTGGTTTTGATTGGGAATATATATTAATCGATAAAAAAAATATGAGAAATGCATTTTGTATGCCAGGAGGTAAAATAGCAGTTTTTTCAGGCATATTAGAAGTAACCAAAAATACTGATGGCTTAGCTGCTGTCATGGGTCATGAAATTGCACATGCTGTAGCCAAACACTCCGTAGAACGCGCGAGCAGAGGTGTTGTTTTAAACGTAGGGACAAATGTTATTGATATATTATCTGGTGGAAAATTATCTCAAGTTAATAGAACAACAGGTATGAATACTATTGGTATGGTCTCTCAACTAGGTATAATGAACCCTTTTAATAGAAAACAAGAAACTGAAGCTGACTATTTGGGTATGATTTTTGCCTCTTTGTCTGGTTACGATATAAGAGAAACGCCTAAAATTTGGGAAAGAATGAAAAAATTTAGTAAGGGAAAAAAACAATCTGAATTTCTTAGCACACACCCCTCACCTGACAATCGAATTAAAAAAATAAACGAGTGGACGAATAGTATAATTTTGGATTACCCACCAATTAAAATATAAATATTAATTGATGGTGAGCCGTGATGGACTCGAACCATCGACCCATTCCTTAAAAGGGAATTGCTCTACCAACTGAGCTAACGGCCCAAAATTACTTCGTATATACATATTTATTTTAATATTTCAAATAGGAATTGATGAGACATATAGTTTCTTTATCACAACTTATCTATGTATTTATCATGAAATTCATTAAAAGTGCCTTTTTGAATATTTTTTCTTATTTCGCTCATTAATTCTTGATAAAAGTTGATATTATTTAACGTTAAAAGCATCGACCCTAAAATTTCATTAGTATTGAATAAATGATTCAAATAATTTTTTGAATATTTGTTTAAATTTAAATTCTTACACTTTTCATCAAGAGGTGAATTGTCATTTTGATATTTATTATTTTTAATATTTATTCTTCCATTCCATGTAAAAGCCAGACCTGTTCTCCCTGATCTAGTCGGCATTACACAATCAAACATGTCTATTCCTCTTTTAACTGCACCTAAAATATCAGAAGGTGTGCCTACACCCATTAAATAATGTGGTTTATTTTCTGGAAGATTTTCCTTAATGTCATCCAAAACTTTAAACATTTCCTCTTGTGTTTCACCAACTGCAAGGCCACCAATGGCATATCCATCAAAATTTAGATTTAACAAACCTTTTAAAGACAAAAGTCTCAAATCTTTAAAAAGGCCTCCTTGGACTATGCCAAAAAGAGCTTTATGAGGATTTTTTCCAAAGGCTTTTTTGGATCTATCAGCCCAATATAATGATAGTTCCATTGATTTTTTAATAAGCTTATAGTCATCCGTTTTCTTTGGGCATTCATCCATGATCATTACAATATCTGAATTCAAGCCAAGTTGAATTTTTATACTTTCTTCAGGGCTCAAATAAAATTTTTTTCCATCAACATGAGAGTTAAAAATTGCACCTTTTTCTCGGTCTATTTTATTTAATTTTGAAAGAGACATTACTTGAAAACCACCTGAGTCAGTAAGTATTGGTAAATCACAATTCATAAAGGAATGTAATCCGCCCGCGTTTTGAATTCGTTCAACTCCTGGACGGATCATTAAATGATATGTATTAGCTAAAATTATATCTGAGCCAGTTTTTTTAATATCATCAATCGTACAAGCTTTTACAGTTGCCTGAGTTCCAACTGGCATAAAGGCAGGAGTCCTAATAATACCTCTATGCGTTTCTATAATTCCTTCTCTTGCATAGCCATCTTTGTTCAATAATTTAAAGGCAAATTCTTTTAATGCCATTAAATATTATAATGATTTAAAACTAATTATTTTATCTGGATCTGTGACGGCACCATTATTGTTTTCATCACCACGTTTAATTTTATCAACAAATTCCATTCCTTCGATCACTTTTCCAAAAACTGTATATTGGTTATCTAGAAAAGGAGCAGGTTTAAAACAAATGAAAAATTGGCTATTTGCACTATTTGGATCTTGTGATCTAGCCATAGATAAAATTCCTCTATCATGAGGTAAATTATTAAATTCTTGTTTTAGGTCTGGTAAATCTGATCCTCCCATTCCTGCCATTCTTAAATTAAAATCACTTGATGATGAATTTCCAAATTTTACATCACCGGTTTGTGCCATGAAACCATCAATAACTCTGTGAAAAACAACATTATCATATTTACCGCTATTAGCTAAATCTTTAATTCTTTTAACATGATTAGGTGCTACATCTTCAAATAATTCAATTTTAACATCTCCATCTTTAAGTTTCAAAATCATAATATTCTCCTCTGACATTACTTGGTTTATGGTTAAAAAAAAGAAAATAAATATATTTATTAAAATTTTATTCATATTTTCTTTTTAGTAATTTAATTGTACTTTTGGTAGTAAATTTTTTGATATCACCTTTTAAATTTACTATTTCTTTAACAAATCTTGATGAAATAATCTGATTTTCAACATCAGACATTAAAAAAAGAGTTTCAATATTTTTATTTAATTTTCTATTCATCCCTGCTAATTGAAATTCATATTCAAAATCTGAAACTGCTCTTAATCCTCTTAAAATAATATTTGATTTATATTTTTTGCATAATTCAGTGGTTAAAGAGCTAAAAGAAATTACGACAACTTTTTTTTTATTAAGTTTCAAATCATAAAATAAAGCTTTTTTTACGATTTCAATTCGTTCATCAGAGTCGAATAAATAATCCTTATTTTCAACGTTAGATACTGCAACAACAATCTTATCAAAAAGTTTTAAACCTTTTTTAATAACATCAATATGGCCAAACGTAATTGGATCAAATGTTCCAGGATAGATTGCAACTTTATTCATTAAACTAAGTTATCATCTATTTTATCAGCTGAAACAACTTTTTCTTCTCCAGTTAATTTAATAATTCTAACACCCTGAGTATTTCTACCCGCAGTTCTAATTTCTTTTACCGCCACACGTATTACTCTTCCTTTGTTAGTCGATATAAGTATTTCATCACCATCATATACAGGGAAAGAGGATGAAATATTACCATTTCTTGGTGAATTTATAATTCCGATAATTCCCTTCCCACCTCTATTAGTTACTCTATATTCCGTATGACTAGTTTTTTTACCAAAACCATTTTCTGTTATTGATAATATGAACTTTTCTTTAGCTTTTAATTCTGATTGCTCATCTTTTGATTTTTTCCCATTTTTTTTTGATTTATCATTATCTATAATTGAAAGAGAGACAATTTGATCGTTTGGAGACAAAACAATACCTTTAATTCCTTTAGAGGATCTACCCTTAAAAACTCTCAATTTTTTTGACTCAAAACGTATGCATTTTCCTAATTTGGTACTTAAAATTATATCTTGATCATCCTTGCAAATTTTAACTCCCACAATTTTATCATTGTTGTCTAATTTCATTGCAATTTTTCCAGATGTATTGATTGAAGAAAAATCCTCTAAACTATTTTTTCTGATTTTCCCTTGAGCAGTAGCGAATACAATTTGATAATTTTTCATTTCAGATTCATTATCGGGAAAAGGCATAATAGAACTTATTGACTGATGGTTTTTAAGTGGAAGAATATTAAACAACGATTTTCCCTTAGAAACTGAAGATCCCTCAGGTATTTTCCAGGCTTTTATTCTATAAACTAAACCTTCCGTAGAAAAAAACAAAACTGAGGTATGAGTGTTAACTGATAGAGTTTGAACTACAGAGTCTTCATTTCTAGTAGTCATACCAGTTTTTCCTTTACCACCTCTTTTTTGTGTCTTTACACTATTTAAAGATCCACGTTTAATGTAACCCTGCAATGTAACTGTGATCAATACAGATTGTTTTTGAATCGTTTCTTCTATATCGTAATTTAATACAGCATCAATTATTTTAGTTCTTCGAGGTGATGAATATTTATCTTTTATATTCTTTAACTCTTCACTGATTACTTTTAACAATTCTTTCTTAGATGAAATTATCTTTTTATATTTTGTAATTAATTCAGCTAACTTCTTAATTTCTATTTCAATTTCATTTATTCCTAATGCTGTCAGTTTTTGTAATCTTAATTCCAAAATAGCATTCACTTGCAAAGTTGATAAGGAGTAT
>CACDQT010000029.1 GCA_902554995.1 uncultured Pelagibacteraceae bacterium | reverse complement strand
CATTTATAGAACCTTATCAAGGAGCTGCAACTGGTGTTGGTGGAATTATGAGAGATGTATTTACAATGGGAGCAAGACCAATAGCAAATTTAAATTCAATACATTTTGGATCACCACAACACAAAAAAACAAAAAATCTTTTACGCGGGGTTGTGCATGGTATAGGTGGCTATGGAAATTGTATGGGTGTACCAACTATAGCTGGACAAACTTCATTTGATAGCTCTTACAATGGAAACATTTTAGTTAACGCAATGACACTTGGTCTGGTTAAACAAAATAAAATTTTTTACTCTAAGGCTGCGGGTTTAAATAAACCTGTAATTTATGTGGGTTCTAAGACTGGCAGAGATGGTATTCATGGTGCAAGTATGGCTTCAGCTAGTTTTGATGAAAAGATTGAAGAAAAGAAACCAACCGTACAGGTTGGTGATCCTTTTACAGAAAAACTTTTATTAGAGGCATGTTTAGAATTGATGGCTGGTGACTCAATTATTGCTATACAAGACATGGGGGCTGCTGGTCTTACCTCATCTAGTATTGAAATGGCATCAAAGGGAAATTTGGGTATTGAAATTGATTTAAATAAAGTCCCATGCAGAGAAACTAAAATGACCCCATATGAAATTATGTTGTCTGAAAGCCAAGAACGAATGTTAATAGTATTAGAAAATGGCAAAGAAGAAATTGCAAAAAAAATATTTGATAAATGGAATTTAGATTTTGCAGTAATTGGAAAAACAACAAACTCAAAAAACATTGAATTATTTTTTAATCAAGAACAAGTAGCCAAAATACCTATTAATATTCTTGTTGAAAATTCTCCAATGTATGATCGTAAGTGGAAAAAATCAAAGTTACCCAAAAAAAATAAAATTAAAAATGAAGTTTTAAATAAATTAAAAATCAAAGATGTGCTTAAGAAGGTTTTGTCTAATCAGAATATATGTAGTAAAGAATGGATCTGGCAACAATATGATCATACAGTTATGGGTGACACTATTCAGAAACCAGGTGGAGACTCTGGTGTAGTGAGAGTACATGGAACAAATAAAGCTGTAGCAGCATCAGTGGACTCCTCAGCAGTATATTGTTGGGCTCACCCATTAACAGGAGGCAAACAGGTTGTCGCTGAAAGTTGGAGAAATTTAATTTCAGTTGGAGCAAAACCGATAGCTATCACCAATTGTTTAAATTTTGGAAGTCCTGAAAAAGAGGATAACATGGGTGAGTTTGTTGAATGCGTTCAAGGTATAGGTGAAGCTAGTAAATATTTAAATTTTCCAGTGGTATCTGGCAATGTATCTTTTTACAACCAAACCAAAGAAGTTGGGATTAAACCAACTCCATCAATTGGCGGTGTGGGTCTTATTAAAGATTATAAAAAAATGATTTCGATGGATTTAAAAGAGGTTGATAATTTAGTTTTAATCATTGGTAAAACTGAAGGTCATATTGACCAAAGTTTATTTGCCAGAACAATTTTAGATGAAAAAAATGGGCCTCCTCCAGAGGTAAATCTTTTTAATGAAAAAAACAATGGAGAGTCAATATTAGATTTAATTGATAAAGGATTTGTGAAAAGTGTTCATGACATATCTTTAGGAGGTCTGTTAGTTGCAATAAGTAAAATGTGTATTAAAGGTAATAAGGGAATTAAAATTAATAAGTCAAAGAATTTAATGAGTGAAATTGAGTATTTTTTTGCGGAAGATCAAGGTAGATATTTAATAGAGGTGAATAGAGAAGATTTAAAAGAAGTTACAAAAATTTTAAACAAAAACTCTGTACATCATGAGGAATTAGGTATTATCACACAAAACGATATGATTATTAATGAAAAGACAAAAGTTACAATTGACGAATTGAAGTCTTATTATACAAGTTGGTTGTTAAAGTATATGAGTTAAAAAATGGCAATGGATTTAAAAGAAATCGAAAAATATATTAAAGAAGCAATGCCAGATGCTGTAATAGATATTCAAGATCTAGCTGGAGATGGTAATCATTATTCAGCGACTATAACCTCTTCTCAATTTGCAGGTAAAAGTAAAATTGAACAACATAAAATGGTTTATAATTCATTAAAAGGTAAGATGGGAAATGAACTACACGCTTTAGCAATTAAAACAAAGGAACAATAATGGATGATCAAACAAAAGGTTTAATTCAAAATCATATTGATACTAATGATGTGTGTCTCTTTATGAAAGGTACACCAGATCAACCGCAATGTGGTTTTTCAATGACTGTATCAAATATACTTAAAATTTTAGAAATAAATTTTAAGGGTGTGAACGTACTGGAAGATCAATCTTTGAGAGATGGAATTAAAGTTTTTAGTGATTGGCCAACTATCCCACAACTTTATATTAAAAAAGAATTTATAGGCGGATGTGATATCATAAAAGAAATGTATGAGAGTGGGGAATTAAAAAAATTATTTGATGATAAAGGTATTAATTATAAAAAATAATTATTACCTAGAATAATATTCAATTACTAAATTTGGCTCCATAACAACTGGGTATGGCACTTCTTCAAATTTTGGAACTCTAACAAACTTAAATTTTTTATTTTTTTCATCCATTTGAATATATTCTGGAGCTTCTCTTTCTTTACTGGCTAATGCAATATCTATTATTGCTAGCTGTTTAGATTTATCTCTAATTTCTATAGTGTCTTCTTCTCTCACAGAGTAACTAGATATGTTTACTTTTTTTCCATTTACTTTTACATGTCCATGGTTGATTAATTGTCTTGCAGAAAAAATTGTAGTAGCAAACTTTGCTCTATATATCACTGCATCCAATCTTCTTTCCAATAAACCAATTAGGTTTTCGCTGGTATCACCTTTAAGCATACTGGCTTTTTTATAGATATTTCTAAATTGTCTCTCATTAATATTTCCATAATAAGCTTTTAATTTTTGTTTCGCTTGTAACTGAATTCCATAATCAGAAGGTTTTGAAGTTTTCGTTTGACCATGTTGTCCTGGTCCATAAGCTCTTGTATTAAACGGGCTTTTAGGTCTTCCCCAAAGGTTTACTTTTAATCTTCTGTCAACTTTATGTTTAGAGTTTAATCTTTTTGTCATTTAATAGAGGGCTTTATAAACTTACTCATTATTTTGTCAATCAACGTTTTTTACCCAAACTTGCAAATACACCAGATAATATACGTGTTTCTTTATCAGATAAGTCCATTTTGTAAAAAATGTTTCGAAGGTTTTCTAGCATTTTTGATCTCTTCTCTTTAGGTCTAAAAAAATTTATTTCATCTAAATTTTTAATGCAAAGACTTAGCATTGATTGAATTTCTTTTTTAGTTGCTGATTTTACCTTTTTTGATTTTTTAAATGGAATATTTTTTAATTTGATAAGACTAGCTACATATTGAGCAATTATAATTAAACTATGAGATAAATTTAAAGACTTAAAATTAGGATTAGCTGGTATTTGTAAAGTGTAATTTGCATAACTCACCTCATCATTTGATAAACCAGATGCTTCTGAACCAAATAAAAACCCAACTTTCTTCTTAAAATTAATCTTTTTTAAATCTTCTAAATTAATATGTTTTATATTCTTATTTCTAAATCTTGCTGAAGTAGCAATTAAAATATCAATCTTTCCTAAAGCTTTTTCTAAATTGTCGTACTTTTTACTTTTATTTATAATGTCTTTTGCGCCAACAGATGTAGCTAAGATTTTATCGTTTGGAAAAATAGGTTTTGGATTAATTATAACTAATTTTTTAAAATCAAAGTTTTTTAATGCTCTAGCACATGCACCAATATTTTCTGATAATTGAGGTTGATGTAAAATAAATGAGATATTATTTTTGCTCATTTATTTACTAGCAGGCGCATTATCCTTAAATAATTTATAATCTAAGCTATCAATTAATGCTTTGAATGAAGCATCGATAATGTTTGTAGACACACCAATAGTAAACCAATTCTTTCCTTTAGAGTCTGTGCTTTCAATAGACACTCTAGTAACCGCCTCTGTTCCTGTATTTAGAATTCTTACTTTATAATCAACAAGTTTTAAATCTTTTAGATATTTTGAATATTTTGCTAGTCTATCAACGTTCTGCCTAATAGCATTATCTAGTGCATTTACTGGTCCATTCCCCTCTCCTTCACACATAATTTTTTCTCCATCAACTTCTAATTGAGCTTTTGCAGAAGAAACTATTTCACCAGACTTATTTTTTTTAACGGAAACATCATATTCATTAATTGAAATATACCTTGGTATTTCACCAATAATTCTTCTAGCTAATAATTCAAACGAGGCATCAGCCCCATCATAACTATAACCAATAAATTCTCTATCCTTGACTTCGTCTAGTAACTTTTTGATTTTTGGATCACTTTCCTCAATGTTAATTTTGATACTCTTTAATCTAGATATGATATTTGATTTTCCAGATTGGTCTGAAACAACAATATTTCTAGTATTACCAACTTCCTCTGGATTGATATGCTCATAAGTTTTTGGGTCTTTTTGCACAGCAGATACATGTAATCCTCCTTTATGAGAAAATGCTGCAGCACCAACATAAGGTAAATGCTGATTCGGTTTTCTGTTTAAAATTTCATCTAATAATCTTGAACATTCAGTCAAATTTTTGATGTTTTTTGATTTAATACTGATTTCAAATTGAGATGAAAAATCTTTTTTCAAAAAAAATGTTGGGATTAACGACATTAAATTTGCATTACCACATCTTTCACCTAAACCATTGATTGTTCCTTGTATCTGCCTAGCACCAGATAATACTGCAGCTAATGAATTTGCAACTGCATTGCCAGTATCATTATGTGCGTGTATTCCAAGATTTTTTCCTGGAACAACTTTAGAAACTTCGGAAACTATTCGTGTAACTTCATGAGGCAGTGTTCCTCCATTCGTATCGCATAGAACAATCCACCTTGCACCTTGATCATATGCAGCCTTTATACAAGACAATGCATATTTTGGATTTGCTTTGTAACCATCAAAAAAATGCTCTGCATCAAACATGAATTCTTTTTTTGCTTTTACAAAATGTTTTGTACTTTCAGAAATATTATCTAAATTTTCATCATTCGTTATTCCTAGAGCTACATCAACATGAAAGTCCCAGGACTTTCCCACCAAACAAACAGCAGTGGTATTTGAATTCATAAGTGCTGATAAACCAGTATCATTTTCTGCACTTCTTCCAGATCTTTTAGTCATCCCAAAAGATGTTAGCTTTGAGTTTTTAAAATTATGTTTTTTTTGAAAAAATTCTGTATCTGTTGGATTAGCTCCAGGCCATCCTGCTTCAATATAATCAACACCTAAATTATCTAAAGCTAAAGCAATTTTTTCCTTATCCTCCAAAGAAAAATCTACACCTTGTGTTTGAGCTCCATCTCTGAGAGTTGTATCAAATATGTATAATCTTTCTTTGCTCATTTAAATTTCCAGAGTGTTTTACCATCTTTGTCTTCTATTAAAACACCTTTGTCTAAAAGTTCATCTCTAATTCTATCTGCCTCTTTATAATTCTTATTTTCCCTAGCTTTATCTCTTAAACTAAGCATGTTTTCAATTTCAGACTCACTTATAGATGCTTTATTTTTTTTATAGCCATTCCATTGCTCGGTACTTTCATTCATCAAACCAATAAATTGGCATGCTGATACGAATAAATCTTTACCTTCACCTTTAGTAGCTTTTTCAAATAAATTATGAAGATTTGCAATAAAACCAGGGGTGTTCAAATCTTCATATAATGGTTTTAAAATTTCATCAGGAATTTTCACAGATTTTAAATCAGATGAATAAACTCTGTACCATTTATCTAAAATATTTTCACAATCACTTAATAACTTATCATTCCAATCAAGTGGTTGTCTGTAATGTGCACTCATCAAAGCTAATCTAATTACTTGACCACTAATTTTATTTCTAAAATCTTTAATCTTAAGGATATTACCTTGGGACTTAGCCATTTTCTCATTAGACATTGTGATAAAAGCATTGTGAATCCAATAATTTGCAAAAACTTTTGTTTCATTTGCGCATCTAGATTGTGCTATTTCATTTTCATGATGTGGAAAAATTAAATCAATACCACCCCCATGAATATCAAATTCATTACCCAAAAATTTTTTGGACATAGCAGAACATTCTAAATGCCAACCAGGTCTTCCTTTTCCCCAAGGAGAATCCCAGTAAGGTTCATTATTTATTGATGGTTTCCATAAAACAAAATCCTCAGAATTTTTTTTATTTTGACTAATTTCTATTCTTGATCCAGCAATCAACTCATCTAAATTTTTATTTGATAATTTTCCATAATCAGCAAATTTTTTTACTTCAAAATAGACATGTTTTTGATTTTCATAAGCAAAACCTTTTTCAATTAGTTCAGTAATCATCTCTATCATTAGATCTATATGTTCTGTAGCCTTAGGTTGATGAGTTGGATTTTCACAATTAAGAAATTCACAATCTTTTAAAAAACCTAAAGTTATTTTTTCTGTAAGTTCTTTGGTTGAAATTTTTTGCTCTTGGGATGATTTTATAATTTTATCATCTATATCAGTTATATTTCTAACATAAGTTACTTTTGAAAAATTATTTTTAAGTAATTTAAATAAAATATCAAAAACTACTAAAGGTCTCGCATTACCAATATGTGGATCATCATAAACAGTGGGACCACAAACATACATTCCTATTTTTTCTTTATCTTTTGGAATGAATTGTTCTTTTTTATTTGTTAAATTATTTGTTAAAAAAATATCCATCATTGATTATTAAGAAATATACCTAATTTGGTGATTTGTTAATCTAATTGATTAACCAGGAATCTTGCAAACTGGAATAGGCTCCATTTTATGCAAGTTTTGATTTCTAATTTTTTCGTATTGATCTCTATGTGGTGAATTTGGGTTACTCATTGCATCTTCTAATTCACTATAATTAAATCCTAATTGACCTTCATCTGTTCTGCCATCATCCCACAACCCGTCAGTTGGCGGAGCATCGATAATCTCTTTTAATATTCCAAGTTCTTTACCTAATTCCCATACTTCAGTTTTATTACAATCTGCTATGGGAGAAATATCAACACCGCCATCGCCATATTTTGTGTAAAAACCAACACCAAAATCTTCAACTTTATTTCCAGTTCCAACAACAATACCTTTGTTAGCTGCAGCAACTTGATAAAGAGTTGTCATTCTTAACCTTGCTCTAGAATTCGCATAACCATGTTCATTATCAAATTTATTTAACGTTGATGAAAATGTTTCAAATAATTTGTCTAGACTAATGGTATGAGCTTCAACATTTTTAAATTTTTTTATTAACCATTCCTGATGT
>CACDQT010000028.1 GCA_902554995.1 uncultured Pelagibacteraceae bacterium | reverse complement strand
ATTCTTTCAGCCTCTAATCCTATTCTTTCTTTTTTTTCTTTAGGTAATAGAGGATTAAAAAAACCAACTTTTTCTATGAAACGTCCATCTCTTGCAAAACGACTATCAGCTACAACAACTTTGTAAACTGGTCTTTTCTTTGTTCCACCTCTTGATAATCTAAGTTTTAACATTTACTCTCCTTTTTTATTTTAATTGATTAAATAATTCTGGTGGTATTCCTTTGTCAGACATACCTTTCAGATTTCCTTTAGACATCTTTCTCATCATTTCAGACATCATTTTAAATTGTTTTAACAATTTATTGATAGTGGCTGGATCAGTTCCAGAACCATTAGCAATTCTTTTTTTTCTAGAACCATCAATTATTTTTGGGTTCTCTCTTTCTTTTTTTGTCATCGATAAAATTATAGCCTCGTTCTTAGTGATAACACTCTCGTCAATACCCGCAGCATCCATTTGTGATTTAACTTTAGAAATACCTGGCATAAAAGACATGATTCCCTCTATTCCACCCATTTTTTTCATCTGTCTTAGTTGAGTTAAATAATCTTGCATTGAAAATTGTCCCTTTTTTAAATTCTCTTCTGTCTTTTTAATATTTTCTTCACCTAAATCTTGTGCTGCTTTTTCAACTAGAGATACAATATCTCCCATTCCAAGAATTCGGTTTGCAATCCTATCGGGATGGAACACCTCAAAATTTTCAATTTTTTCTCCTACCCCTAAAAACTTAATTGGAACCTCTGATACAAATTTCATACTTACCGCGGCCCCACCTCTGGCATCACCATCAGCTCTTGTTAAAATAATTCCTGATAAACCTACAGTATTTTTAAATTCTTTTGCAACTGATGCTGCTACTTGGCCAGTTAAAGAATCTGCAACTAAAAAAGTTTCGGCAGGATTGATTATATTTTCAATCTGCTTTATTTCACTCATCATTTGAAGATCTATTTGTGTTCTGCCAGCTGTATCAAACAAGATAATGTCGGCACCATTTAAATTTGCAGCACTTATTGCTCTCTGACAAATATCTGCTGGTTGTTGACCTTCTATAATCGGTAAAGTTAAGATATCATTTTGCTCACCTAAAGATTTCAACTGTTCTTGTGCAGCTGGTCTATAAATATCTAAGCTGACCATCATTACCTTCTTTTTCTTTGTATTTTCTAGATATCTTGCAAGTTTAGCAGTAGTGGTAGTTTTACCTGAACCTTGTAGACCAACTAACATCATTGGCACGGGCGGAACGGCGTTTAAATTTACATCAATGTTTTTTTCACCTAATAAATTAACTAATTCGTCATAAACGATTTTTACAACCATATCACCAGGAGATGTAGATCTGATAATTTCTTGACCTAAAGCTTTAGGTTTAACTTTTTCAATAAAATCTTTTGCGACCTCAAGTGATACATCAGCCTCTAGTAAGGCTTGTCTAATAGCTCTGAGGCCTTCATCAACTTGGCTCTCATCAAGCGAAGGGGCTTTTTTCAAAGAGGAAAAAACTTCCTCAAATTTATTTGTTAAATTTTCAAACATATTTATTTCACACAGCAGTAATCGCACTAGTGGGCGAACCCTCGCTGACTAGTGTCGATCTCTTTGTTTCCAAAGACACCGCAAATTTAACGTTTTTGCGGAAACTGCCACAAACTATAATAGAGGTTCAAAAAGTCAATAAATAAGTTAAATAACTATATATGGATATAAGGGCTTTTAAAATGGATGGATTAGGTAATGATTTTGTAATAATTGATAATAGACAAAAGATTACCAATTTGACTAAAGATCAAATCATAAAAATTTGTGATAGAAATTTTATTGGCTGTGATCAATTAATATTTATTGAATCTAGCAAATCAAGTGATGCAAATTTAAAATTTTTTAATTCTGATGGAGGAGAGTCTGGTGCGTGCGGAAATGGTACTAGATGTGTTGCAAAATTAATCTCCGAGGAGACAAAATCTGAAAATATCATTTTATCAACTTCAAATGGAAATTTAGAGTCAAAAATATTAGATAAAAACATTGTTACGACTGAAATTGGTAAAGCTAAGTTACAATGGAACGAAATTCCTTTATCAGAAAAACTAGATACGAAAAATTTAAATATTAAGATTATTGATTCAAATAACAAAGAACATTCAGGTGGGACGGCAGTTAATGTTGGAAATCCACATATTGTTTTTTTTGTAAACGAAATTGAAAATTTTAATATTGAAAAAATTGGACCCGAAATTGAAAATCATAAAATTTTTCCAGAAAAATGTAATGTTACAATTGCTACAATAATTAATAAAAATTTAATTAGAGTGAAGGTATGGGAGAGAGGAGCGGGGCTGACCAAAGCATGTGGAACAGCTGCATGTGCAACAGCATTTGCTGGTAAATTAAATGATCTTACTGAAAATAAAACAGACATAGAATTTCAAACAGGTAAATTATCAATTCTTATAGATGATAAAAATTCAATCCACATGAAAGGACCCGTTTCAGAAATAAAAGAAATTGAGTTCAAACTATAATGGGAATTTTTGATAAATTTAAGATAGGCTTTAAAAAAAGTGCATCTGCACTGACATCTGGACTAAAAGAAATAATTATAAAAAAAGAGATTGACGATAAAAATTTAAATAAAATTGAAGAATTTTTAATTGAGTCAGATGTAGGTGTCGAGGCTGCGTCTGAGATCAAGGAAATCATTTCAAGTAAAAAAATCGATCCAAATAAAGATTTATCAACCGAGATAAATCTTATTTTAAAAGAATATATTATTAATCTAATGAAACCTTTAGAGAATAATTCTTTTTTCGAAAAAAAAGATAAACTCAATGCAACATTAATCTCAGGTGTGAATGGTGTTGGCAAAACAACAACTATTGGTAAAATAGGTAAAATTTTAAAAACTAATGGAAACAAAGTTATGTTTGCTGCTTCTGATACTTTTCGAGCAGCAGCTATTGAACAATTAGAAAACTGGGCAAATAAAATTGACGTTAAAATAACTAAATCATCTCAAGGTTCTGATCCAGCGTCAGTCGCATATAAAGCAGTTGAAGAAGCAATCAAAAATAATTTTCACCAAGTATTAATCGATACTGCTGGAAGACTACAAAATAAAAAAAATTTAATGGAGGAATATAAAAAGATAGCCAATGTAACAAAAAAAATTGACCAGGACGCCCCTCACAACATTATTTTAGTTTTAGACGCAACATCGGGACAGAATGTAATTAATCAAGTAGAAGAATTTAACAAAATTATTCCATTAACTGGTTTAATCATGACCAAATTAGATGGAACTGCCAAAGGCGGTATTCTACTGGCGATAGCAAAAAAATATCAATTACCTATTATTGCTTTAGGCTTGGGCGAAAAAGAAGACGACTTACAATTATTTAATGCAGAAAAATTTGCTGAGGCTTTTACGCAGGTTAATTGATTAAATTACTCGAGATTAAAGGTTTATAAATACTACACTTATAATTATCTTTAAATTTATAATGCCCACAATCCTTAGAAAAAGACGAGATAATAAAATCAAATTTTCCTGTGGTGGGGTAAAGTTCAAGTTTCTTATTAAAAATATCATACTTAAAGTTTGCGTTTAAACTTTTAACTGCACTAATCATCACCAGTGTTTTATCATCTTTTAAAAGATAATAAGCAAAGTCGTCTGGAAATACAGGAAAGTCATATTCCTCTAAATGAAACTTGGCTTGAGAGGGAAACCAATCATAAGAGATCAATGGTGAAGAAGACTTTGTTGAATAATTATAGATATAAAGATCTTTTGGATAATCATTTATATAATTACTTTCTTCACCTCTAGCTAAAATCGATTTCTCTCGCCCCTTAAAATATAGCGCAAATTTTTTGTTGTGAGAGTCCATATGATCTATGTGAAATAAATCGTCAGGATAAAATGAATTATCTTTCGAAAAAGCAAAGCTTTTTAAAGTTATGAATAAAATTATAATAATAAAAACATTTTTCACTTCTTAAATTTAATCTTAAATCTTGAAAAATATTTGTTTAGAATATGGCTTAATTTAAATTAATCAAAAAAGAGTTTAGTGCTTTTACAAGACTCTCGTCATACTCCATCATATGATTGTCATATTTGGTAAAATACGAATATTTGGGTTCATTAGCTATCTCAAACATCTTTTTACCCATCTCAAAAGGAACGATTTGATCTTTTTCACCATGCATTATCAAAATTGGAGATTTAATATTTTTAATTTTGTTTTTATTTTCAAATTTATCTTTGAGTAAAAGACCAACGGGTATATATGGATAAAATTTTTTAGCCGCATCAATCATTGATGTAAATGGAGTTTCTAAAATAACACCTGCAAACTCTTTGTTCTGGGATAAATGTGTTGCAACTCCTGTTCCTAATGATTCTCCATAAATTACTATATTTTTTTCATCTACACCTTTTTTGACCAACCATTTAATTGCACTTTCACCATCCTCATATAACCCAGACTCTGATGGTTTGCCCTCGTTACCACTAAAACCTCTCCAAGCAATTATTAAAAAATTAACACTCATGTCTCTAAAATGATTTAATTTATGAATTCTATTTTCTAAAGATCCAGCATTTCCATGGAAAAATAGAATTGTTTTATTTTTCTTTATATCTTTTTCATGATACCAACCCAATAAATCTAATCCATCTTGGGTTGGGACTTTTACTTTTTCAATATAAACTGAGAGTTTGTCATCAAAATAATTATTTTCATCAGGATGATACATTAAGTTCCTTTGATAAAAATAAAGAAATACTAAAAGAAAAAGGTAAACTAAAATTGTTAGTTGTAAAAATAATAACAAACTATTCCTAAACCTTTTTAACATTATTTTTCTTTGCTAAATATACGCCAAAAAATACCAGAATAGTCCCAATAATATGGTAATTTTCAAATTTTTCGTCAAATAAAAAGTATCCATAAATTGCACCGTAAACTGTAAAAACATAAAGCGTAAAGCCAGTTAAAGATGCACCTAATTTTTTTTGAGCTATAGTATAAAGTGTAAAAGCAATTATCCCTGGCGATATAGCAGCAAAAATCACCCATAAATAAAATTCTGTTACAAATATAGTCTCTTTATAAAATAATTCCTCGCCAACATAAAAGGGTAACAAACTTAAAGCACCAAAAAAGGAAATCATGGCAAATCTATCGAAAATTTTTAATTTTGATTTCCAATAAAATAAATAAATAGAATATAAAGCCCAACCAACTGCAGCAGCTAACATCCATAAATCACCAATTGTAAATCTAAGATTAATTAATAAATCAATATCACCTTTAATAATAATGACAAAAACACCAATCAAACAAGCAATTAAACCAATTACCTTTGTCAAATTTATTTTTTCTTGAAAAAAGAAATATGAAATCAAAATAATAAAAACTGGAGAGGATGTGTAAATTATCCCCATATTAGTTACAGTTGTTGTCTCACCAGCTAAAAAAGGGAAAGCGCCACATACACCACATCCCATTGACCCTAAAAAAAATAATTTTTTATATTCCTTTTTAATTATGTGAAAATTATTTTTTAAAGTTACATAAGTGAATGGTAATAAAATCAAAAAAACTACTGTCCAACGCCAAAATGCAAGTGAAATAGGCGGAACAAATTCAACACCGCCTCTAGCAACAACTAAGTTACTAGCCATAAAGATTGGTTGTATAAATAGTAATGATAATGGAAATATATCTGTCTTAATATTTTTCAATTTAATTGATATTAATCTTTATCAAAAAAGGCTTCGTATATCATCATGATGATAGCTGCACCCATTAAAAGATAAACTGGAATAACATCCAAGAAGCCTATCATCATTGATCTTGTCAAAGTTGTAGCTAAACCAATTAAAAAGAAAACTGCAAAAGATAATCCTATGATTGTAGTAATTTTATTCATTTTATTCCTGACATTCTTTTTCTAACCAATTAGCAACTCCTAGAAATCTATGATCATCATATTTATTGCCAATTAATTGAACCCCTAATGGTAAATTATTTTCTCCTTCAAGTAAAGGTAACGAAATACATGGTGTACCAAGATAAGACCAAACTTTATTAAATTCTGCTGTTCCTGTACTTTTTAAACCCTTTGGTGCAACACCTGGGCTAGCTGGTGACAAAACTCCGTGATAATCCTCAAAAACTTCCTCGTAAGACTCATAGCCTCTTTTCATAAAATCAATTGCTTCTGCGTATTCTTTCGCGGAATGTTTATTGCCTTTGATAATTGCATCTTGCATATACTTAGACAATTTCTTTTTAAATTTTTTAAAATACACTGAAAAATTATTGGCTAAATCAGTCTCATGAATGATTTGGTGATACTTGTGAATATCCTTAAAATAAGAAGGTGTATCAAAAATCTCGATATTTTTTTTGAATGAATCAATAAAATATTCAAATGACTCTCTAGACTTTTTATCTATTAATTTCCAATGTTCAGTTTTATAAAAAATAAATTTAGGATCAAATAAAGGTCCTTTTTTTGTCTCAGATAAAATATTGTCTGTTGAGTAATGTATAGTTGCTGGATCAAATTTATCTTTTTTTATCAATACTTTTGCCAACATAGCCACATCCTCAACTTTTCGGCCAAAAATTCCTATATGATCTAAACTGTAAGAAGTTCTTAAAACACCATTTCTAGATATCAAACCATAACTAGGTTTATAACCCACAACGCCACAATAGGATGCTGGTCTAATAATGGATCCTCCAGTTTGTGATCCAATTGATGCAGGTGCCATATAAGAAGCTACAGAAGCAGCAGATCCGCTTGAAGAACCACCTGGTGTTCTTGTTTTATCATGTGGATTTGTGGTTGCAGGAGGTCCTAAATAAGCAAGTTCTGAGGTTGCTGTTTTACCCATTACAATCGCTCCAGATGAATGAATCAGATCAATTATTTCAGCATTTTGTGAATATGATTTACCTTTTCTAATAACTGTTCCACATTCGGTTGGCATATCAACAGTCCCAATAATGTCTTTAACCGCGATAGGCACTCCATGAAGTGGACCAATTGGTTTACCAGATCTTCTATAATCGTCAGCTTCTGCGGCTTTTTCTAATAAAACTTTTTTGTCAAAATGGGCCCAAGCCTTTATATCTTTGTCAAATTTATTGATTCTCTCGATATACTTTTCACAAACATCAACAGAAGTGAGTTGAGCATCTTTAATCTTTGTAGCAAGTTCTTCAAGACTTAAAGAAAATATATCTGTCATCTAAAATTAATTTGCAAATAATGTCTCTGGTAACCAAAGTGCTATACCTGGAAATAAATACATTAGAACCATAGCTAAAATCACAATACCTAAAAATGGCATTATTCCTCCAAAGATCTGCATCAATTCAACATTCTTTGATTGAACTCCCTTTAGGTAGTAAGCAGACATTGCCATG
>CACDQT010000027.1 GCA_902554995.1 uncultured Pelagibacteraceae bacterium | reverse complement strand
CAGATGATGAAATAACACTCAAAAGAAATACTAAATCTTTTGATGATTGCGATTTAGTTCCTAATATTTTAGCAAGTGTGGGAAAACCAGATCTCTCAACAACTATTTTTGGAAAAAAAATCGATATGCCACTCTTTTTATCGCCATGTGCCATGCAAAGACTTTATCATCATGACGGTGACAAAGCATCTGCTAGAGCAGCTGATAAGTTTGGAACATTTTATAGTATGTCTACGATGGCAAATAATACTATAGAAGAAATTTCAAATATTTCAGGTGGACCAAAGTTATTTCAACTTTATGTTCATAAAGATCAATCAATCACTGATGATTTAATTGATCGTTGTAGAAGATCAGGATTTGATGGAATGTGTTTAACAGTAGATACTTTAGTAGCAGGTAATAGAGAAAGAGATCATAGAACAGGTTTTACAACCCCACCAAAGTTAACTTTACAAAGTTTAATGAGTTTTGCTCTTCATCCAAGTTGGGTATTTAATTATCTTACTCACGGGAAATTTAAATTAGCAAATGTGGCTACAAAAACAGATAAGGGCACCAATATTGCAAAATCAGTTATAGAGTACATTAATGAACAATACGATCCAGCAATGAACTGGAAGGATGCTGAATATTGTGTGAAGAAATGGAATGGACCTTTTGCACTTAAAGGTGTTATGTCCGTTGAAGATGCGAAAAGAGCAATAGATATTGGTTGTACAGCAATCATGATTTCAAATCATGGTGGAAGACAACTTGATGGATCAAGATCGCCATTCGATCAAGTCAAAGCAATCTCAGATGCAGTTGGAGATAAATTGGAAATCATATTAGACGGGGGAGTTAGAAGAGGAACTCATGTATTAAAAGCAATCGCTGCAGGTGCAAAAGCCTGTAGTTTTGGTAAAATGTTTTTGTTCTCTTTAGCCGCAGGGGGACAACAAGGTGTTGAGCATTTACTTAAAAATATGCACGAAGAAATCAATAGAAATATGGTTTTAATGGGATGTAAAAACCTAAAAGAGTTGAATAGTTCAAAATTAATTTATAGAACTTCTAATAAAATATAAAAGTTATGGAACTAGCAAAGAGTTTAGATAGATTAGGAACAGAGTCTGCTTTTTCGGTATTAGCAGAAGCAAAGAAATTAGAGGCCCAAGGTAAGCCAATGATCCATTTAGGTCTAGGACAACCAGATTTTAAAACACCTAAACATGTTGTTGAGGCGGCAAAAAAAGCTTTGGATGATGGTCATCATGGATACGTGATGTCAAATGGAATTCCTGAGTGTCGACAAGCTGTAACAAGATGGATTAAGAAACGTTATAAAGCTGAGATAGATCCTGAAAGAATTTTAATCATGCCAGGTGGTAAACCTACAATGAGTTACGCAATACAATGTTACGGAGAACCGGGAGTAGAAATAATCCATCCTACACCTGCATTTCCAATATATGAGTCTATGATTAATTATACAGGTTCAACGCCTGTGCCTTATGATTTAACTGAAGATAAAGATCTTAAATTTGATCCGGACAAAATTTTATCTCTTATAACTAAAAAAACAAGATTACTGATTTTAATTAATCCAAATAATCCAACAGGAAGTTTTGTTGAGAAACCTGTAATTGACTATTTTGCAAAGGAGTTAGAAAAACATCCTCATGTTACTATTTTAAGTGATGAAATTTATAGTAGACAAATTTTTGACTACAAAGAAATGCCTTCCTTTTTCCATTATCCAAATTTAAAAGATAGGTTAATTGTATTAGAGGGTTGGAGCAAAGCTTATTCGATGACGGGATGGAGATTAGGCTGGAGTTATTGGCCTAAAGAACTTATTGAGCACGTAAACAAATTATTAATTAATAGCGTGTCATGTGTGAATGCTGCTGCACAATATGCTGGTATTGCTGCACTAGATGGCCCCGATGACTCTATCAAAGATATGTTAGACAAGTTTACTTTAAGAAGAAATTTAATTCATCAGGGGTTAAATGATCTTCCAGGAGTGGAGTGTAGTTTACCTGGAGGAGCCTTTTATGCATTCCCAAAAGTAATTGGTACAGGAATGAATGGTTCTGAATTCTGTAAAAAAGCAATGCATGAGGCTGGAGTAGCAATAGTGCCAGGAACTGCTTTTGGTAAAACTTGCAATGATTATGTAAGATTTAGTTTTGCAGCATCAAGAGATAACATTTTACAGGCCTTAGAAAACATAAAGAAAATGCTTACTAAATAAGCTGTATTTTTGATAAAATTTTTACTAATATTCTTTTAATGAACGAGCAAGTCCAAGCAGAGTTTAAAAAAATTTTTAATGGAAGATTTTCCACCTCTGAGTCAACGAGAGCAAATTATGCTAGAGGTGAGGATACTTATGATCCTGTTTTGTCTAAAGCTGTAGTTTTTCCTGAAACAAATGAAGAAGTCTCTAAAGTGCTCCGTTTGTGTAATGAGCACAAAATTCCCGTTGTACCTTTTGGAACAGGAACATCTTTAGAAGGTAATGTTGTTGGTAATGAAAAAGGCATAACCATATGTCTTGAAAAAATGAATAAAATTTTAAGTGTGAATGTCGAGGACTTTGATTGTCGAGTTCAGGCATGTGTAACTAAAGAGCAATTAAATGATTATTTGAGAGAAGATGGAGTTTTTTTTCCGATTGATCCAGGTGCTAATGCAGCAATTGGAGGTATGGCTTCAACATCAGCTTCAGGGACAATGGCTGTAAAATATGGAACAATGAAAACTGTAATTAGTGGACTTACAGTTGTTTTGCCTAATGGAGATATTGTAAATACTGGTAGCAGAACTAAAAAAACATCAGCAGGTTATAATTTAACCAATTTATTTATAGGTTCAGAGGGAACGTTAGGCATAATTACAGAAGTTCAATTGAGATTATCACCAATACCAGAA
The DNA here is from genome assembly GCA_902554995.1 of uncultured Pelagibacteraceae bacterium. Lineage (GTDB taxonomy): Bacteria > Pseudomonadota > Alphaproteobacteria > Pelagibacterales > Pelagibacteraceae > Pelagibacter. Next base: position 4,633 of record CACDQT010000027.1, on the reverse strand, counting down.
AGCATTATGTCTGCAGTTTGTCATTTCCCAACTTTAGAAAATGCAGTTCAAACTGCCCAACAAGTTATTCAATATGGAGTTCCGATCGCTAGAATTGAAATGCTGAACAAAGATCAAATGGGTATTAGTATTAATTACTCTAAATTGAAAGATATCGAAGCAGTGCCAACTTTATTTTTTGAGTTTCATGGATCCGAGGCATCTAATAATGAAAATATTAAAATTGTTGAGGAAATATCGAAAGATAATAATGGAAGTTCTTTTAAATGGGCAAAGGATTTAGAAGAGAGAAATAAGCTTTGGAAAGCCCGATGGGATGTTTATTATTCAGTAAAAGCATTGATAAATAATGGAAGAGTTTATTCGACTGACGTGTGTTTACCAATTTCAAATATAACTGAATGTGTAAATTACGCAGAAGAGCAAGCAAAAAAATTTGGATTAAGAGCTCCGATGGTAGGTCATTTGGGCGATGGAAACTTTCATGTGCTTTTGCCTTTTGACCCTGAAAACAAAGAGACATACAAAAAAATAAGAGAATTTAACGACTTATTAATAAATAAAGCACTTGAATTGAAAGGTACAATCACCGGAGAACATGGAGTTGGGTTACATAAAAAAGAATATCTTTTAAAAGAACATGCTGACAACATTCCATTAATGAAATTGATTAAGAGGAGTATTGATCAAAATAATATAATGAATCCTGGCAAGATATTTGATCTAAATTAGTTAATTCTATATTTTAATGAAAAAAATTCTAATCACTAGAAAATTAATTAAGGAGAGTGAGGATAAAGCCACTAAAACTTTTGATCCAATATTCAATAATAATGATGAGCTATATTCTCAGTCAAAAGTAATAGAAATGAGTAAAGGATGTGATGGAATTTTATCTTCTCTCACAGATAAAATGGATAAAGAAACAATCAATAAATTGCCAGACACGATAAAAATTATTTCAAATTTTGCAGTTGGATTTGGAAATATTGATTTAGATGCTGCAAAAAAAAGAGGCATTGCAGTTACCAATACTCCTGAGGTTTTATCTGATGCGACAGCTGAAATTGGAATACTTTTAATTTTAGGCGCATGCAGAAGAGCCTCTGAAGGAATAGTATCTGCTCAAGAAGGTGGATGGAAGTGGTCAGCAGACTATTTAATAGGTAAGCAATTGACAGGCTCCAGACTTGGTATTCTAGGCATGGGAAGAATAGGACAAAAAATTGCAAAGATTGCAAAGTCCTTAGGCATGATAATTCATTATCACAATAGATCAAAGTTAAGTGATGAAAAAGAGCAGGGAGCGATTTATCATGACAATATTAAAAGTCTTTTTTCAGTTTCTGATGTTCTATCAATTTGTTGTCCTGCTACTAAAGAAACAGAAAACATGATTAACAAAGAAACAGTTGAATATTTCCCTAAAGGAGCAGTAATCACTAATGTCGCTAGAGGAGATATAGTCGATGATGAAGCCTTGATTGATGCATTGAATCGAAGAAAAATATATGCAGCTGGATTAGATGTTTATAAAAATGAGCCAAACTTAAATCCTGGTTATAATAAAATTAAGTCAGCATTTATTCTTCCACACCTAGGAAGCGCAACAAAGGATACAAGAATTGCAATGGCAAACTTAGCAATTGATAACATTGATGAGTTTTTTAAATCTGGAAATTGTAAAAATAAAGTAAATTAATTCTACTCTGGATTGAATCTAATTCAACTATTGCGACATCTACGCCTTTTTTTAGAAAGACTCTAATCTGATTCTATGTTTTAATTAATCAAGTTAATTAACTTTAATAGGAGTAATAATGACTAAAGAAAATAAATCATTGAAGGTGAAAACATCTTCAAGACGTAAGTTCTTTAAAACTGCTGCTAAGACTGGTGCTATAGCTGCAGCCGCTGTTGCAATGCCATATGTGAAGGCAAATGCAGCAACAACTTTAAAGATGCAAGCTGCATGGCCAAGTGGAGCTAACATCTTTTTCGAAATGGCTGGAGACTATTGTAACATGGTTAAAGAAATGTCTGGAGGATCTCTTCAGATTGATCTTCAACCGGTTGGAGCAGTTGTAAAGACTTCAGAAATCGGACAAGCGGTTAGTTCCGGTGTAGTAGATATGGGTCACTGGGTGACTGCATATTGGTATGGTAAAAACCCTGCTGCATCATTATTTGGAACTGGTCCTTCATACGGAATGTCATCTCAAGAAGTTATGGGATGGATGGAGTATGGTGGAGGAAGAAAATTATATGACGAAACACTTGCAAAAGTTGGTTTCGATTATGTTGGTTTTTTCCATATGCCTATGCCAGCTCAGCCTTTTGGTTGGTTCAAAAAGAACGTAACTAAAGTGTCTGATGTTAAAGGTATGAAGTACAGAACTGTTGGTTTAGCGACTAACGTTTTAACTGCAATGGGAATGGTAGTTAGACAATTACCAGGTGGTGAAATTCAGCCAGCGATGAAAACTGGTTTGATTGAAGCTGCTGAGTTTAACAACCCTACTTCAGACTCTCAGTTTGGTATGCAAGATGTTTCTAAGCACTATCACTTAGGAAGCTTCCACCAATCTCAAGAGATGTTTGAGATACCAGTTAACAAAAAAACATATAATAGTTTATCACCTGCACACCAAGCAATATTGAAAAATGCTGCTTATGCTGCAAATAGTGATAACTACTTTAAAGCTTTAGTAAGATACTCAGCTGACTTAGCTAAGTTAATGAATGAGCATAAAGTAAATGTTTACCAAACTTCTGATGAAATCTTAGCTCAACAATTAAAAGGTTGGGATAAGGTAATCGGTGATTTCAATAAGAAAGATCCTTTCTTTAAGAAAATCGTAGATTCTCAGAAAGCGTATGCGAAGAGAGTAATGAAATACTTGCTGATGAATCAGCCGAATTACAAACTTGCGTATGAAAATGAGTTTGGTCCAATAGCAAAAGTTAAGTTATAATTAACTTTTCATAAATTTTAATGAGGGGGCCTCGGCCCCCTTTTTATTTGATTAATTAAAAACAATTCAATAAGAGTCTATATCTATGATGAGATCTTATATAAAATTTGCCGACCGATTAAGCGTCTCAATGGGTAAAGCATTTTCCTGGTGTATTGTAATTTTAATGGGTGGAACGTGCTATGAAGTTTTTATGGCATATGCTTTAAATGCACCAACTTTATGGAATTTCGATTTTAGTCTCCAAATGTATGGTGCGATTTTTATGATGGCTGGTGCATATACTTTGTGTACCGAGGCACATGTAAGAGGAGACGTCATTTACAGATTATTTTCTCAAAGAGTACAAGCTTGGATAGATATAGTTTTATATTTTATTTTCTTTTTCCCTGGTGTAATTGCATTAGCCTTTTATGGTTACGAGTATGCTGCGCTAGCTTGGAAAATAAAAGAAACAAGTTGGAATAGTCCAGCTCAAATTCAAATTTATATGGCAAAATCTTTAATACCTTTATCTGGAAGTCTGTTAACCCTTCAGGGAATAGGTGAAGTGTTCAGATGTATTATATGTATTAAAACTGGTAGTTGGCCAGAAAGAGGAACAGAGCGTGATGCCGAAGAAACTGAAAAAGTATTAATGAGAACTTCACAAGAAGGAAATAAAGAAGATGTTATTTAGTCTGACAAATCCTGAAGTGGCAATTATGATGATGGGTATATTTTTATTTGCCGTACTATTAGGTTTTCCGATTGCCTTTACTTTAATGGCGATGGGACTAGGTTTTGGATATTATGCTTACTTTGATCCAACTAAGATGGAACATCTTTTTGATAATAGGATATTCCAACTTTTTGTTCAAAACACCTACACTGTTATGGATAATAATGTCCTTACTGCTGTCCCGCTCTTTTTATTCATGGGATATTTAGTTGAAAGAGCAGGTATTGTAGCAAAACTATTTTTTGCAATTAGATTAGCATCTCATAAGCTTCCTGCATCAATGGCAGTTGCAGCACTGATTACTTGTGCCCTATTTTCAACAGCAACAGGTATTATAGGTGCAGTTGTTACTTTAATGGGATTACTAGCATGGCCTGCTATGATTAAAGCTGGTTATGATAAAAAATTTGCATCTGGAATAATTTGTTCAGGTGGATGTTTAGGAATTTTAATTCCACCTAGTATTATGTTGATCGTTTACTCTGTAATTGCTCAACTATCACCACTAAGGTTATTTGCAGCTGCTATTTTTCCAGGACTTATGTTAGCGGGACTTTACATTGCATACGCAGTGTTCAGAGCTTGGTTAAATCCATCAATAGCGCCAAAACCTGCAGCTGAGGAAATACCTCCTACTGCAGTAATTCTTAAAGAAGTTCTTGTCTCCTTCTTACCTTTATTTTCATTGATAATTTTAGTTCTAGGTACAATTTTAGCTGGAATAGCAACACCTGCTGAAGCTGCAGCCGTCGGTGCATTTGGATCGTTGGTGCTTTCATATTTTTATAAAACCCTTAAGTGGAAAAATTTTAAAGAGTCCGTCTTTTTGACAGCTAAAACAACTGCAATGATCATGTGGCTTTTCATAGGATCGTGGACATTTGCTTCCGTATTTTCTTATCTTGGAGGCCACGAGGTTTTTGAACATTTCTTTAAA
>CACDQT010000026.1 GCA_902554995.1 uncultured Pelagibacteraceae bacterium | reverse complement strand
TAGCAGGCGCACCAATTATTCACCCATGTTAATTAATGTTCCTTTAATTCGAGCTCTCAAAAAAGATAAATAAAATAGAATTATTCCAATGATTAAATAGATCAGGTTTAATAAATATGCTTGTTTCAAATTTGTATAATCAATTGACCCATTTAGAAGTATGTTTCTAGTCTCATCAAAAATATAAACAAGTGGTAAACCTTTTGCTATGGATTGAAATAATTCTGGAAGAATTTCTATTGGATAATATATGCATCCTAAAGGAGCTAGTAAAAATAGGGAAGACCATGCAATATTTTCAAAAGATGGACCAAATCTAATTAGTCCTGAACTCACAAACAACCCAAGTGTTATTCCAAAAAGATATAAACTAAGGAATAGGAATAAAAGTGGTATTCCTAATTTTAAAATTGATACACCAAATAGAGGAGAGGTTAGCATTATCGCAGGAACCAATCCTATCAAAGTCCTTATCAAAGCTGTAAAAATTAATGAAATAATAATTTCTTTAAGCTTTAGGGGAGCAATAAACAAATTTGTGAAATTTCTACTCCAGATTTCTTCTAAAAAAAGCATGTTAAAACTAATACTTGATCTAAAAAGAATATCGTAAAGTATTGCGCAAGTTAAAATTACTCCCAAAGTATTGTTATAGTAGTCACTATGTATTGAGAAGAACTTCGAGATAAAACCCCATAAAATTATTTGAATTGTCGGCCAATAAATTAAATCCATAATTCTTGGTAAAGAACTTTTAATTAAATAAAAGTGTCTTAGGAAAAGACCATACATTTTATTGAAATTCATACTTTTTCCCTTGTTAGTTTTAAAAAAACTTCTTCCATATTTTTTCTTCCATGTTTTTTAATTAATTCCTCTGGTCTACCCTCATCAATAATTGACCCTTTATTCATCATTAAAACTGAAGAACATAGTCTCTCTACCTCTGCCATATTGTGAGATGCTAATAGAATTGATGTTTTATTTTCCTGTTGATATTCCTCTAAAAAACTTCTAACAAAATCACCTGTTTCAGGATCAAGTGATGCCGTAGGTTCATCAAGAAGTAAAACTTTTGGATTATTAATTATTGATTTTGCAAGACTAACCCTATTTTTTTGACCAGATGACAACTCCCCAGTTAATTTATCTATAAATTCGTAGAGTCTTAATTTTTCACACAGATATTCAATTTTTTCCTTATGTTTTTTTACATCATAAAGCCTCCCATAAACTTCTAAATTTTGTCTAACTGTCAATTTTTTTGGCAACTCTATATAAGGTGATATAAAATTTAATTGATTTAATAAATCTACACGTTGATTTTCAATTTCGACACCATTTATTAAAACTTTTCCTTTTGATGGTTTTAACAAACCTAAAATCATACCGATTGTAGTAGTTTTTCCACAACCATTAGGACCAAGTATACCAATAATTTCATTTTGATTTACTTTAAAAGAAACTTCTTTTACTGCTTCTTTTGTATTATAAGTTTTTGATAATTCTATTACTTCAAGTGGTTTTTTCATTGAATCTTGATGCTCTTAATAACCTATCATTAATTGTTTTACCATATCCTCTATCAGGAATTTTACATACTGCAATCGAGCTGTATTTCTTTTTTTTTATTTTTCTTAAAGTAGAATATAAATTTTTTGCAGCTTCTTTTAGATTTCCTTGTTGTGACAAAAAATAATAATTTGGTTTACTTACTTTTTTCTTTCTAATCAATAAGTATGCCTCATCTTTACGAATATTTTTTGCATTAAGTCTGATGGGCAAACCTGGCGAATAATGAACCTTAAGTTGGCCTGGTGAAACGATTTTTGAAGGTTTGTTATTTATTGTTATTTTTTTTCCTAGTATTTTTTGAATAGTTGAAACATTTAAGCCTCCCAATCTTAAGATTTTAGGTTTCTCTCTAAGGTCAATAATTGTTGATTCTACCCCAATAGATGATTTTCCGCCCTCAAGTATGAACTTAATTTTTTTTCCAAAATCTTCTTTTACATGATTAGATGTAACAGCACTAACCCTAGATGAGGGATTAGCACTTGGAGCTGCTAAAGGAAATTCTAAAATTTTTAGTAATCTTCTCGTGACTGAGTGCCGCGGAAATCTCACTGCCAATGTATTTTTTTTGTTAGTAATTATTTTTGAAATTTTTGATGATTTTTTAAGATTTAGTATAAAAGTTAAAGGACCAGGACAAAATTTTTTATATAGTTTAATAAAGTCATTGTTTAAATGACAATCTTTTTTCAACCTTTGAATATTCAGATAATGAACTATTAGAGGGTTATTTTTTGGTCTTTTTTTAAGTTTATATATTTTTTGACAGGCTTGGTCTGAATAGGCATTACCCGCCAAACCATAAACTGTTTCTGTAGGTATAGCAATACACTCCCTTTTATATAGAAGTTTTTTTGCTTTTTTAATATTTGCAAGATTAATTTTCATGTATTATCTGAGAGTATTATATGAAAGATAAAGATTTACCAAATGATTATGAATCTTCGTCTCTGGAGGAATTAACTCTCGAAGCTAATAAGATAATTGAGGATTTAGAAAGTCAAAAAGATTTACAAAATTCAATTGAAAAATATCAAAATTTGATAAAACTTAACAATATCATCGAGAAAAAATTTAAAAAAAAAGTCACCGATATTAATTCAACAACAAAAGATAATATATCTAAGATAACCTCAAAAAATAATGCAAAAAAAACTAAATAAAATTGCTAAAGACACAAATATTTTTTTAAAAAGATTTATTAAAAAGCAAAATAAATCAGAACTGATTGTCCCAATGCAATATGGATTATTTTCGGGTGGTAAAAAAATAAGATCGAAAATACTATTTGATGTTGGTTCAATATTTAATTTAAATTATAGAAACTTACTAATTATTGGTGCTGCTGTTGAATGTATTCATGCTTATTCACTTATTCATGACGATTTACCATGTATGGATAATGATTCTATAAGACGAGGTAAGCCTTCTACTCATATAAAATTTGGAGAGTCTACAGCTGTTCTTGCTGGAAACTCACTCTTAACTATGGCATTCGAAATTTTAAGTCACAAAGATTTTAATGTTAATGAAAAAACAAAAATTAAATTAATTAATAAAATTTCTGAGAGTTCTGGACATCTAGGGATTGCGGGTGGTCAGTATTTAGATCTTAGCTATGAACATAAGAAAATTTCGGAAAAAAAAATAATTGAAATGGAAATAAAAAAAACTGGAAAACTATTTAGTTTTTGTTGTGTAGCTCCATTAATTTTAAAGAACAAAAGTAAAAAAGATATCCAAAAATTTGAAAATATTGGAGCTGATATAGGATTACTATTTCAAGTTGCTGACGATTTAATTGATTATAATGGAAGTCTTTCTGCTGCAGGAAAAAAAACTGGAAAAGATAAGAAAAAAGGTAAAGCAACTCTTATTAGTTTACTGGGAGATAAAAATACTATTAAATATGCGAATAAACTAATTTTAAAAATAAATACTAAGTTAAAAAAGTATGGACCAAAATCTAAGAATTTAACCGAAACTCTAAATTATATTTTAAATAGAAATAAATGAAAAAAAATTACGAATTTTTAGATCAGATTAATTTTCCATCAGACTTAAAAAAAGTTCCTGAAACAAAACTGCAAAAGGTTGCTGATGAATTAAGAGAGGAAATGATCGATGCAGTATCAGTTACTGGAGGACATTTGGGTGCTAGTTTAGGTGTAGTAGAATTAAGCGTAGCATTACATTATATTTTTAACACACCAAGTGATAAATTAATTTGGGATGTAGGACACCAATGTTATCCACATAAAATTTTAACAGGAAGAAAAGATAAAATAAGAACACTTCGGCAAGGAGGGGGTCTCTCAGGATTTACTAAGCGCTTAGAAAGTGAATATGATCCTTTCGGCGCTGCGCATAGTTCTACCTCAATTTCATCAGCTTTGGGAATTGCAGAAGCAAATAAATTATCAAAAAAATCAGAGAATGTTATAGCAGTGATTGGTGATGGTGCAATAAGTGCAGGTATGGCTTATGAGGCCATGAACAATGCAGGTGCCTCTAAGACTAAAATGATTGTGATATTGAATGATAACGACATGTCAATTGCAAGGCCTGTTGGAGCAATGGGAACATATTTAGCTAAAATTTTTTCTGGTAAAATTTATTTTAGTTTAAGAGAAACTATAAAATTGATTACATCAGCATTTTCAAAAAGATTTAGTGCAAAAGCGGGTAAAGCTGAAGATTTATTAAGATCAGCTGTAACTGGTGGAACTTTATTTAGTTCATTAGGTTTCTATTATATTGGTCCTATAGATGGCCATGACCTTTCTTCATTGATTCCAATTTTAAGAAATGCAAGAGACTCAAAACACCAAGGTCCTATATTAATTCATATAAAAACGAAAAAAGGAAAAGGCTATTCTTTTGCTGAGGAGGCAAAAGATCATTATCATGGGGTATCCAAATTTAATGTTAAAACTGGAGAACAGGAAAAAAGTTCCAGTAAAGTACCATCATACACTAAAGTTTTTGCTGATACTCTGATACAACACGCAAAAAAAGATAGTAAAATAATTGCAATAACAGCAGCAATGCCAGATGGAACTGGATTAAGCAATTTTAGAAAAGAATTTCCAGATAGAACTTATGATGTTGGTATTGCAGAACAACATGCTGTTACGTTTGCAGCTGGTTTAGCGACTGAGAATTACAAACCTTATGCAGCAATTTACTCAACATTTCTTCAGAGAGCATATGATCAAGTCGTTCATGATGTTGCAATTCAGAGTTTACCTGTAAGATTTGCAATAGATAGAGCAGGATTAGTTGGAGCTGATGGACCTACACACGCTGGTAGTTTTGACACGACTTATTTAGCAACACTACCAAATTTTATTGTAATGGCTGCAAGTGATGAGGCCGAGTTGGTAAGAATGATTAATACTTCTACAGAAATTAATGATAGACCTTGTGCATTCAGATATCCAAGAGGGACTGGTATTGGTTCAATATTGCCATCAATTAATGAAAAGATAGAGATTGGTAAATCAAGAATTATTCAAGATGGAAAAAAGTTAGCTTTAATAAACTTTGGTGCAAGATTAAGTGAAAGTTTAAGGGCATCAGAAAATTTAAAAAAAAAAGGTGTTAATATTACAATAGTGGATGCAAGATTTGCCAAGCCATTGGATGAAAATTTGATATGGCAATTAGCAACAACACACGAGGCAATTGTAACTATTGAGGAGGGGTCAATTGGTGGATTCGGTTCTCATGTGATTGATTTTTTAACAAAAAAGGGACTAATGGACTCAAATTTAAAATTTAGATCAATGAAACTTCCAGATATTTTTATTGATCAAGACAAACCTGAAAATATGTATAAACTCGCAAATTTAGATAGCATTTCTATTGAAGAACAAATTTTAGATGTATTAAATTCAAATATTATCTTACAAAAACAAAAATAAAGTGGTTATCCACATTGAGCTTGATTCAATAAATAATGATCAAGTAAAACGCATGATAGCATAGCCTCACCCACTGGAACTGCTCTAATTCCAACACACGGATCATGTCTTCCCTTAACAGATATGCTAGTATTTTTTCCAAATTTATTAATTGTCTTTCTGCTCTTTAAAATTGATGATGTAGGCTTTACTGCAAATGAAACAATTATTTGCTGACCAGAGGAGATGCCACCAAGAATTCCACCTGCATTATTTGAGTTAAACTTTAATTTATTTTTTGATTTTGAAATTTCATCTGAATTTTCTTCTCCAGACAATTGAGCGGAATTCATTCCAGAGCCAATATTAACTCCTTTTACAGCATTAATACTCATCATTGCAGATGCAATATCAGAGTCTAGTTTTGAGTAAATTGGTGCCCCCAGTCCTGCAGGAATACCATTAGCTCTAATTTCAATTATAGCACCACAAGACGAACCTGCTTTTCTAATACTTAAAAGATATTTTTCCCAGATTTTAAGCATAGATTTATCAGGACAAAAAAACGGATTTTTATAAATTATCTTATCATCCCACTTGTTTGTATCGCATCCAAGAATTCCAAGTTGTGTAACTGCACCAGAAATTTTAAATTTTTTACCTAATTTTTTTTCCAAAACTTTTTTTGCTACCGCTCCTGCTGCAACTCTAGAAGCAGTCTCTCGCGCAGAGGACCTTCCACCACCTCTATAATCTCTAATGCCATACTTTTTAAAGTAAGTAAAATCAGCATGACCTGGTCTGAATTTATCCTTTATGTCATTATAATCTTTTGAGCGCATATCCTCGTTATAAATTATTAAAGAGATTGGAGTTCCAGTTGTTTTACCTTCAAAGACTCCTGAAAGAATCTCTACTTTATCACTCTCTTTTCTTTGAGTAGTAAATTTAGATTGACCAGGTTTTCTTTTGTTGAGTTCTATCTGAATATCTCGTTCATTGAGGTTTATTAGTGGTGGACAACCATCTATTATACAACCAATTGCAGGACCATGAGATTCTCCCCATGTAGTGAAACGAAAAACCTTTCCAAAAGTATTAAATGACATTATTTATATTGTATAGATTATTTTGTTAAAATTATGAATGAAAAAAACTCACTAGGGCTTAATAAATGCTTTCTAGATTTAGATGATCCTTTTAAATTATTTGAAAGTTGGTACGAAGAGGCAAAAAAGAATGAAATTAATGATCCAAATGCTTTAGCTCTTGGAACTGCAACAAAAAAAGGCGTTCCATCAGTAAGGATGGTGCTTCTTAAAGGTTACGATAAAAATGGATTTGTTTTTTATACTAATCTTAATAGTCAGAAAGGAAACGAAATAAAAGAAAACCCCAATGCTACAATGTGTTTTCATTGGAAAAGTTTGCTTAGGCAAATTAGAATTGTAGGTACTTTGAGCCAAGTAGAAGATGAGGTAGCTGATAATTATTTTAATTCTAGAGCTTACGAAAGTAGAATTGGGGCTTGGGCATCAAAACAAAGTAGTGAATTAGTCAATAGGGAAGAATTGATAAAATCACTAGAAAAATTTAAAAATAAATACCAAGATCAAAATAATGTTCCAAGACCAAATCATTGGTCAGGCTGGAATTTAAAACCTACGAGCATAGAATTTTGGTTAGATGGAGATAATAGAATACACGAAAGACTAAAGTATAAATTGACAGCAAATAATGATTGGACAAAAAGTCTTTTAAGCCCCTAAAAATTTCTTGATAAACTAAAAGACGTTAAATTTTCGAGGATATTTTTTTCTTCAGAGTCTTTAAATACCGACAATGAATTTGATGACAAATTAATGTAGTGCTTAGCCTTTTGATAACAACTATTTATAATATCGTATTTTTTTATTAAAGATAAAGTATAATTTAAATCATTTTGATTTCTCTCTTCTTTTGCGAAAGTTTTCTTAAGAGTTTCTTTTTCATCTTTATTAGCTTTTTGAAACAGAAGAATTATTGGTAGTGTAATTTTTCCCTCATAGAAGTCTTGACCGATATTTTTTCCAAATAGTTTTAATTCTGAGTTATAATCTAAAGTATCGTCAGCAATTTGAAAAGTTAGACCTAAATTCCTACCATAAAACTCTAAAGCTTCTTTCTCTTTAGTTTTCATTTCTGATAAAATTGCTCCTACTTTAGTTGCAGCAGCAAATAACTCAGCCGTTTTAGAAGAAATTATTTTCAAATAAGTTTCTTCAAGCATATCAACTTCACCTCTATGCTGGAGTTGCAAAATTTCACCTTGAGCAATTATTGATGATGTTGACGATAATAGTTTTAAAACTTCAATATTTCCATCCTCTACCATCATTTCAAAACACCTACTTAGAAGATAATCGCCAGCCAGAACAGATGAGTGGTTACCCCAAATTTTATTTGGTGTTTTTTTACCTCTTCTAATTGAACCATTATCTATAACATCATCATGCATCAAAGTTGCAGCATGAATTAGTTCTACACAAGCTGCTAAATTAATATCTCTGGTACCTTTT
>CACDQT010000025.1 GCA_902554995.1 uncultured Pelagibacteraceae bacterium | reverse complement strand
CTCTTATTATTGCCAGGGTCTGCTTGGACAAATAATGGATTAAGATCTAAGTCATCTAGATTAGGCGAGGCTTTACTTACCTGCATTAATAAATCAGTTCGACCGATAACCTCATTTAAAGATCTAAAACCAAGTGAAGCTAAAATTTCTCTCACCTCTGTAGCAATAAATGTAAATAAATTTACAACTTTATCAGGAGTTCCAGTAAATTTTTCTCTTAATTTTTCATCCTGTGTACAAACTCCTACAGGACAAGTATTAGAGTGACATTGCCTTACCATAATACAACCCATCGCTACTAAAGCGGTAGTTGCTACACCATACTCCTCTGCACCCATCATAGCTGCAATAACAACATCTCTTCCAGTTTTAATACCTCCATCGGTTCTTAAAGTAACTTTATGTCTTAGATTATTTAATGTTAAAACTTGATTGGCCTCCGTCAGTCCCATCTCCCATGGAATACCTACGTATTTTACACTTGTTTGAGGTGTAGCCCCGGTTCCTCCATTATGTCCTGAAATTAAAATTATATCAGCTTTTGCCTTTGCAACACCGGCTGCAATAGTACCAACGCCAGATGATGCAACTAGTTTAACTCCAATTCTTGCCTTAGGATTGATTTGTTTTAAATCATAAATAAGCTGAGCTAAATCCTCAATTGAATAAATATCATGATGCGGAGGTGGGGAAATTAGTGTTACACCTGGTGTTGAATGTCTTAGCTTGGCAATCTCATCTGTTACTTTAAATCCTGGTAATTGGCCACCTTCACCGGGTTTTGCACCTTGAGCAATTTTAATCTCAATTTCATTACAATTGTTTAAATAATTAACTGTTACACCAAATCTTGCTGACGCAATTTGTTTTACTCTCGAATTTGCACTATCACCAGAGTCCATTATCTTAAATCTATTTGCATCTTCACCACCTTCTCCACTACAGGATGCACCTTTAATTCTATTCATCCCAATAGCTAATGTTTCGTGTGCTTTCAAATGCCTCTTTATGTATTGCACGTATTTTTTTTTCGATTCCTGACAATCCAATACCAGAAATTTTTGAAGTCACTCCTGGAAAATAATCATCAACTATTGATCTGCTTAGACCAACAGTTTCAAAATTACATCCGCCTCGATACGAACTTAAAACAGATATACCCATTTTTGACATGATCTTTAATAATCCTGCATTCACTGATTTGATATATCTTTCAACACATTCATCAAAACTATACTGGCCAAATAACTTTTTCTCATGCCTTTGGTATAAACTATCAAAAGCTATATATGGATTAACTGTTGTTGCTCCAACACCTATTAATGTTGCAAAAGAATGGGTATCCAAAGCTTCACCAGATTGAACGTTAATTGAAACATACCCTCTTAATTTTTTATCAATTAAAAAAGTATTAATCGCACCAACGCATAACAGCATTGGCATAGGCATCCTTGTATCTGAAATAGCTTTATCGCTTAAAACTAATTGTGTTACACCCTGTCTAACAGCAATTTCCGACTCTTTTTGGATCCTTTTAATAGAGTCAAATAAACTTTGATCATTCGAGAAAGTACAATCTATAGAGACAGAGTTTTTTCCAAAAAAATTAATAAATTTGTTAAATTGTGAATTCGATAATATCGGACTATTTAAAACGTAAATATTTTCTTTAGTTAAAGTATCAAAATCTAAAATATTCCCAAGATTACCAAATCTAGTTTTCAAACTCATAACTTTATTTTCTCTCAAAGAGTCAATCGGTGGATTGGTCACTTGGCTAAAGTTTTGTCTAAAAAAATGATAAAGTGGTCTGTATTTGTCCGATAAAACTGCTAAAGGCGTATCATCACCCATGGAACCCGTCGCTTCTTTTGCATCTTCAGCCATTGGATGTAAGATTAGCTCTAAGTCCTCTAAACTAATTCCAAAAGAGTGTTGTCGTCTCCTTAGATCTTCACCATCAAAATTATGTTTCTCATTTGAAATGGATAATTTTTCATCTAAATCTATTATCTGAGAATTGAAATGCTTATATTCTTTTGCCAAATAGTCTTTAATTTGATTATTCGTAAACACTTTACCTTTTTCAATTCTAACACCAATTATCTCCCCTGGGCCAAGTCTTCCTTTTGATAAAATTCTTTTTTCATTTAATTCAATCATTCCAGTTTCAGATCCGGCAAAGAGAAACTTATCTTTTGTTATTGCATATCTTAAAGGCCTTAAACCATTACGATCATTTGCTGCAATGACCCATTCATTATCTGTTGCGGCAATTGCGGCAGGACCATCCCAAGGTTCCATAGTACTATTTAAAAAATTAAACAATTGTTGATGGCTTTTTGGAAGAGTTTTATTTCTTTTTGACCAAGCATCAGGGATCATCATTAATTTTGCTAAAGGTGCAGGTTGGCCAGATTTATTTAATAACTCAAAAACATTATCTAGTGCCGCAGAGTCAGAAACTCCTTTTTGTATAACTGGCTTTAAATTTTCAACATTTTCAAAAAGAGGGCTACTCATCTCTTGTTCATGAACTCTCATCCAGTTTTTATTGCCTTTGTAAGTATTAATTTCACCATTATGGGCAACTGCTCTAAATGGTTGTGCCAAACTCCAGCTTGGAGCAGTATTAGTTGAAAATCTCTGATGAAAAATTGCAAATCTTGAAATAAATCTCTCGTCTTTTAAATCCAAGAAAAAATCTGAGATAGCCTCAGCTAAAAACATGCCCTTATAGATAATTGATTTAGAACTTATTGAGCAAATATAAAAATTATTTAATGATAAATTGAATGCTTTATTCTCAATTTTTTTTCTTGTTTCATAAATTTTTCTTTCAAGCTCTTTATCAAGCAAATTTTTATCATTCGATTTAAAAAGCACTTGAATTATCTCTGGCATAGTTTGGAAAGCTTTTTCTCCTAAAACTTTTGGATTAACAGGGACCTGTCTCCAGCCATAGATACTAAAATCGTTTTTAGTTAACTCACTTTCTACAATCGTTTTACAGCTTTCTTGTGAGGAGTAATCGTTTCGTGGTAAAAAAATCATTCCAACACAAATATCAGAGCCATCATGTGTGTGACCTGTAACCTCTATTTTTTCAACAAAGAAATCTTTGGGAATTTCTAAATGTATTCCTGCCCCATCACCTGTTTTTCCATCAGCATCAACAGCTCCTCGATGCCAAACAGCCTTTAAAGCTTCAATTCCATATTCTACAACCTCTCTTGATTTTTTTCCCTCTGTTGATGCAATTAACCCTACGCCACATGCATCATGCTCCATTTCCTTAGAATAAACATTGTTTTTAGTAAGTAATTCTAAATTTTTTTTATATATACTCATTATGCAACTTTAGATTTTTTTAATTCGATATTTTCAAGATAAGATTTGATTGACAAAGCAGCATCTCTACCATCTTTAATTGCCCAAACAACTAAAGATGCACCTCTTACAATATCTCCCGCAGCAAAGACACCTTTAATATTAGTTTCCATAGTGTCAAAGTCAGTTTTAATTGTTCCCCATTTTGTAACTTGTAATTCTTGTGCTTCAAATAATAATGGCAAGTTTTCTGGATCAAATCCTAAAGCTTTTATTACCATATCTGCTTTAATTTCAAATTCAGATCCTTGTTTAATTTCTGGTCTTCTTCTCCCTGAGTCATCTGGATCGCCAAGTTGAATTTGATCTACAATTAATTTTTCAATTTTATTTTTTCCTCTAAATTCTTTTGGGCTAGACAACCAAACAAATTCAACACCCTCTTCTTCTGCATTAGCTACTTCTCTTGCAGATCCCGGCATGTTATCTTTATCTCTTCTGTATAAACATTTAACTGAATTAGCTTTTTGTCTTACAGATGTTCGGACACAATCCATTGCGGTATCTCCACCTCCAATAACAACTACATCTTTACCCTCAGCATTTAATATACCTTTATCGAATAAATCAACTTTATCTCCCAACCCCTTTTTGTTTGATGCAGTTAAAAACTCCATAGCAGGAAAAATATTATCTAAATCATTACCTGGCAGATTAATTTCTCTTGGTTTATAAACTCCAGTAGCAATTAAAATTGCATCATGTTTTTTTCTCAATTGCTCTAAAGTTGCATCCTTGCCAACCTCAAAATTTTGTTCAAATTTAATTCCACCATCTTTCAACAATTTTGTTCTTCTCTCGACCACATGTTTCTCTAATTTAAAATTTGGAATTCCATAAATTAACAAACCGCCCGCTCTGTCATATCTGTCATAAACTGTAATTTGATATCCATTTTTCCTAAGTTGTTCAGCAGCTGCCAGTCCAGCAGGTCCAGCACCAATTATTCCAACACTTTGTTCTTTTTCGTGTTTGATTGATATAGGCTTTACCCATCCGTTTTCCCAAGCACTATCTGTAATATATTTTTCGACTGATCCAATTGTTACGGTGCCATGACCTGACTGCTCAATAACACAATTACCCTCACATAATCTATCTTGAGGGCATATTCTGCCACAAACCTCAGGCATATTATTTGTAGTTTGAGATAATTCATAAGCTTCCTTCAATCTGCCTTCAGCAGTCAATTTAAGCCAATCAGGGATGTTGTTGCTTAAAGGACAATGGACTTGGCAAAAAGGAACTCCACATTGAGAGCATCTACTTGACTGCTCTTGTGCTTTTTGAGCGATAAATTCATCATAGATTTCATTGAAATCATCTTTCCTATTATCAACTCCTCTTTTAGGTGGGGTTTGTTGACCTATTTTTACGAATTTTAGCATTTTATCAGTCATAAATTTTTATAAATTTATGGCAAAATATACATAGTTTTTATTAGTAAAAGAAATAAATAGGTCAGTTATTATTACCTAATTACAATAATATTTAGCTTAAAATCTACTTAATCTGATTTTTGCATACCTAATATGATTAAATCGAATTGTTTAAAATGAATATTTTTTAAGCTACGACACATGTATGTTGCGAGATTTTATAGAAATTTTTATTCTTTCTGCTGTTCAAGGAATTTCTGAATTTTTACCCATAAGTTCGTCAGCTCATTTAATATTGGTATCAAATTTTTATGATTTAGAAACAAGTTCTTTATTAATAGACATAAGTCTACATTTGGGCTCATTAATTGCAGTAATTTTTTATTTTAGAAAAGAGCTATTTGATCTAAGAAATAATAATAGGTTATTAAGTTTAATAATTATTGGCTCCTTGCCTTTAATATTTTTTGGATATATTTTATATTCCACCGAATTTATTCATCTTTTAAGAAACACAAAAGTAATTGCATCAACAACACTATTTTTTGGATTCATACTTTTCTTTGCTGATCAAAGAAAAATTGATCGAAATATTTCTACAGATTTGAATATTAAATCAGTTTTATTAATTGGTTTATTTCAAATATTGGCGTTGATACCAGGAGTTAGTAGGGCTGGAATAACGATTACGGCAGCAAGATTTTTGAATTTCAATAGAACAGACGCTAGTAAAATTTCTTTTTTACTATCTATACCTGCATTAGCAGGAGCAAGCTTCCTAGGTTTAAGAGAGGCTTTTGAACAATCAATAGAAATAAATTTTTTATTATTAATTGCTACTTTTTTATCATTTATGTTTTCTTTTTTTACAATTAAGTATTTTCTTAAATTAATAAGTAAAATTTCTTTTAATGTGTTTGTAATTTATCGGATAATTCTTGGCTTAATTTTATTTTATATAATATATATTTAACTTGCTTTCCTTATTAATGGAACTAATTGAGATAATAAAACTCCACTTAATATAAAAAAACAACCAAGTAAATTATTAATGCCTAATATTTGATTTAAAAGAAACCAGGCGGCAATTGTTGCAAACACACCCTCCAAAGAAAAAATTATTGCTGCTGGTGCTGGAGTTATATTTCTTTGAGCATAAATTTGTAAAACAAATGCAAAACCACCTGATAAAATACCAGCATATAAAATCGAGTCTATTTCATTTAATATATTAACGATTACAAATTCTTCAGAAAATAAACCTATTATAAATGAGAATAGAGCAACTAGCAGAGTTTGAATTGCACCAATAGTCAATGGTAGATTGTACTTTTTGACAATCATACCAGTAAAAATAATATGTGTACTCCAAAATAAAGCTCCTAATACCACAAGGGTATCACCTAATCTTACAGTTGCATCTTGAAAATTTGTTAATAAATATCCTCCGATTAAACATAAAATTACTGATGGCCATACACTCCAGTGTAAAAAATCTTTTTTAAAGATGAAAATAATTATTGGGACCATTGGCACATAAAAAATTGTAAAAAAAGCAGCATTTGCTACATCAGTGTAAAGCAACGCAACCTGTTGTAATGCTGAGCCCAAAAATAATGATAGTCCGATTAAAAAGGACAGGATAACGAATGTTTTTGTATCAAACCTAAATTCTTTTTTTAGTTTTTTTGCTTCAAACATTAATGCTAAAGGAACAATTGCTAAAAAGCCCACAAAAAATCTTACTGAATTAAAAGTGAATGGACCGATGTCGTCCATGCCTGTATCTTGTGCAATAAATGTGGTCCCCCAAATGAAAGTGCATAATAGTGCACTAAATAATGAGAGAGTTTTTGACATATTTTTACACAGCTAATTTGTAAGCAAAATTTTTTCCAAGATTATCTTTCAAATCGTTGTTAAATCGAGCTGCTTCAGCTCCATCAATTATTCTGTGATCATATGATAAAGATAAAGGTAACATTGTTCGTGTAATAAATTTTCCATCAATAAAAATTTGTTTTTTTTGAGATTTGCCAACTCCCAAAATTGCAACTTCAGGATAATTAATTATAGGTGTAAAAAAAGAACCACCAATACCTCCTAGACTTGTTATTGTCATGGAACCACCAAATAATTCTTTTTTATCAATTTTAAGATTCCTACACTGATCACTTAATTTTTTAAGTTCGTTGCCAATTAATGAAATATTCTTATTATCAGCATTTCTTAGTTTTGGCACCATAAGTCCATGCTTCGTATCTACTGCTATTCCAATATGGTAATACTTTTTTAAGGTCATTTTTCCTTTATCAATTTCATCTATAGATGAATTAAAATTTGGAAATTTTTTAAGTGATGCAGTTAATGCTTTGACGATAAAGGCTAAAGGAGTAATTTTTTTTTTTTCTCCAGTGTAAATATCTGTAAGAGATGTTCTAAACTCCTCTAATTCAGTTATATCTGCTTCATCATGATTGGTCACATGGGGAATATTGGTCCAAGAATTCACAAGATATTTAGACGAAAGTCTCTTCACTCTTGGAATATCCTTTATTTCTGTTTTTCCAAATTCAGAGTGAGGATATTCTAGTTCTATCGTTTCATCTTTTTTGAATTCTTTTTCAGAATTTATCTTAGGTTTATTTGCGACAAATGACTTTACATCACTTTCAGTTACTCTTCCTAGTCTTTCACTACCTTCAACTTTACTAATATCAACACCAAGTTCTCTTGCGAATTTTCTGACTTTTGGTGAGGCTGCAGTTTTTTTAGAAAAATCTTTTACGATAACATTTTTTGATCCAACTTCTCTTCTAATTTCTATTTTTTTTTCTTTAGTATTTTCTTTTTTAATTGTTTTTATTTCTTCAGTTTTTAATTGAGTTTCTACTTGATTGTCTTTTGATTCAATTTCTAATATTTTATCACCTTCCGAAACCTTATCCCCAACATTTAAATTTAATTCTGTAACTATTCCATTATGTAATGAGGGTATTTCAACACTCGATTTATCACTTTCAATTGTTATTAAAGGATCATTTTTTTTAATCTCTTGACCCTTTTTGACTATAATTTCAATAACCTCTACATCTTTAAATTCACCAATATTTGGAACTTTTATATCTTTTTTGGGCATTCTATAATTTTGTTGGCATAGGTTTATCAATATCAATCTTATACTTTTTGATTGCTTCTTTTGCATATTTTGATGCAATAAGCTGTTCCTTGGCTAAAATACTCAAACCATATGTTGTGATATGTTCCTTATCAACTTCAAAAAATTTTCTTAACTTCTTTCTTGTATCACTTCGACCAAATCCATCCGTTCCTAATGAATAAAAACTTTTATTTACGTATGGTCTAATCTGGTCAGAATTCATTCTCATATAATCAGAAGCTGCTAAAATTGGTCCTTCAGTATTACCCAAACATTTTTCTACATAGCTTTTTTTAGGCTCTTTATCAGGATTTAGAAGATTGTATCTCTCTACCTCAAGGCCATCCCTTCTTAATTCATTAAAGCTGGTTACACTCCAAATCTCACTATCGATTTGATACTCATTTTGTAATATTTCGGCACCAGCTATCATTTCTCTTAAGATTGTGCCAGATCCAAGAAATTGAATTTTAGTTTTTTTATACTTGTTAAACTCCTTTATTTTATACATTCCTTTTAAAATACCTTCCTCACATGATTTATCTTTTGGCATTTCTGGATGAGGATAATTTTCATTCATGGTCGTAATATAATAGAAAATATTCTCTTTTTTCTCATGCATTCTTCTTAAACCTTCTCGAAAAATGACTGCAAGCTCGTAGTGAAATGTTGGATCGTATGATCTGCAATTAGGAATAGTTGAAGCCATCAAATGACTATGACCATCTTGATGTTGTAAACCTTCCCCAGCAAGAGTTGTTCTTCCAGCGGTTGCTCCGATCAAAAACCCTCTGGACTGACTATCAGCACCCGCCCAAGCAAAATCACCAATTCTCTGA
>CACDQT010000024.1 GCA_902554995.1 uncultured Pelagibacteraceae bacterium | reverse complement strand
AATTCCTATTTTTTGAAAAAAACCCTCCATTCCGAATGTTCTAGCCTCATCAGGTATGATTGGAACCAGTCTTGGTGCAACATTTTTATCTCTCAAAAGGTTTGTTAACATTCTGACCAATGCCATTGTGGTCGACATTTCTTTTTCACCTGTAGAAACTTTCATATTATCGAAAATATCTTTTGGTGGTGCTTTAACAGGTTTGGCGTAAGTTGTTCTTTCAGGAATAAAACCACCCAGTTGAATTCGTCTTTCATTTATGTATTTAATCTCTGGAGAATTTTGATCAGGCTTGTAGTATTCAATATTCTTAACTTGTTGATCTGTTAATGGAACATCAAACCTGTCTCTGTAATACATTAAGTCGTCGATATCTAACTTTTTAGTCTGGTGAGTTGTATTTACACTCTCACCACTTTTGCCCATTCCATAACCCTTAATAGTTTTTGCAATTACAACTGTAGGACTTCCAACATTTTTAGATGCTTTATCATAAGCTGCAAAAACTTTATGAGGGTCGTGACCACCCCTGTTTAATCGCCAAATATCTTTGTCTGAAAGACTGGAAACCAACTCTTTGGTCTCTAAATATTTTCCAAAAAATTTTTCTCTCACATACGCACCGTCCCTTGCTTTCATTGCTTGATACTCGCCATCGACAGTCTCATTCATTGTTTTAACTAAATGACCTGTTTTATCATTGGCAAGCAATGGATCCCAATAAGAGCCCCAAATAACTTTTATAACATTCCATCCTGCACCTCTAAAAATTCCCTCTAATTCCTGAATTATTTTTCCGTTTCCACGAACTGGTCCGTCTAGTCTTTGAAGATTACAATTTACAACAAATATTAAGTTATCTAATTTTTCTCTTGCGGCTAAACCAATCGCGCCTAAAGATTCAGGTTCATCCATTTCGCCATCACCTAAAAATGCCCAAACTTTTCTACCTTCATCTTTAATGAGACCTCTATTGATTAAGTACTTCATGAATCTTGCTTGATAAATTGCAAGCATTGGACCTAATCCCATGGACACTGTTGGAAATTGCCAAAAATTCGGCATTAGCCAAGGATGAGGATATGAGGAAAGACCACCAGGGTTTACTTCTTGTCTAAAACTATCTAATTGTTTTTCGTTAAGTCTACCTTCTAGATAAGCTCTAGCGTACATACCTGGAGCGCTATGACCTTGAAAATAAATTAAATCTCCACCAAATTTATTATTTTTAGCTCTCCAAAAATGATTCATACCAACATCGTAAAGAGTTGCAGCAGATGCGAAAGTTCCAATATGCCCTCCAAGTTCTGGGAATTTTTTATTTGCTCTAACTACCATTGCGGCAGCATTCCATCTAATTAAAGATCTAATTCTTCTCTCTATGTTTTGATCTCCATTAGATTTTTTTTCCTCGTTAACTGGTATAGTGTTTATATAAGGAGTATTTTGCGTATAGGGTATATTGGCACCCTCCATATAAGCTTTGTTAATAAGTTCTTTAATTAAATAATGTGCCCTCTGATTTCCGTCTTTTTCTATTACTGCTGACAAAGACTCTAGCCATTCACTTGTTTCTAGTGGATCGATATCCCCTTCTTTAACTACTTGGATTATTTTTGGTTTTTCGGTCTCAATTATTTTTTGTGGAATATTTTGGTCCTGATATTTTCTTAAAGTACTCTCAGCTTCTTGAATTAAATTTTCAGTTTCTTTTGGAACACTTTCTTTTTGAGATAATGATTGATTTGAAGAAATATTTATTAATAGATCTCCCTTTGAAACCTTATCTCCAACTTTAACATTTACAGACTCGACTTTGCCAGAAAATATTGATGGTATTTCAACACTCGATTTATCACTTTCAATAGTAACAACAGGATCATTTTTTTTAATATCTTGACCCTCTTTTACTAAAAGTTCTATAACTTCCACGTTCTTAAAATCACCTATGTCAGGAACTAACAATTTTTCAGTCATTTTTAAAAGTTTTATACATAAAAAAAATTTACTTAATCTTTAATTTTAACACATTCTATCCAATTTTTTGACACTCTTTATTGAAATACTTAAATAATGATTAAAAAGTTATTAAATATATTTATTCAACCAAAATTCAACACATATAAAGATGCTAATGTGTGGATCCAAAAAATCTTGTTAGAGGAAAAATACGGAAAAATTAATTCCTAAATTTTTTCTACACATAGCGCAATTCCCATACCGCCACCTATACAAAGTGCGGCACAACCTCTTTCTTTATTCTGTTTTTTCATTTCATGTATAAGTGTCACAAGTATTCTTGCTCCAGATGCACCTATTGGGTGACCTAAAGCAATAGCCCCACCATTTACATTAACTTTGTTTTCATCAATACCCAATTCACTGATAACTGCTATAGCTTGAGCAGCAAAAGCCTCATTAATTTCAAATAAATCGATTTCATTTAAATTCCAATTTACTTTTTTTGATGCTTGGCGGATAGCTTCTATAGGACCAAGACCCATTAAAGATGGTTCCAAACCAACAGATGCCCAGGAAATAATTTTGGCCAATGGTTTAAGTGAATTTTGTTGAGCTTCTTTAAATGTAGTTAATAATAAAGCAGCTGCTCCATCATTTATACCAGATGAGTTTCCGGGTGTCACAGTCCCACCATCTTTAAAAGATGTTTTTAATTTTTCTAAATCAGATAATTTTAAATCTTTTCTTGGGTGTTCATCTTTTTTAAAAATAATACCTTTGTGATTTATCTGCACTATTTCATCATCAAATTTATTATTTTCAATTGCAATTTCTGTTTTTTTTTGGGATTTAATAGCAAATACATCTTGTTGTTTTCTAGAAATATTAAACTTTTTTGCAACATTTTCAGCTGTAACTCCCATGTGGTAATTTTTAAAAGCATCAGTTAAACCATCGTGAATCATAGTATTGATTAATTGATCTTTTGAAATTTCTTTTTTCTCTGAATAAAAATAAGAGTAAGGTGTCATCGACATATTCTCTTGACCCCCACAAATAACATTATTTGCATCTCCTAATTTAATTTGTTGATAACCTGAAATAATGGCCCTTAGTCCTGATCCACAAACTTGGTTTACTAAATAAGCAGGTTTGGATACAGGGATCCCGGCATTTACTGCTGCTTGTCTCGCAGGGTTCTGTCCTCCAGCAGCAGTCAAAACCTGGCCCATTATTACTTCATCAATTTGACTATTAGATATTTTACTTCTTTTCAAAACCTCATTTATCACGATAGTACCAAGTTGATCTCCTTTCAAATCTTTTAATGATCCCTTATAAGTGCCTATAGGAGTCCTAACTGCACTAC
Source organism: uncultured Pelagibacteraceae bacterium (assembly GCA_902554995.1). Classification (GTDB taxonomy): domain Bacteria; phylum Pseudomonadota; class Alphaproteobacteria; order Pelagibacterales; family Pelagibacteraceae; genus Pelagibacter. The sequence goes on along the minus strand of CACDQT010000024.1, from coordinate 5,761 downwards.
AAATGACCACGTCATCAGGTTTGTTGTTCATAAATTTTAATTTTATCTTATCATTAAAATACACTAAATATTGATATACTATAAACAAATATATTTATAAATGCGCCTGTAGCTCAATTGGATAGAGCGCTTGGCTACGGACCAGGAGGTTCTGGGTTCGACTCCTAGCAGGCGCACCATAAAAAAGGAAAATTATGTTAAAATGGTTAGAAAAAATATCTCTTCAAATGTCAGTAATATATTTTTTTGTTTCTATTTTTGTAATTATATTAATCTTAACTTTTGTATTATAAAAAATTATGTCTAATCAATTTGAACAAATCAGTCTCAAACCAGGTTTTATGAAACATAATGGAGGCCTTTTATTTAGAAATATCTCTGAAAATGAATACGAATTTAAATCAACGATTAATAATAATCATTTAAATGCTACAGGAATTACTCATGGGGGTTATTTGTCTGCACTGATAGATGCTGGTGCCGGCACAGCAGCACATAGATCAGCTGATAATGCACCCTGCGTAACAATTTCTTTAGATATAAAGTTTATTGGATCATCAAAAGTTAATGATGAAATCTACGGGAAAGTTAAAATATTAAAAAAAACAAAAACTCTTGTATTTTTATTTTGTGAGTTAAATTGTAATGGCAAGATAATTACGTCAGCATCAGGAATTTGGAAAATTTTAAAAATCAAAACAACTGACTAAGCATTCAGCACATAATCTTTATAATTAATTTAATTATGTTAAGTTAAATTATTATTTAAAAAAAATGAGAACTTTTTATCCATCGATTCGGTCATGTTTTAGTCTATTTTTGTTCTTTAACAACAACTACATCTGGTAGATAAAAATTAAGATATACCAAAGATAGAAATGACAAAAAATAAAATTACAGCTGTCCTTGGCCCAACAAATACAGGTAAAACTCATCTTGCTATTGAGACTATGCTGTCGTTTGACACTGGAATGATAGGTTTTCCTTTGAGATTGTTAGCTAGAGAAGTTTACGACAAGGTAATTAAAAAGGTAAGTTTAGATAAAGTTGCATTAATTACTGGTGAAGAAAAAATAATTCCTACTAATGCAAAGTATTATCTGTGTACTGTTGAATCTATGCCTATTGATAAAGAATTAGATTTTGTAGGTGTGGATGAAATTCAAATGTGCGCAGACCATGAGCGAGGTCATATTTTTACAGACAGATTATTGAACTTAAGAGGAATAAAATTAACAATGTTAATGGGATCAAATACTATAAAACCAATTATTTCTAATCTTGATGATGACATCGAATTTATAAATCGAACTAGACTTTCAAAACTTTCTTATGTTGGTCATAAAAAAATTTCAAGAATTCAAAGAAAAACTGCAATTATAGCATTTTCTGCAGAGGAAGTTTACGCCATCGCTGAACTTATAAGAAGACAAAAAGGAGGAGCTTCTATTGTTATGGGATCTCTTAGCCCAAAGACAAGGAATTCACAAGTAGAGCTGTATCAATCCGGAGATGTTGATTTTCTAGTAGCAACTGATGCTATTGGTATGGGAATTAATATGGATCTTGATCACGTTTATTTTTCCAATTTAAAAAAATTTGATGGAAAAAAATTAAGAAAGCTAAATTTAGCAGAAATTGGCCAAATAGCTGGTAGAGCAGGAAGATATTTGAACAATGGAAATTTTGGTATAACAGGAGAATGCAAAGAAATAAATGCTGATGAAGTAGATTTATTGGAAAATCATAAATTTGAGGAAATCCAATCTTTATTTTGGAGAAATTCAAATTTAAACTTTGAGAGTCCTTTTAAATTATTAAAGTCTTTAGAGGAGAAGCCTAGTAGAAGATGGTTAAGAAAAATACATGAGTGCGAAGATGAAAAAGCCTTAAAATTTTTTTTAAGAGATAAAAATTTAGAAAATATTAAATTTGATAAAGACAAATTAAGTCTTTTATGGGAATGTTGCCAAATACCAGATTTTGTTAAAAAAACCTATGGTAATCACTATGAGGTGATTGAAAATGTTTTTAAATATTTAACAAGTGAAAAGGGTAAAATTACAGATGATTATATGCGACTTCAACTCGTCAAACTTGATAAATTAGATGGAAATGTAGATTCTTTATCAAATAGAATTGCAAATGTAAGAACTTGGTCATATGTTTCAAATAAAAATAATTGGATAGAAAATCAAAACTATTGGATAGAAAAAACAAAACACTTAGAGGATAAGTTATCAGATAGATTACATGAGGAGCTTACAAAAACTTTTATTGACAAAAGGGCAAGTGTCCTAGCAAGAGGCTTAAAGCAAGATATGGAATTTGATACTAAAATTTTAGAAAATAACGAAGTAATGATTGATGATCAATTTATTGGAAAGATAAATGGACTTAAATTAGAACTAGATTTAAAAAAGGGTGCTTTAGAAACAGATATCAAATCGCTCAAAAAAGCAGCAAGACAGACAATTGGTCCAGAACTTCAAAAAAGAATAGATACAATAATCGAGACAGGTTTAATAGAACTAAACGAGGATTTTAAAATTTATTGGAGAAAGTCTCCAATAGCAAAATTGCAACCAGGTAGAGATTATTTAAATCCAAATATTGTTCTTATAGTTGATGATATTCTGGAAACAGATCAATTAAAAAAATTAAATAATTATTTAGTGAAATGGCTAAAAAATAAAATACAAAATGTTTTGAGCAGTTTAATTGATTTGAGAAATCTTAAGGAAAAAAATTCATCAATTAAAGCTCTTGCATATCAATTGTATGAGAACAATGGAGTCCTTCAAAGAAATCAAGTTACAGATTATCTAAAAATATTAGGACAAAATGAGAGGAAATTTTTGAGAGATCAAGGAGTAAAATTTGGAAGATATCATGTATTTTTACACAAATTAATCAAACCAGAGGCTGTGTCCTTAAGAACTTTACTTTGGAAAAATTATCATCAAAAATATTTTAATTTAAAACCTCCTGTGTTTGGTTTAAATTTTTTAGAAAACGACAAAATTAAAAACAGAAATTTTATGTTACTTTGTGGATTTGAGAAATTTGACAATTTTTATGTAAGGATTGATATTTTAGAAAGATTATTTGTTCAAATTATTAATTCAAACACAGAAAAGAATGAAATTAAGTTAATTCCTGAAATGTTGAATTTACTTGGATGTAATAAGGACAACTTTAAAAAGCTTTTAAAAATTATGGGTTATAAAGTTTTTGAAAAAAATAATGATATATTTTTTAAATACAATCCAAGAAAAAGCTCAAAAAAAGTAAGTAAAAAATTCATTAAAGAAAGTCCTTTTAAAGTGTTAAAAAATTTAAATTTAAACCAGTAAGTGATGTTTTTTAAAGAAAAAAAAGGAGATACTAAAAATAGTGATTTAGCAAGAGTTACGGCATTATTGATCCATGCTGCAAAAATTGATGAGAACTTCTCAAAAGAAGAAGAGGTTATAATAAGTAAGGCACTTTTAAAAATAGGTGCAGACCAAGATAATTTAGAAAATATTTTAAAAGAAGGTAAAGAAATAGAAGAAAACTCTAACCAAATTTTGGATTTTACAAGGGAAGTAAAAAATATGGATGATAAAAAAAAAATTGAAATTATAGAAACCCTTTGGAGAATAATTTACTCAAATAAAGAAGCAGATATGTTTGAAACTAATTTGATGAGACGACTTGCAGGCTTATTATATATTGACAATAAGATCATGGGAGATATCAAAGAAAAAATTAAAAAAGAAAATCAATAATGACATATATAGTTAATGACAAATGCATTAAATGTAAGTTAATGGATTGTGTTGAGGTTTGCCCTGTAGATTGTTTCTATGAGGGAAAAAATATGCTTGTAATTAAACCTGATGAGTGTATAGATTGTGGCGTTTGTGAGCCTGAATGTCCTGTTGATGCAATAAAAGCTGATACAGAGCCAGGGTCTGATAAATGGCTAGAGATCAATAAACAATATTCCGAAATCTGGCCAAATATAACAGTTAAGAAAGATCCTCCATCGGATCACGAAAAATATAAAGATGAGCAAAATAAGTTTGAAAAGTATTTTAAAGAAAACCTTTAAAAAAAGTAAAGCTACAAAATCAAAAAAAAAGGCAAAAACCAAAAAGGTTGTTAAATTAAAAAAAGTAAAAAAGAAGACTAATAAATTACCAAAAAAATCAGTTAAAACTAAAAAATTACCTTTAAAAAAATCTATAAAATCTGAAGTTAAAACTATAGATCAGAAAAGTGATGGTTTAAGAATTACAAAAAATAATGAGGCTAAACCAGAAATTAAAAAAGTAAAAAAACAAGAAACAGAAAAAAGAGAATATAAAATCAAAGATTACGTCGTATACCCAAAACACGGTGTTGGACAAATTACTGAATTTAAGAAAATAAATATTGGAGGAATAGACGTTGAAACTTACGTTATAAAATTTGAAAAAGATAAAGCAAATGGAATGGTGCCTGTTAACAAACAATTACACTTAAGACCATTAGCTACTATCAATCAGGTAAATAAATGCATCTCAATATTAAAAAGTAAGCCTAAAATAAAAAGATCTATGTGGAGTAGGAGAGCACAGGAATATGAAGCAAAGATTTCATCAGGTAAGATTTATGAACTAGCTGAAGTAGTAAGAGACCTTAATAAGGGGGATGATTTGATGGTTGACCAATCTTATAGTGAAAGACAATTGTTTGAAAAAGCATATGAAAGAATTCTCTCAGAATTTCAAATAATTCTAAATCTGTCTTTAGAGGATACTCAAAAAAAATTAGATAAAGCTTTAAAAAGAAACTTAAATACTCAACCTAAACCAGAAGCAGCACCAATAAAGCAAGCTTCATCAGATTTGCCTGAGGAAGAGGCTGTTTCAGAAAATGAAGAAGATATAGAGGAGTAAAAAAAAACGCCTCTCACACGTAAATCGTTATGAGAAGCGTTTTTAATAAAGAATACTAAGTAATTATCTTCTTCTTCTTTTTTTAGCTTTTTTCTTAGCTTTTTTCTTAGCCTTCTTTGCTTTTTTTCTTCTCTTAGGCATCTTTAGCTCCCTTTTTAAGTTAAACGAATCAATTGATTCGCTATTAATCTATTTTTATTTTTTTATGTGCCTGATGTCAAATCTTTAATTTCAAAGAAAATTTTTAAAATAAAATTAAAATTTAAATTTTTTTTTAAAAAATTTTAAATTGTAAAAAAGTTAGTGTTTATGCGCTTAATAATCAAATATTTTGTAAAAAATTAATAAAGTTTTTCTAAATCTTTTTTATATTTTTCTAAAATTTTTTTTCTTTTTAGTTTTAAAGTTGGTGTTAACATTCCATTTTCAATTGTAAATTCTTCGTTAATTAATTTTATTTTTTTTACTCTCTCAACAAGAGATAAGCTTTTATTTAGATCATCTATATATAATTCAATTTCTTTTTTATTTTTTTCACTATCACTCACAATTAAAGCAACTAAATAAGTTTTTTTGTCTCCATAAACAAAACTTTGTTTAATTTTGTCATCAAGACACAATAAATTTTCAATTTTTGAGGGTGAAATGTTATCACCACCAGAATTTACTATAATTTCTTTTTTTCTGTCAGTAATTTTCAAATTTCCTTCTTTTGTAATTTCACCTATATCTCCGGTGTGTAACCAACCATTTTTAAGTATATCTTCTGTTTCTTTTTTCATATTCCAGTAACCAAGCATTACATTTTCACCTTTAACCAGAATTTCACCATC
>CACDQT010000023.1 GCA_902554995.1 uncultured Pelagibacteraceae bacterium | reverse complement strand
AATTCAAATACTTCTAAAAATAAATTTTTATCTATTGTTAATAAGGCAAAAAAATACATTAGATTAGGAGATATATTCCAAGTTGTTTTAAGTCAGCGTTTTGAGACTAAGTTGACAAAAAAACCCATCGATATTTACAAAAAATTGAGAATAACAAATCCATCTCCATTTATGTTTTTTTTTAATTTTACTGATTTCCAAATAATAGGTGCTAGTCCCGAAATATTAGTAAGGTTAAGAGATGATGAAATAACTGTTAGACCCATTGCCGGAACAAGACCTCGAGGAAAAACAATTAAAGAGGATCGTTTTTATGAGAAAGATTTACTTAGAGATAAAAAAGAGCTTTCTGAACATTTAATGTTATTAGATCTTGGAAGAAATGATGCCGGAAAGGTATCTAAAACTAATTCCATCAAAGTAACTGAAAGTTTTATAATTGAAAGGTATTCACATGTAATGCATATAGTTTCGAACGTAATAGGTAAACATGATAAAAGATTTTCTAAATTTAAGTCTCTTTTAGCGGGTTTTCCAGCTGGAACTGTCTCTGGAGCTCCCAAAATAAGAGCTATGGAAATTATTGATGAACTAGAGTCTACAAAAAGGAAGGTTTATGCCGGTGGCATTGGATATTTCGCGGCGAATGGAGAGTTTGATACATGTATTGCTTTAAGGACAGCTGTTGCAAAAAAAAATAGATTTTATGTCCAAGCTGGAGCCGGAATTGTTGCAGATAGCAAACCATTAAAAGAGTATGAAGAAACTGTAAATAAAGCAAAAGCTTTAATTAATGCGTTGAAATGAAAAAGATAATTTTAATTGATAATTACGATAGTTTTACTTTTAATCTCTACCATTATTTGTCATCATTAAAAGTGAATGTTGAAGTAATTAGAAATGATCAAATTACATCTCATGAAATTTTAAAAAAAAGATATCATAAGATCGTAATTTCACCTGGACCTGGTAACCCCAATCAATCAGGTAATTGTCTTAAAATTGTTAAATCTTTATATAAAAAAATACCAATTCTCGGAGTTTGCTTAGGCCATCAAATTATAGGTCAAGTATTTGGCTCAAAAATTATCCAAGCTAGAAAGCTAATGCATGGAAAAACTAGTAAGATTTTTTCAAAAAAAGTTGGTATTTTAAAAAATCTCCCTAAAACGTTTGAAGCAACTCGATATCACAGCTTAATTATTGATAAAAAATCATTATCTAAAGATCTTGAAATTACTGCTCAGACTCAAGATGGACTAATAATGGGAGTACAACATAAGAAATATCATATACATGGAGTGCAATTTCACCCTGAAAGTATTAAAACTAAATTAGGAATTAAAATTTTAAAAAATTTTATAAGAATTTAGGACTAATGAAACAATTCATTGAAAAAATTAAGAAAAAGGAAAATTTAACTTTTGATGAAAGTAAATCTGCTTTTGAATTATTGATGGAGGGTAAAGCAGAAGAACAAGAAATATTTGATTTTTTGACACTTTTATCGGCAAAAGGCGAATCTTCTGATGAGGTAGCTGGTGGAGTTTTTGTTCTTAGAAACAAGTCTAAAAGAGTAAATGTAGAAAATTGTGTTGATACTTGTGGAACTGGTGGAGATGGTATGAATACACTTAATATATCAACAGCTTCAGCATTATTACTTTCGAGTATGGGTGTTAAAGTAGCTAAACATGGAAATAAAGCTGTATCCTCGAAATGTGGATCTGGTGATGTTTTAGAAGCTTTAAATATAAAAATAAATTTAGAGCCAAAAGATATTGAAAGTCAAATTAATGATAATAATTTTGGATTCATGTTTGCACCCAACTATCACAGCGCAATGAGATTTGTTGGACCTACAAGAAAAAAAATTGGAAAAAGAACTATATTTAATATGATTGGACCTTTGAGTAGCCCTGCTCTAGTAAAAAGACAAGTTATTGGTGTTTTTGATAAAAAACTATTAAGAATATTTGCAAATGCTTTAAAAAATTTAGATATTAAATTTGCTTGGATACTCAATAGCGAAGATGGATTAGATGAAATTTCACCTTATGCTAAAACTAATATAATTCAATTAAAAGATGGTGTTATCTCAGAGATTATTATTGATCCAAATAAGTTAAATATAAATGCAGATAATTTTGAAAATCTCATTGGTAATGATGCAGCTTTTAATGCAGGTAAAATGATTAATATATTTAAAGGCGAGGATAATGATTTTTCTAAAGCGGTTTGTTTAAATGCGGCAGCAGGATTAATTATAAATGAAACTCATCAGAATTTCGATAAAGCTTATGATGATGCTAGAAAACATATTTTATCAGGTCAAACATTTAAACAACTAGAGAAAATTCAAAATGGCTGAAAATGTTCTTGAAAAAATAATAAATATTAAAAGTGAAAAAATTTTAGAGCTTAAAAAAAATATAAGTCTTGAGTCACTCGAAGAATTAATAAAAAATAATAGTACATATGTTGATTTTAAAGATACGATTAAAAAGAATATTGAAAATAAAAAATTCTCAATTATTGCTGAAATAAAAAAAGCAAGTCCCTCTGCAGGTATAATTATTAAAGACTACGATCCTGTAAAAATAGCTAATATGTATAAATCAAATAAAGCAACCTGTTTATCTGTTTTAACTGAGGAGGATTTTTTTTTAGGAAACTTACTGCATATTAGTAAAATAAAACAAGATGTTAATTTACCAATTCTTTGTAAAGATTTTTTTATAGATAAATTTCAAATTCCTTTAGCTAAAAGTTATGGTGCTGATGCTATCTTAATTATTTTAGCTGGAGTTTCAGATAAATTGGCAGATGAATTATATGAAGAAGCTTTAAAGTTGAATATGTCAGTTATTGTAGAGGTTCATACTGTTAATGAAGCTAAACAATCACTTAGATTTAAAAATGCTTTACTAGGTATTAACAACAGAAATTTAAAAACTCTAAAAACTGATATTAATACAACTTATGATATTCACGATGTTTTAGTTAATCACCCTGGCCCACTAATTTCTGAAAGTGGAATTAAAACTAAAGAAGAATTGTTGGAACTTTCAAATAAAACATCCATCAAAACCTTTTTAATTGGTGAATCACTTTTAAAAAATTTAGACGATAATTCGATTTTTTCCGTTTTATAGTCAAAAAAGTCTTTATTTTCTTTACTTTTTAACTATTGTTAATTATGAAGAACTTTTATAGAACATTGTTTGTACGATATTTGTTCTTATGCTAACAAAAAAACAAAAAAACCTGCTTTTATTTATCAACAAGAAGTTGAGAAGCTCTGGTGTATCTCCCTCTTACGAAGAAATGAAGGAATCACTAAATCTTAAATCAAAATCTGGGATTCACAGATTAATTAGTGCTTTAGAAGAAAGAGGTTTCATTAAAAGGCTTGCTCATAAAGCTAGAGCTTTAGAGGTTATAAAATTACCAGAGACTGCTTCTGCAAATGATATTTACAATAATTTTTCCCCAAGTATCATCAAGGGAGGTTTAGATGAAGAAAAACCTTTATCCGACGATGCTGAGGTACCAGTCTTAGGTAAAATAGCAGCTGGAACACCAGTTGAGGCAATCCAAAATGAAGTTTCTAGAATTCCATTACCAAATAACTTAGAAAAAAATGGAGATTATTTTGGCCTTAAAGTTCAAGGAGATTCAATGATTGAAGCTGGAATTCATGAGGGTGACACAGTCATCATCAAAAGAACTGATACAGCTGATAATGGAAAAATAGTGGTAGCATTAATTGACGAACACGAAGCTATGCTTAAAAGAATTAGAAAAAAAGGTAAAGTAGTAGCGTTAGAAAGTGCTAATAAAAACTATGAAACCAAAATTTTTGGCCCTGATAGAGTAAAAGTTCAAGGTGTTTTAGTATCTTTATATAGAAACTTCTAAAAAAATAGTCTAAACCATTTTTAATGAAAAAAGTAGCAACTAGATTTGCTCCGTCACCTACTGGACCTCTGCATATTGGCGCGGTGAGAACAGCCTTATTTAATTGGTTATATTCAAAAAACCAAAATGGTAATTTTTATCTACGTATAGAAGATACAGACAAAGAAAGATCAAAAGAGGAATACAAAAATCAAATTATAAAATCTTTGCAATGGATAGGTATCAATCATGATGGAACAGAATATATACAATCTCAAAAAATTGATGATCATATCAAAGTTGCAAATGAACTATTAAAAAAAGGTTGTGCTTACAAATGTTATTGTTCGACTGAAGAAATTGAAGCACAAAAAAAAAGAGCTAAGCAAAAAAAAATTCCATACGTTTATGATAGAAAATGGAGAGACAGAAATGAAAATGAAGCGCCTAAAGATATTAAACCAGTAATTAGATTTAAAAGTAAAATTGATGGTACATCAATATTGAAAGATAAAGTTCAGGGAAATGTAGAAATTGAAAATAATACAATCGAAGATTTTATAATTTTAAGAAATGATGGTACACCAACTTATAATTTATCTGCTGCTGTTGATGATCATCAGATGAACATAACACACATTATTAGAGGTGATGATCATAAAATCAATACTTTTAAACAAATTCAAATTTATGATGCAATGGAATGGGCTTTACCAACATTTGCACATGCACCATTAATTCATACAATTGAGGGAAAAAAACTATCAAAAAGAGATAAAGCATCAACTCTAGAGGACTATTCTAAAATAGGTATTATGCCAGATGCTTTGAGAAACTATCTTTTAAGATTGGGTTGGTCTTATGAGGATAAAGAAATTTTTACTTTAGATGAAAGTGTAAAATATTTTAATCTTGAAGGTATTGGAAAATCACCATCAAAATTAGATTTAAGTAGAATTCTATCTATGAATGAACACTATATAAAGAGTATTGATGAAAATGAACTTTTTAATCAACTCATTAACTATTGTGAAATTTTTAAAAATAAGATTATTGAGGAGAAGAAAGATATAATTAAAAAATCTCTAACTTTTCTTAAAAATAAAGCTAAAACACTAGAGGATATATATAATAATAGCCAATATATTATTAATGATGAAGTTAATTTTAATAAAGAAGATCTAAAATTAATTGATGCTAATGCACGAAAAATTATCTCCGAATTTAAAGATAATATTAAAAAAATAAGCAACTTTACAAAGGAAAATTTAGAACCAATAGTTCAGGAACTAATAAAATCAAATAACACCAATTTTAAAGGTGTTGGTCAGCCCTTAAGAGTGGCTTTAACAGGGTCAAAATTTGGTCCTGGTATTTATGATATAATTGTTTCTTTAGGTAAAGAAGAGGTGGAAAAAAGATTATCCAACAAGACTATTTCTTAATATTGTGGCTACTTCGTTAGATGATGAAGAACTCGATCTAATTCCTTTTAAAGTTTGATTGCATTGTTCTAATTGTTTTTTTCCAATCTCTGGATTTTTAAGCATATATAAAACAGAATTATAAATTTCTTTTGCATTACACTCACTTTGTAACAATTCAGGAATGACTTCTTTATTATTAATTATATTGATGATATTTGCAAATTTAACATTTACTAATAATTTAAAGATCATAAAATTTATAAAATTTAACTTATAAATAATTATTGAAGGAACATTAGCATTACAAACTTGAAGTGATATTGTTCCTGACTTACATACAGCAAAAATTGAATTTGATAATATTTCCTTTTTCATATTTTCATCTGAAATTACATCAATATTATTCAAATTCTTATCTTTAATATATTCAAAAATGTTATTTTTGTTTTCTTCAGTAGCATGAAAAATAAAATTATAATTTGAATTTCTTTTGTTCATCATATTTATAAAATCAATCAATATTGGTAACAAAACATTTGTTTCTGATTTTCGACTACCTGGAAATATAGAAATTATTTTTTTATCATTAGAAATAAAATTATTGATATCTGTTTTATTTTTTTTGCTACTTTCTATTAACGGATGACCTACAAAAGTATTATTTATATTCTCTTCATCAAAAAATTTTTTTTCAAAATCAAATAATAAAAGAATATGATCAATAAATTTTTTAATCTTTTTTACCCTTCCCTTTCTCCAAATCCAAACTTGAGGGGCTACATAGTGAATTGTTTTAATTTGAGGGTTAATTTTTTTTACCTTTTCTGCAACTCTTAAAGTAAAATCTGGGCTATCGACACTAAACAAAATATCTGGATTAAATTTTAAGATTTCATTGACAGCTTGATTAATTCTTTTATTAATCTTAAAAATATTTAATAAAACACTCGTAAAACCCAAATAAGTTATTTCTTTTAAATCAAAGATGGAATTAATACCAATTTTTCTTAAATTTGATCCACCTACAGATAAATATTCAATGTCAGTATAATCTTTTTGAAGTTTTGAAATTGCTGTGGAAGCTAATTTATCTCCAGATGGTTCTCCTGTAAGTACAAATATTTTTTTCATTTTATCAAAATAAAAATTTTATTTTTATTAGCAAATTCAATACTTTTAGATTTATCTAAAAAAATATTTTTTTTTGATTTAAGAACTATTCCTTTTAATCTATATTTTTTACAATCTTTAATAGTTTGGATCCCTATTGTTGGTAAATCCATTCTCAAATCTTGTTTTTTTTTGGGAAATTTGATTAAAATACTACCTGAGTTATTCTTTAATTTAGACATCATTTTTTTGGTACCTCTATTGTCCTCTTTTGCTATTATCTTATTATCTCTTACTGCTATTGCTTGAATATGATCATAACTATTTGTTTTAGCTAAATATTTTATACCTCTATTGATTGATTTAATATCTGATCGAGAAGGTTTTATCTTTGTATGTAAACCTTTTTTACCGGTTAACTCAGGATTGAAATGAATTGAGCTTATAACATCAATTTTTTCATTTTTAAGGATTTCAATTATGACTTTAATTATTGCTGCATCTCCTAATTTAGCAGCTTTTATAATACTTGGCATATAATAAATACCTTTTAAGTCTAATCTCAATGTAGAAAATTTTGGTTTAGCAATTTTCCCAGCAAAAAGAACTTTATTTGATTTTTGCTTTTTAATTAAATCAATAATTTTTCCAAATTTTCCTATACTAATTCTGTGTGAATTTTTTTCTCTAGCAAAATCATTATTTTTGGAAAAATCAATTATAAAGTATTTTTTTTTTAGTTTTTTTATTTTTTTAAGGACTATTTTCGAAAAATCTGTATCACCTAAAAACAAACCTATCATTTTATTTTGAAAAAGGCGTGCATATTGGTCTTTTTTTATCTTTTTCTAAAAATTTAACGACGTCTTTTACAAGACCATTTTTTTTAATCTCGACATTTAAATTTTTTAAATTTTCAGTCAAATTTTCATTTTTAAAGATTTCTTTATATGCTTCACTTAAAACTAAGATTTCTTTATTAGGTATATTTTTTCTTCTTAAACCAATTAAATTTAAGCCCTGAAGAACACTTCTATTTCCATGTACTATCGCATATGGAATGATATCTCTTACAACCCCACACATTCCACCTATCATTGCAAACTTACCTACTCTAGTAAATTGTTGTACAGCTGAATTACCTCCGATTATGACATTTTGCTCAATATGTGCATGTCCACCAAGAGGAACATTATTTGCAAGTATTACATTATCCTCGACTAAGCAATCATGTGCTATATGTGAAGAAACCATAAATAAACATCCATTACCAATTTTAGTAATACCACCCCCACCTTTAGTACCTGGATTTATTGTTACATATTCTCTTATTTTGTTGTTATCTCCAATTTCTAATTTAGTTTGTTCACCATCAAATTTCAGATCTTGAGGATCGTTTCCAATAGAAGCAAATGGATATATCTTGTTTTTCTTCCCAATCTTAGTGTTTCCCACAATACTAACATGAGATTGGATAATAGTATTTTCTCCTACCTCAACATTAGGCCCAATTACTGAATAAGGACCTATCTCTACATTAGATGATATTTTAGATTTTGGATCAACAATAGCAGTTTTATGTATCATCTATTATCTTTTAAAAATTCTCTAATACTTTTTGCTGGATAGCCCATAACTTTTGCATTATCAGGTACATCTTTTATAACACCACTGCCACCACCGATTTCAACATTATTTCCTACTCTGAGATGTCCGGATATTCCAGATTGACCGCCAATTTTCACATTATTACCAATAATTGAACTTCCTGCAATTCCGACTTGTCCAGCTATAATTGTATTTTCACCAATTTTAACATTATGAGCTATATGAATTTGATTATCTAAAAAAGTATTTTTACCAATTTCTGTATTAGATAAAGAACCACGATCTATTGTAGATCCACATCCAATTTCAGAATTTTCATTGATTATAACAATACCTATATGAGGATATCTTAAATTTTTATTCTGTGATGGAAAAAAACCAAATCCTTTTTTTCCAATTACACAATTATCTAAAATAGTTACATTATCTTTTATCACAGAATTTCTTAAAATTGTGTTAGATCCAATTTTACAATTATCACCAATTTGAACATTGCGTTCTATAATTGAGTTATGTCCAATTAAACAATTTTTTCCAATTTTGACGTTGTCTCCGACTAATACATTTTTTCCAGCAGTTACTATATCTTTTAGGGTGGTATCTCTTATATCAACAGCGGAGACATCATGCTCATCCTCAATGGAATTTGGATAAAACATTTGAGTAACAAGCGAAGTTGAAATTAATACATTTTCTACCACAATAGGCGCACAGTTTTTTGGAAGATAGTCTTTTAAATTTTGTGATGTAATACAATATGAAGCTTTTGTTTTCTTTGCGATTTTATTATATTTTTTTGAGTGAAAGAAGGTGATGCAGTCTTTATCTGCACTAAATAAATCCTTAATATCTTTTACTATTAGATTTTCTTCAATTTTAGGTTTTACGTTTAAAATTTCTAGAATTTCGGAAATATTATATGGCCCATTATTAATAAAAAATGGATTAGACATAATTGCTTTTACCAAAGCATAAGTTGTTGTGTTATCAAGAATTATTGCTAATTATTTCTTATCAACTATTGTGGCCGACCAAATTGCATCAGCCATTTTTTTATCATCTACAAATGCTTCACCTTTATATTTCCAAACACGCCCATGTGATCTTATTGCCTCAATTTTTAAAATCAATTTACAATTTGGTATAACTGGATTTCTAAATCTTGCTTTTTCAACTCCCATTAAAAATACCAACTTGTTCTCATATGTTGATTTATCCAGACCGTGAGCAGTTAAAGCGGCGGCAGCTTGACCAAAAGACTCGACAATCAAGACTCCTGGCATTACTGGTTGTCCAGGAAAGTGTCCATCTACAAAAAAACTATCTTTTCTGACATTTACAACAGCAGTAGCTGAATTCAATTTCTTAATATCATAAAGCTCATCAATTAATAACATTGGTTCACGATGAGGTAATAGCTCAATAATTTGTTTTTTATCTAAAAATGTACTCATTTGATATTAGCATC
>CACDQT010000022.1 GCA_902554995.1 uncultured Pelagibacteraceae bacterium | reverse complement strand
AAATGCCTAAGCTTAATGTATTAGTCGCTGGATCAACTGGTTATATTGGTATCCAATTGATAAAATTGTTAAACAAACATAAATATGTAAAAATAAAGTATTTATGTGGAAACAAATCAATAGGAAAAAAAATTTCTTATTACGATAAAACAATTGGATTAAAAAGATTACCCAAAATTGTAAAATTCAATAAAAAATTTTTGAATGAAATTGATGTTGTATTTACAGCACTTCCCAATGGAGAAGCACAAGTAATTTCAAAATATTTGAATAAACAAAACGTTTTAATTGATCTTGCCGCAGATTTTAGGCTTCAAAAAGCTTTAGATTACAAAAAATGGTATAAAAAAGATCATAAAGCAAAATATAATATTAAGAATAGTATTTATTCTTTACCTGAAATTACAGGTAAAAAAGTTCAAGATTATAAAATTATTTCTTGTCCTGGATGTTATCCGACTTCTATTCTATTACCTTTGATACCTTTATTAAAAGATAGATTAATAAAAAATCATAATATTATAATTGACTCAAAATCAGGATATTCTGGTGCTGGAAGAGGTGTACACAAAAAATATAAAGATAAAAATTTATATGAATCTTTAAGTGCTTATGGTGTTGCATCACACAGACATAATTCTGAAATTGAAGAAATGATCAAGAGATGCGTTAAAGGAAATATTCAATTTGATTTTACTCCTCATTTATCACCTATGTTTAGAGGCATTTTAAGCACAATTTATGTTGAGCTTAATCAGACTTCTTCAGTATCAAAAATATTAAACACGTTGAAAAAATATTATAAAAAAGCAAATTTTATAAAAATATTAAATAAAGACAAATTAATAAGCACAAATGATGTAATTAATACGAATAATTGCAATATATCAGTTTGTAAATCAAAAAATAAGAATAAGATAATTATACTTTCTGCTATTGATAATCTTATTAAAGGGGGAGCGGGTCAAGCAATACAAAATATGAATATGAAATTTAATTTTCCAAAAGATGCTGGTTTTAAATGAATAGATTATTATTTATAGCTCTCTTCATATTTTTAAACGCATGTTCATTTAATATTGACTCTAAATATTGGAATGAGAAAAGTGATAAAAAAAATGATAATAACAAACTGACCGAAATAATAAAAAAATCAAATGATATTAGATTAATGACAATTGAAGAGTATGAAATTTATATTAATAATTATATCAAAAAAAGTAAATTTCCGGATATTAACTAATGAATAAAAATATAAATATTGCACTAGTTGGATTGGGTCAGGTCGGAATATTTTTGTACAATGAATTAAATTCAAAAAAGAAAGAAATAGAGATAAAAACTGGAAAAAAAATAAGTATTGTAGCTATATCTGCTAAAAATAAAAATAAAAAAAGACGATTTAACATAGATAAAAAAATTTTTTATTCAAATCCTTTAAAAATTTTTAAAGAAAAAAAAATAGATATTTTATTTGAATGTATTGGTTTATCTGATGGTATTTCCAAAAAGATAGTAGAATACGCTTTGAAAAATAAAGTAAATGTAATAACGCCAAATAAAGCATTAATTGCTAAACATGGGGACCATTTAGCTAAACTAGCTGAAATGAATAAAGTAAATCTAGAGTTCGAGGCTTCTGTTGCTGGAGGAATTCCAATTCTTCAAACTATTAAAGAGGGGCTAGCAACTAATAAGATTAAAAAAGTTTATGGAATCTTAAATGGGACAACTAATTATATCTTATCAGAGATGGAAAATAGTAATGAAAGTTTTGAAAAAGTTTTAAAGAAAGCTCAGGTACTTGGTTATGCTGAACCAGGTAATCCTAAATTAGATCTGAATGGTTTCGATGCTTTTGCTAAAATTAGAATTTTATCAGCGCTTTCATTTAATATCAAAATATCAAAAAGTAAGTGTATAATGGAAGGAATTGAAAACATTAAGCTAGAAGATATTAAAATAGCAAATCAATTAGGTTTGAGGATAAAATTACTTGGGATTTCTGAAATTATTAATAATCAATTATTTGAAACAGTACATCCATGTTTAGTGAGTAAAAACTCATATATCGGAAATGTGAATGGTGTAATGAATGCGGTTATTACAGAGGGCAAACCAGTAGGTCAAAGTATTTTACAAGGAGAGGGGGCTGGTCCTGGACCAACCTCATCATCTTTATTATCAGATTTATTATCAATTTTGAGAGGAAATATTAAACCCCCTTTTGGAATTTCTTATAATAAAAGAAGATCTATAAAACCCTTTAACAATCAAAATTATTCTAATTCATTATATCTTAGATTTGAGGTTAAGGATAAACAGGGTGTTTTATCTTTAATAACAAATCGATTATCTAAATTTAAGATCTCAGTAAAAAGAATTATTCAAACTCCTGATAAGAAAAATAAGAAGGCTACGATTGTTATTATAAGCCATAAAACTACTGAAAAAAATATAAAAAATTGTCTATCAATTTTTAAGAAAAATAAAAATATTCTTAAATTTCCAACTTTAATTAGACTCTATAATTAATGGATATTTATATAAAACTTTTTGAAGTTTTGTTTCCAGTATTCTTTGTTGTGGGTATTGGATATTATCTCGGCAAAAAAAATCCTAAAATTGACACTACATTTATCACTAATTTTGCTGCAAATGTTGGTACACCGGCAATGATTATTTATGCATTAAATCCAGTAAATATATCATTTAGTATTTTTATTAACTATTTTTGGTACTATGCAATTGCAATCGTTGGGTTTATTATTGTTGGAATAATCATATTATTTCTTTTGAATACTAAAGATATAATAAGAGAACTTCCACCTTTAACAATGCCTAATACTGGTAATATGGGTTTACCAATATGTTTATTCGCGTACGGGTCTCAAGGTCTTGGTGTTTCAGCCGCTATTTCTGCTTTAATCATTTTGTGTCACTTTACATTAGGTGTTTTTTTAGCAGATAGAAAATTTAGTTTACAAGTCATACTAAAAAGCCCACCTTTTTATGCAATCATTATTGCAGTTTTTTTACTTTATTACGATTATGAACTTCCAGGATTTATAGAAAATACTACTTTTTTATTAATGTATGCCACGATATTTTTAATTTTGATGTCATTAGGAATAGCACTAACAAGACTTAAAGTTTTTTCACTTAACAAGGCAATATTTTCTTCTTTAGGCCGAGTAATTGTTGGACCTATTATCGGTTATTTATTGATATTATATTTTGGTCTAGAAGGGTTTGCAGCTGGTGTATTACTGATACAATGTTCAATGCCTAGCGCGGTTCTTAATTATCTTGTTGCATCAATTTATTCACCCAAAAAAATTGTTGATAGTGTTGCTAGTACTATTGTTGTGTCAACACTCATGTCTTTTATAACTATTCCAATTGTTGTATTCTTTGCTTTAAAATACTTTAATTAATCTATATCCTTCTTATATGAAGGCTATTACATTTAATCTTTTAGCGTGGGTAATGCTTCCAATTATGGATGGTTTTGCTAAATATTTAAGTGCAGAATTACCCGTATTACAAATCACTTGGGCAAGATATTTTTTTACTGTGGTGTTCACTTTACCAATTATGTTTTTCTTTTTTCGAGAAAATCTTGTTTGGACAGACAAACCAAAGCTACAATTTATAAGGGGCTTAATACTTTTAACAGCAAATATTTGTTTCTTTTATGCCATTTCAGTAATCTCTTTAGCAAAAGCATTAACTTTGGCGTTTGTTGCACCTTTGATTGTTACAGCTTTTTCTCCAATTTTTTTAGGTGAGAAGGTTGGATTTAGAAGATGGTCAGCTGTAATTATAGGATTTATAGGATCCTTGGTTGTTATAAGACCTGGTTTTGTAGAAATTAATTTAGCAAGTATTGCTGCGCTTGGAACAGGAATAATGTATGGATTTTATTTAATTATTACTCGTAAGTTAAGTACTTCAGACAACCCTTTATTAACTTTATTGTTAACCGGTGTAGTAGGGGCTGTTATTATTTCATGTGTAATGCCTTTTGTTTGGATAAAGCCAACAATTAATCAGTGGTCAATGATGGCTGCTATTGGTGTATTTGCCTGCGTAGGTCACTTATTTCTAATATTATCTCTAAAATACGCTGATGCCTCAAAATTAGCTCCATTTAGTTATTTTGAGATCATTACCAACATAGTTATAGGCTATTATTTCTTTGGTGATTTCCCTAATAATTGGACTTTCTTAGGTTTGTTTATTATTGTATTAAGTGGTATCTACATCTCAAGAAGAGATAACTTAGTTAAAAAAGTAAAATAAAAGGTAATATTTATTTACTATTATCTAAAGTATTACATTAAGTATCTATTATAAACTATTGTATTTATTGTATTTTTATT
Organism: uncultured Pelagibacteraceae bacterium; assembly: GCA_902554995.1. Classification (GTDB taxonomy): domain Bacteria; phylum Pseudomonadota; class Alphaproteobacteria; order Pelagibacterales; family Pelagibacteraceae; genus Pelagibacter. The sequence continues at coordinate 6,307 of CACDQT010000022.1, read as the reverse complement.
AAAAATATAAATAATAAAAATTTTTGAATATTTTAGACCATTGAGTGTTAAAATCACCCTAATATGCTTTGCAAGAGTGGAGATTTATAGCAAATCATGAAAAACAGCAAATATCCTTTTAAAATAAGGACTTTTTTTGATTGTGGTTATGAAAATTCCAAAAAAATAGGGAAGTTCAAAAGCATTGATATAGTTGAATAGTAGAGCGATGCACTAATTGAATATAGCATTTAAACGCCCATAGATGGGTCTATTTTTCGTATATGTTAATATATGGTACAACCTAAGGGTGAATTATGTTATTTGTAAAGTAATCTCAAAAAAAGGTAAAAAACGTTTATTTTACTGACTTTTTTAACTTAAAAAAGGTTTAAAATAACTCTAAATAGCTACTTTTTCAGATCTTAGTAATTTGAGTTTTTGCTTGATTCCACCTCTACCTGAGTAACCTCCAAGAGCTCCATCAGATCTAATCACTCTATGACAAGGTATTTTTGGGGCATATGGGTTTTTAGCACAAGCATTAGCAACAGCTCTAGCTGATTTAGGGCTGTTTATAGCAGCAGCAACTTGTTTATATGTTCTTATTTTACCTTTTGGTATAGTTTTAAGGTATTTCCAGACTTTTAATTGAAATTTAGTGCCTTTAAGATGCATTTTTCCTCAGAAACCCCTGTTTCCTTGCACTTTTAAAGGTGCAAAGAACAGTTGTTTTGGCACGTCGTTGATGCGCTACCGCCATGCCTCCCGTTCTGCATGTTCAGCGATGCTTTGCAGAACTTTCTGCCCCTTGGATTTGTACCTCTCGGCTTTTGCCCAATTGGCCAGTTAAGGGTTGCCCCATAATTCATCTACATATTAACAGATATGATTTTGAAGCTGTATCACCTTTTAATTGATTCTGAAAATTTACAGAAATTCCTGTGAATATTGGGGATAAATTAAGCTTTGAAAACTAAGATAAAATAGCTGATTAAAAATAAGATTGCCAAGATAGATAAAAAAATAGTTTCAATGCTTTTGCCATGATTTTTATACTGAATTGAACTTAAAATAATAAATCCTACAGATGTAATTAAAAACCATACAGCAGGAATTTCTCCATCAATTGAACCCATAATTTTTATATTTAAACTATTGACATTAAAAATCACTTGATATATTACTAGTGATAATTAATTGTTATCAATAGTAATTGTATGAATGAACTGACAACAGATCTAAAATCGCTTCATGAGGCAACTTTAAATAACCTCAAAAGCTCAAAAGCTAATAATACATTAAGAGCATATAAGTCAGATTTTAAAGATTTTGGAGCTTTTTGTGCTAAGCATGGTTTGAATTCTTTGCCATCAGAACCAAAAATTGTTTCATTATACCTTACACACCTTTCTAAAAATTCGAAAATAAGCACTTTAAGAAGACGTTTAGTGTCAATTAGCATGGTTCATAAACTAAAAGGGCATTATCTAGATACAAAACATCCAATCATTGTTGAAAACTTAATGGGAATAAAAAGGGTGAAAGGAAGCATTCAAAAAGGTAAAAAACCTATATTAATCAGTCATTTAAAAGCTGTAATTAATGTAATAGATCAACAAAAAATTGAAGATATTAAAAAATTTAGAGACAAGTCAATAATCTTAACTGGCTTTGGAGGTGGATTTAGACGAACTGAGCTTATTTCAATTGATCATGAAGATTTAGAATTTGTGCCTGAGGGTCTTAAAATCACCATTAAAAGATCAAAAACTGATCAATTTGGTGAAGGAATGATCAAAGGACTACCCTACTTCACTAATGAAAACTATTGCCCAGTAGTTAATCTTAGAAAGTGGCTAGAAATTTCTAAAATTAAATCTGGACCTATTTTTAGAAGATTTTCAAAAGGTTTATCTTTAACAGAAAATAGATTAACTGACCAATCAGTAGTTTTGTTAATGAAAGAATATCTAAATTTAGCAGGTATTGAGAATAAAAATTTTGCAGGTCATAGTTTAAGATCAGGTTTTGCAACAGTTGCTGCAGAGTCTGGAGCTGATGAACGTAGTATTATGGCAATGACTGGCCATAAAACAACGCAAATGGTCAGAAGATATATTAAAGAGGCAAATATATTTAAAAATAATGCTTTAAATATGATTAAGATTTAAGTTTGCTATATTAAAGAAGCTTTTTTTCCAATAGATTTATCAATTATATATTTTGAAATTTTTACTTCATTAAATAATTTGAAATATTTTTCTTTACCTTTTTTAGCGATTCTAATTCTTGATTTATCATTTTTCTTATAAAATTTTATTTTATCAGCAAGGTCGTTGACATCATTATAAGAAACTATTTCATGTGAATTAAAAAAACTGCTCATTTTTACTTTTTTGTCTATAAAAACTAATAACCCATTTCCCATAAGTGAGGCAATTCTATTACTTGAGTAATGTTTTGTAGGTTGTCCCCTACTAAGATTTAAGGCCATTTTTGAATTAATTAATGATTTATAAAATTCATTACCCCAAACGGGTTCTTGTTTTCCAATTCCATAAAAATCATATTTAATCCCATTCATCTTTTTAATAAGTTTTTCTAAAAAAATTACTCTGCTATCTGTTTTTCCAATTTTTAGAGTTGCACGATTAACCCCATGACTCATTGCATAAAAAACATCATTAGAAGGTTTTAGATTGTAAACATCAAAACATTCAATATTTCTATCCACAGGTGTCATAAAAAAATGAACTTTTTTTAGATATTTCTTAGATAGATTTAGGGTAGTAGGATTAGTTGTTATAAATGAATGATCTACTAATGGAAAAAATTTACTCAATTTAATAATATTTTCATGTGTATCTGGTAAATTTTTCATCAATGGATCCTCATTCCATTGAGAGATTATTATATTTTTATTAATTGATTTAAAATCAGATAAGATTTCTTGATTTACATTATCAGAATGTCCAAAAATAACTAAATCTGGATTATAATTTTTAAAAGTTTCAATTAAATAACTATGAAATTTTTCTCTAGCACCAAATAAATTAATACTTTTATTTAATCTCACATAATCTCTATCACTAATTTCGATTACATCATGACCATTTCTGATAAAGCCATTAGTAAATTTTTTACCTAATGATAGGTTGTAAATTCTATGATTTAATTTTTGCGCTAAATTGTAGATATTTATTATTCTTAATTTATTTTTATTAATATTTATTTTTTTGAAAGGAAATAGTGAATTTCTCATAAAATCAATTTTTTGAGAATTATTCTTCAATTTGTGTTTAACAAATTTTTTACTTTTAATCTGGATTTTTTTTCTTAATTTATCATTTTTAATAAGTTGTATAATTTCATTTTCAATATTTTTAGTGTTTAATTTTTTGAGTTTTATTGCATAATCAGTTGTTTCTGGGAGACCACCACTATTAGAGATTATTGTTGCGCAGCCACGTGAAGAAGCTTCTAATGCAGTTCTTCCAAATGGTTCTTCCCATCTTGAGGGTATAACAGCAATTTCAGATTTACTTAGATAATCCAAAACTTTATTATGTGGAATTTGACCAAGGTTAATATGTTTTCTATGAGTAGGAAAATTTTGAAATCTCCTTTCTTCACCAATTGAAATAGCACACCAATCATTATATTGATCTAAAATTTTAAACATAGATTTGCAATATAGATCATACCCCTTTGACTCATTTAATTTCCCAACAAAAATTATTTGTTTATTTTTTTTGACCTTTTTTTTTATTGGATCAATACTATGATAGATAATTTGAGTTTTATTATCTGACAAATTTGGTAAATTTTCAAAAAACTTTTTTTTAACCCATTTTGAGATAAAAATAATTTTATCAACACTTTTTAAAAGATACATTCTTTCATTAACTGATTTAGCACCTTTCATAGTAGTTGGGTCATTATGAAAATATAAGATGATTTTTGAATTTAATTTACCAAAAAATTCTTTAACCATGATTGGTCTATTATGTAACTCTAGGATATCAAAATTCAAATTTTTGATTTTATTAATGATCTTATTTGAGTACTCTTTAGTTGTACTATTAAGTTTTGAGTTAATTTTATCTATATTTATATAATTTTTTGTTAAGTAATTTTTATTTTTTGTACTACCTATAATATAAGTATCTTTTTTATATTCAGAATCTCTTATAAAATCACTAATCCATAGAGCAACTGCACCAGCTCCTCTCAGAGTATAATTTTCTTTATAAGGTAATATTGATGCTATTTTCATATCAACTTAAACTTAATAAGTGTTTTCTTTTTTTTTTATCTCTTTTTAATTTATACTCAAATGACATAGCTAATCTTTTATCATAGAATCTTTTTTTATAGATAATTTTCCACTTATATCCTCGAGTCGACTTTGCTCCTCTACCTGTATTGTGTTTTTTAAGTCTTACATTAAGGTTATTTGTATATCCAACGTAAGTTTTGATAATTTTATTTTTTACGCTTTTAAGCATATAAACATAAAATATCATAAATGTGGCGGTCCCTAGGGGAATCGAACCCCTCTTTCGAGGATGAAAACCACGTGTCCTAACCGATAGACGAAGGGACCAAATTTGAGGTTTCTATTGCAAAATTTAGTCTTTATCAAGTGTTATTAGGTTGCATTCTTCCCATTATTATTAAGGTATTCTTTGAATTCTTTTGATGGCTTGAATAAAACAACATCTCTCTTAGAAATCTCTTTTTCTTCTTTTGTTTTTGGATTTCTACCAATTCTAGAACTCTTTGATCTAATCATAAATGTCCCAAACTTTGAAATTTTTACAGACTTTTTTTTGCACAAATTCGAAACTATTATTGAAAAAAATTCATCAATTAAACTTTCAGTAATTTTTTTTGAAAATCCTACTTGCATATATATTGTGTTTACAAGATCTTTTTTAGTTAAATTAATTCTCATTAATTAGATATTTTCTCTAATTTTGTTAATTAAATCACCTTTAACAATTTTGCTACACACTTCTAAAGAATTCGAAAAACCAATAAAATCTGTTCCACCATGACTTTTTACAACAGGTGAATCTAGGCCAATAAAAATTGCACCATTGTAAAGTCTAGGATCTAATCTTTTTTTGAATTTATTTAGATTTGAAAAATTCAATATTGCCGATAATTTACCTAAAATTGAGTCTTTAAAAACTTTTTTAAGTTCATCTGTAATAAAATTTGCTGTTCCTTCAGCTGTTTTAAGAGCAACATTACCTGTAAAACCATCAGAAACAATTACATTAACATTGCCATCCATTAGTTCATTGCCCTCAATGTAACCTGAAAAATTAAAATTATTATTTTTTTTTTCATTTAGTATCTGAAAAGTTTCTTTAATAATTTCATTACCTTTCAATTCTTCTGAACCAATATTCAATAAAGCTGTATTTGGAGTTTCATTTGGATAAAGTGACTTATATAAAGAAGCTCCCATAATTGAGAAATCAACTAAATTTTTTGAGCTACATTCAATATTAGCACCTAAATCCAATACAACACTCATCCCTTTTTTATTTGGCCATAGCGCAGATAATGCAGGTTTATCAATATTTTCGATCATCTTGAGATTCAATTTAGCAATAACAAGTAGTGCACCAGTATTACCCGCAGATATCACAATATCAGTTTCTTTTTTTTTTACACTTTCAATCGCAAGCCACATACTTGTATCTCTGCCTCTTTTGGCAGCTTCAAGAGGACTATCTGTACTTTTAACAACATTCTCCGTATGTATTATTTCGTAGAAATCTTTATTTAACTTATCTTGAATAAGTCCATTAATCTTAATCTTATTACCAAAGATCTTAAAAAAATTTTTTTTATTTAATTTATGACTATGTATAATACCATCAATAATTTTCTTAGGTGATCCATCACCACCCATTGCATCAACTGCAATTTTTGTTAAATCTGACATTTAAATACTAATTATTCTTCTGGATCTAAAACTTGACGACCTTTGTACATTCCAGTTTTTAAATCTAAATGATGAGACAATCTATATTCGCCAGATTTTTTGTCCTCAATTACATTTTTTGATGAGAATTTCATATTTTGCGATCTTCTCATACCAGTTCTTGATGGTGTTTGTTTTCGTTTGGGTACTGCCATAATTATGGACTACTTACACTTTTTAAAAAAAAATTCAAAGTTTTTTTCCTCAAATTTACTGAAAAATCATCAAAATAATCAACTAAACTATCAATTTCATTAAAATCTTCTAGAAAAGAAGATAGTTTTTTTAATTTTTCATCTTTATCTAATTTATCCCAAAAATGAA
>CACDQT010000021.1 GCA_902554995.1 uncultured Pelagibacteraceae bacterium | reverse complement strand
TAAATGGTAACCATTTTTCAAATACTGATTTTGAGGAACCATCATACGGAATTGAATAAGAATATGGATTTGGACTTGTCAACACTTCAATTCCTTTTGAAAACACGAATATAAAAACAATTACAAAAACGAGCACCATTATCTTAAAGGGATCAAAATTTTTTGTTTTAAAAACACTGGCAGAATTTTCCTCAGCTCTATGAAAATGTTTAAATGTTAAATATACCGCAAATATTAATCCAATGTGGGCTAAAAAAAGTCCGGTCCACCCAAATACAAAAGTTGTATATGAGAATACGTACAAACTAAAAACAGTAGTCCAAATAAAACTTAACACCAATAAAATTTGCAATCTTACTGTTTTAGGTAATGATCTAAGATCATTTTTGCTATCATCAAACAAAATGTTTGCTGTATCTTTCATCCAGTTTTTAAACGATTCCATGAATCTAAATTAAGTTTTTTTCAAAAATAAACAATCCCCAATTTGTCACCGAATAATTAGCTAGTTTCTTAACTTTTTTTTGTGAAAATTTATAAATTTCTCAACATTAGATTTAATAAATGATTTATTTTCCTCAAACGAAACTTTTTTCATTGAGTAAGCATTGCTTTTTGTCATTCTTGATTGAATTGTAACATTGCCTTTATAAAGTTTAAGTTTAACAGATCCATTTATTTTGTTTTTTTTCAAATCAACAATTTTTTGAAGTTTAAACCTTTCTTTTGAAAACCAATATCCATTATAGATCAATTCTGCGTACCTTGACATTATTGCATCTTTTTTGTGCATTGTTTCTTTATCAAGCGTAACTGACTCAATCGCTCTATGTGCTTGGATTAACAATGTACCACCTGGAGTTTCATAAACTCCTCTAGACTTGATGCCTAAAAATCTATTTTCAACAAGATCAACTCTTCCTATTCCATTTTTTCCTGCCAATTGATTAAGTTTAAATAATAATTTTGCTGGTCCAATTTTTTTTCCATTAAGACCAATGGGGTCACCATTTTTAAAATTAATTGTTACATGAGTAGCTTTGTTAGGAGCTTTTTCTGGAGAAACAGTTCTTTGAAAAATAAATTCTGGTGCAGAATTTTTTGGATTTTCTAGCAACTTACCTTCAGTTGATGTATGAAATAAATTATCATCTACTGAAAAAGGAGATGCACCTTTTTTGTCTTTTGGGATAGGAATATTGCGTTTCTTCGCGTAACTAATTAAATCTGATCGAGATTTTAAATTCCATATTCTCCATGGTGCAATAATTTTTATTTTGGGACCAAAATAATGATAACCAAGCTCAAATCTTATTTGGTCGTTTCCTTTTCCAGTAGCCCCATGAGATACTGCATATGCTTTGAATTTTTTTGCAACCTTTATTTGATCCTTTGCTATCAGAGGTCTAGCGATTGAGGTTCCTAATAGATAAACACCTTCATAAATTGCATGACCACGGATCATTGGAAATACATAGTCCTTTACAAAAACATCTTTTAAATCATTTATAATTATCTTTGTAACACCAAATTTTCTTGCATTGTAAATAATTTTTTTTCTATCTATTTCTTGTCCGATATCTGCGGTGTAACAAATTACTTCTGCATCATAATTTTCTTGAAGCCATTTAAGAATAATGGATGTGTCCAAACCGCCTGAGTAAGCTAATACAATTCTTTTTTTTGATTTCATTAACTAACTACAAGCTTTTTTTGCAGTGTTATATGCTTTAGTGAATCCCAATAATGAATAATGGTCGATTGTTTGAGAGCCTTTTTCATTGTATCCAGTTACCATTATTCTTGAACCTTTTTTCATAATCTTGACCATAATTTTTTCTTTTTTATTACTAGTCATCCATGCAAAACCTTGTTGCTTAATATCAAATTTAAATTTGTTATTTCCAGAGGTTGCTAATACAGTATTGTTTTTATTAAATTCATAACCAGCAGTAGTACTGATCTCATTCGCAATTTTTTCACCAGGTCTAAATGTTACAAATAATCTAGCATCTCTTTTATTTGTTTTAGGAGATTGCAGAATTGGAGAAGACTGAGCAAAACATACTTTACCGGATGCTTCCGCTAAAACCATTGTTTCCCAGTCTTTATATTTACCAATTTTTTTTAGATCTTCCCCAAAAGATTTCGATGTGAATAAAAAAGTAAAAAGTATAAATATGAATAAAATCTTTTTAATCATGGACATGGGTTTGGGAACATTTTTTGAATTTTATTAATCTCATTTAAAATTTCGCTTGTTAAACTTACATTTACACTTTCTATGTTTGTTTTCAACTGTTCGATTGTCGTTGCACCTATTATCACACTTGTCATAAATGGCTGAATTTCACAAAACTTTAATGACATTTGAGTAAAATCAATATTGAATTTTTGCGATAACTTATAATACTCTTCGATAGCTTTTTGACCATTTTCATTTTTATATCTTGTAAAATCTTTAAATAGTTTCATTCTAGATTTTTCTGGTAAATTATTATTTCTATATTTTCCTGTTAAGTATCCGAATGCTAGAGGCGAGTAGGCTAACAAACCACTTTTCTCCCTAACAGAAATTTCCGCAAGTCCAACTTCATAAGTTCTATTAAGTAAATTGTATGGATTTTGCACCGACATCATTTTTGGTAAATCTTTTAATTTTGATATTTCAAGAAATTTTGACAAACCCCATGCAGTTTCATTAGATAGACCAATGTATCTAATTTTACCTTGTTCAATAAATTTTTTTAAACTTTCAAGTATTTCCTCAAATGGTGTCCAATCTTTATCGTTTTCGTCGTGTTCATAACCATGTTTCCCAAAAAAATTTGTACTTCTCTCTGGCCAATGAAGCTGATAGAGATCGATATAGTCTGTTTTCAATCTTTTGAGACTTTCCTCTAAAGCTTCAGAAATTTTTTTTTTCCCAAAATTATAACCACCACCCCTGATATATTTATTTGAAGTATTACCGCAAACTTTTGTTGCTATAACAACCTTGTCTCTTTTTTTAGTTTTTTGAAACCAGTTACCGATTATTCTCTCTGTTTCCCCATATGTTTCTTCTCTCATCGGTATGGAATAGATTTCTGCAGTGTCCCAAAAGTTTACACCATGATCTAAAGCATAATCCATTTGCTGAAATCCCTCTTCTTGAGTATTTTGTTCGCCCCAGGTCATAGTACCGAGACAAATTGTACTCACATCAAGATCCGTATTGCCTAATTTTTTATAATTCATAGTGATTTTTAAAGTATAATTTTTTATTAATCTTTTAAGGTATCTTGAATATTTAGTAAAAGACTATATATCTATATAAATTATGGCAACAGACAAAAAAGGTATTCTAGCAAGAGCAAGAGCAGCAGCACGTGAAACCACTGCGGTTACAGATGAGGGCTTAAGAGCCTACATGTTAAAAGTTTATAACTACATGGCGACTGGAATATTACTTACAGGAATTATAGCGTTGATAACATTTAAGATGTCAGTTGTTACTGATGCAAGTGGTTCTATTGTGGCTTTAACTGAAGTTGGAAATGCCGTTTATTTATCAGGACTTAAGTGGATAGTTATGTTAGCTCCTTTGGGTGTCGTATTTTATATGAGTTTTGGGATCAACAAAATGAGTGCATCAAAAGCTCAGACAACTTTTTGGATTTTTGCTGCTTTAATGGGTTTATCACTATCTTCAATTTTATTAGTTTACACAGGTTTAAGTGTAACAAGAGTATTTTTTATTTGTTCAGCTACTTTTGGTGCTATGAGCATTTATGGTTATACAACAAAGAGAGATTTAACTAAGTTCGGATCATTTTTGATGATGGGACTAATAGGAATTATTATTGCATCATTAGTTAATATTTTTCTAAAATCTTCAATGATGTATTTCGTGATTTCAATTTTAGGAGTTTTAATTTTTGTAGGTCTTACTGCTTATGATACTCAAAAAATAAAAAACATGTACTCTGCTAGTGATACTGGCGAGTTAATGGGTAAAAAAGCGGTAATGGGTGCTCTGACTCTTTATTTAGATTTCATTAACCTATTTATCATGCTCTTAAGACTTTTCGGTCAAAGAAGATAATTTTATTTTAAAGTTTTTTCCAATTAGTATTTTTTAACAACAAATTAAGTTCTGAGGAATTCTTTAGTATTTTACCATTGGTATCCGTAATTAAATATTTTAAATTTTTATTTTTTGGCTTAAAGTTTTTGCAAATTTTATAAATAGCATTTTCAGCTGCATTTTTAAAAACACTAAATCCTACCTGTTTGCTTGAAATATTAAGACCGTAATCTTTCCAAGAACCCTCTGAAACCATTTTTGCATATAAATCTAATATTATTTTAAGCTCATTTTTTTCAAAAAAATGATTTTCATTAAATTTTTTTTTATCAAGATTATTAACAACCAGTCTTAAATTATTCTTCATAAGTTTTATATTTATTTATTAAACCGATTTGAAAGGCTGTAAAAATGAAAGTTATTGGAAGTAAACCCCAAACTTTAAAGTTGACCCAAAATTCCTCAGATTGTGTTCTCCAAACTAATTCATTTAAAATAGCAAGTCCAAAGAAAAAGTATATCCATCTTTTACTTAACAATTCCCAACCTTCGTTTGTAAGCGGTATTGATTTTCCCATTAATTTTTTTAACACAGGTTCATTTGTAAAATACCTTCCAAATATTAAAGCAAGACCAAATAAAATATTAATGATTGTTGGCTTGATGTAAATAAAAACTGGGTTATCAAAATAAATTGTAAGGCCACCAAAAAAAGTAATTAATATTCCACTCAACAAAGGAACTTTGGGTATTTTTTTTTCTAAAAACCAAACAATCGCTAATGCTATAATTGTCGCAATTATAAATGGTGGAATGGCTACTCTTAAATCTTTTCCACTATCGTAATAGTAGTAAAAAAAAATTACTAAAGGTCCAAAATCAGTTAGAAACTTTAAAAAAGATTTATTCACTGGAAGAATATTAACATAAATAATATTTTCACAAAAACTATAAATTTTTCTTATTGATTTTTATTTTTAAATACCCATACTAATCTAAATGGCAATTCAAAAAGCTAAATTTTCAATAGGCGATATTGTAAAACACAAACACTTTGAGTTTAGAGGTGTGATTTATGATGTAGATTTTGAGTTCAATAATTCTGAGGAATGGTATCAATCTATACCTAAGAATGTTAGACCAAGAAAAGATCAACCATTTTATCATCTGTTAGCTGAAAATGATGAAATAACTTATGAAGCCTACGTGTCAGAGCAAAATTTATTGACCGATGACTCTGATGAGCCAATCAAACATCCATTAATAGAGGAAATTTTCTCTGGTAAAAAAGGTTCAAGCTATTTTAAGCCGTCAAATTAAGTAAATTCACTTTTTAAACACATTTAGCTCAAATCTTTGTCACAGGGCATTGTTAAGTTTAATTAATTCTGATCAAGAGTGTTAAATTTTACCCTTCGTTATTATCTCCCTCTACATTCTTGATCAGATAATTATTTCGTACTAAATAACCCTAATATTTATTTTAAAAATAAAATTTTATGTTTCAATTACTAGAACCTAATAGAATTTTTTCTATAACTTCTAAAGCACCAAAATACGTTTTATTATTATTTATTTTGGTAGTCTCTATAGGTTTAACTGAGGCTCTAATTCTCTCACCAGAAGATTACAAACAAAGTCACTCTGTAAGAATAATGTATGTTCATGTTCCCGCGGCATGGATCTCACTAGGTATCTTTTCCACTATTACTATTCTTTCTATCGTTGGCTATATATTTAAAATTAAAAATTTCTTTTTAATTTCAAAGAGTTTGGCTCCGTCAGGATTTGTTTTTAATGTAATTGCTCTTGTAACAGGTTCTATTTGGGGAAAGCCCACGTGGGGAACATGGTGGGCGTGGGATGCCAGAATTACATCTATGTTAATATTGGCATTATTTTATTTGATGTATTTAATTGCTTGGAGAATTTATGAAGATAAAGAACAAGTGTTTAAGGTAACCTCAATTATTACAATTTTAGGAATAATAAATGTTCCTATAATTAAATATTCTGTAGACTGGTGGAACACACTTCATCAGCCAGCATCAATTAATATATTATCAAAATCTACTATTCATTCTTCGATGCTCGTTCCTTTACTGATTATGACTGCGGCATTTGCCCTATTCTCATTGCTAATTTTTTTAATGAAATATAATACAGAACTGATAAAAATTAAAAATAAGGGTTTAGACAGATTATGATAAGTGAAATTTTTTACATGGACGGATACGGAATTTATGTTTGGGGTTCATTTGCTTTTACTTTTTTAAGTTTTATTTCATTGTATCTGGTAATTAAAAATCAATATGAAAGAGAAAAAAATAAGTTTATTGTTAAATTTGGAAACCTAAACTCTGAAAGAGCTGCCTCTGCTAGACTACAAAGAATTAATAGAGAGATTCTATCCAACACTTCAACTATTTAACTTTTAAACCATGTATGGTCGTAAAGTTAAACTAAGATTTTTTTTTATATTCTTAATCGCTGTTACATTAAGTTTAACGATATTCCTTATTCTAAAATCATTAGAGGAAAATGTTGTATATTTTAAATCTCCATCTGAAATAAAAACTTTATCTGAAATGCAGCAGAAAAAGATTAGAATTGGAGGAATGGTAAAAACTGACTCAATTTCTATTGTAAATAAAGAATTAAGTTTTGTTATTACAGACTTTAAAAGTGAAATTAATGTTGTTTACTCAGGATTAATACCCAATCTTTTTGAAGAAGGTAAAGGTGTTGTTGCAGAGGGATTTTTAAAAGATGAGAATTTTTTCTCAGCAACGAAAATCTTAGCTAAACATGATGAAAATTATATGCCTCCAGAAGTAAAGGCTGCTTTAGAGGAGAAATAAATTGTCGAGTTTAATTGGATATTATTCTTTAATCTTTGGTGTCGGTGTTTCAATTTTAGTTATATTTTTTTCAATTAAAAATTTTAATGATACTCAGAAGTTAGATACTAAAGTAATATCCTTAGTATTCTTACAACTTTTATTTGTAATAATAAGCTTCTCAGGCTTAATTTTATCTTTTGTTAACTCAGATTTTAGTAATGAGACAGTTTTTAATCATTCCCACACAACTAAGCCGCTGTTTTATAAAATCTCTGGGACCTGGGCCAATCATGAGGGTAGTCTATTATTATGGTTGTTAGTTTTAACATTATTTATATTTGTCTTTTTACTGAGGTCAAAAAATCAACCAAAACAATATAAAATTTTAACTTTATTATTCCAGCAGATAATAATAGTTGGTTTTTTTATTTTTCTAATACAAACCTCCAATCCTTTTAATCATGTTTTTCCAGTTCCAAAAGAGGGATTAGGTTTAAATCCTATATTGCAAGATCCTGCATTAGCAATTCACCCACCGATTTTATATTTAGGCTATGTTGGAACTTCCATAATTTTTTCCTCAGCACTAGCAGCAGTTTGCTCCAATAATATTACAAAAATATGGGCATCACATATCAAAAAATGGGTTTTAGTTTCTTGGATTTTTTTAACTTTAGGAATTTTACTTGGATCCATTTGGGCTTACTACGAGTTAGGATGGGGAGGTTTTTGGTTTTGGGATCCAGTTGAAAATGTATCTTTAATGCCATGGTTTGCATTAACAACACTATTACATTGTGTATTAGTTTTAGAAAAAAAGCTTATTCTTACCTCGTGGGTTGTTGTGTTATCAATTGCGACTTTTACCCTAAGTATGTGTGGTACTTTTTTGGTTCGATCAGGTATTTTAAATTCTGTCCATACATTTGCTAATGATCCAGAGAGAGGTTTGTATATTCTAATATTTTTATTTATTTTGATATTCTTATCTTTTTTTATATTTTTAATTTTTCATAAAAGTGAAAACAACAATTCCAAAACTTTCTACTTATTAAGTAAGGAAACATCAATTCTAGTTAATAATTGGTTTATGATGTATTTTTTATCTGTTGTTTTAATTGGAACAATTTATCCAATATTTTTAGAGGTTATTTCATCTCAAAAAATATCTGTAGGTCCACCGTTTTTTAACAAATTGATCCTACCATTTTTAATCCCATTTATGTTAGCGATGGCAATAGGACCTAAATTAAAGTGGATTAAATCAGATATTGAAGACAAAATTTATTTAATTTCATTTTTTGTAATTTCTTTAATTTTATCAGTATTGATAATTAGAAATTTAGATATTAATTTTCTTTACAATACTATTCTAATTACAGCAGCTTTTTATTTATTTTTTATAACTCTTAGAGATTTTTTTCATAAAAAATATAGAAATATTTCACAAATTACTGCTCATTTTAGTTTTAGCATTTTAATACTTAGTATTTTATTTAATAATATTTTTTCATCTGAAGTTATTACAAATTTAAAAATTAATGAAACTTACCAAGCTCAAAATTTGAAGATTAATTTTGAGAGCATTGAGCAAGAAAATAAACAAAATTTTAAAGCAATTAAAGGTAAGTTTATTGTAGAGGATCAAAGTGGATTAATTGAGGTTATGCAACCTGAACTAAGAATATATAATCAACCAAATATTGTTACAAGTGAAGCAGACATCAAAACTAATATATTCACTGATAAATTTATGACAATGAATTACGTCCAAAATCAAGATTATTTTAATATTCGTTATCAAGTAAAGCCATTCATGATTTGGATTTGGATTTCCACAATTCTATTGTGTCTTAGTGGCTGTTTATCTTTAATTAGAAAAAAATATGAAAACTAAAATTTTTCCAATATTTTTAATTTTTACATTCTCAATAATTTTCTTTGTTTTTTACAAAGGTTTACAAAATACAAATGTTTATACACCTACAATAAAATCAGAAATTAAAATTCCAAATTTTGGCGCAAAAGAGTTTTTTTCAAAAGACAAAATAAATTCAGATCAGATATTTATAGGAAGTGATTATTATTTATTAAACATTTGGGCTTCGTGGTGTGTTCCTTGCAAAGAGGAACATAAGTATTTAATGGATTTAAGTAAAAAAGAGAATATCAAAATTATTGGTCAAAACTATAAAGATAATTTTGAGAATGCAAAAAATTTTTTGATAAATTTAGATAATCCATACGACTTAATTTTTTTCGATAATGATGGTACAATAGCAATTGAATGGGGTGCATATGGGGTACCTGAAACCTTTTTAATTCAAAACAATAAAATAATAAAAAAAATAATTGGTCCATTGAATGAAAAATTACTTTTTGAGATAAAAGAATTGACACAATGAATATTTTAAAATTTTTAGTTTCTGTGATTTTTTTGATTTATTGTTTTTCTTCTGATTTAAAAGCCAAAAACTTAGAAATTGAAATAACAAAAAATTTAAGATGTTTAATTTGTCAAGGACAATCAGTGTACGATTCAGACTCTGAATTTGCTAATAGTTTAAAAATTTTAGTAAAAAAAAAATTAAATGAAGGCTTAGATGAAAAACAAATTTATGCTTATCTTAAAAATAAATATGGAGATTGGATTCTTTATGATCCAGGATTCAGTAAAAATACCTATTTTCTTTGGTTATTACCTATATTGATGTTTATATTTGGTGGTGCAATAATACTCAGGAAAGTTATATTAAAAAAAAAAAAATTATGAATTATCTAAGAATTTGTTACTTGGTAATATTATCTTTTTTAATTTCTTCTTCAATTATTGCAGAAGATACTAAAGTAAGTAGTGATAATACAAAGTTTAATATTTATTCAGGGATGTTTGACTTTAGTGATAATGGAAAGAGATCTGCTTTAATTGGGTTTCAACATCAGAATACTGATTTAAACAGAGATACTTTTCTTGGTAATCTTTCTCCAATAACAGGATTTATGTTTACTGCTGATAGTGCAGCTTATTTATATACTGGTGTGCAAGCACAATATTCCTTAGGAGCCTTAAATATTATACCAAGTTTTACCCCAGGACTTTATAGTCAGGGAGATGGCAAAGATCTTGGACATTTATTAGAATTTAAAAGCGAAGTTCAGATTTCTTTAGATTTATTCCAAAATAGCCAATTAGGCTTATCATATAATCATTTATCCAATGCAAGTTTGGGAGATAAAAATCCTGGGGCAAATAGTTATATGTTTAATTTTCTAAAAACCTTTTAAACAAACATTCTATGATAATGAGATTAAAAGATTGTCACAATTTTGGTGATTTTAGAAAACTTGCTAAGCTAAAGCTTCCATCGCCTATTTTTCATTATATTGATGGTGCAGCTGACGATGAAATTACATATGCTAGGAATACTAGTGCCTTTGACGATGTAGATTTAGTTCCAAATGTTTTAAGAGGCGTTGAGAATGTAGACTTATCCACAACAATTTTTGGTAAAAAGTTAGATTTACCATTTTATCTTTCACCAACAGCATTACAAAGGCTTTTTCATTATGATGGTGAAAGAGCAGTTGGAAAAGCAGCTAAAAAATTTAATACAATGTTTGGTGTTTCTGCATTAGCGACTGTTAGCGTTGAGGAAATATCCTCGTTGATTGATACACCTAAAATGTTTCAGTTTTATTTTCACAAAGATAGAGGTTTAAATGATTCTTGTTTAGAGCGAGCTAAGGCTGCTAAATTTGATGTAATGGCTCTTACAGTGGATACCATTACAGGAGGAAATCGTGAAAGAGATTTAAGAACTGGTTTTACTTCTCCACCAAAATTGACTCTTTCAAGCTTATTTAGTTTTGCGACTAAACCAATGTGGGGAATAAATTATTTAACAAAAGGTAAATTTGAATTACCTCACCTCCAAGATTTTGTAAAAGAGGGTACAAGCACAAACTCTTCCATAGGAAATTATTTTTCAACAATGTTAGATCAATCCATGAATTGGAAAGATGCTGAAAAACTTTGTTCTCAATGGGGAGGTCATTTTGCACTTAAAGGAATAATGAGTGTAGAAGATGCTAAAAAAGCAGTGGATATAGGATGTACTGGTATAATGGTTTCAAATCATGGCGGCAGACAACTTGATGGATCGAGATCACCATTTGATCAGCTCGCAGAAATTGTTGATGCAGTTGGAGATAAACTTGATGTTATATGTGAAGGAGGAATTCATAGAGGAACACATATGCTGAAAGCATTATCTCTAGGTGCAAAAGCATGTTCTGGTGGAAGACTTTATCTTTATGCGCTTGCAGCAGCGGGCCAACCAGGCGTCG
>CACDQT010000020.1 GCA_902554995.1 uncultured Pelagibacteraceae bacterium | reverse complement strand
CACCAGCTAATGACAATTTAATGGAATTATTATTATGTATTGATGCTTTAAAAAGATCATCAGCAAAAAATATAACTGCTGTAATTCCTTATTTTGGTTATGCGAGACAAGATAGAAAAGTTGTACCAAGAACATCTATATCAGCAAAGCTTGTTTCAAATTTAATAACTCAAGCAGGGGCAGACAGAGTTGTGACAGTCGATCTCCACGCTGGTCAAATTCAAGGTTTTTTTGATATTCCTGTTGATAACCTTTTTGCAACTCCAATCTTTGCACGACACATTAAAAAAAAGATTAAAAGTAAAAATATAATCTGTGTTGCCCCAGATGTTGGTGGTACAGAAAGAGCGAGAGCACTTGGTAAAATTTTAAACATTGGTTTAGCTATTGTAGATAAGAGAAGACCAAAGCCTGGACAATCACAAGTAATGAATATTATTGGAGATGTAAAAGGTAAAACGTGTATCTTGGTTGATGATATAATTGACTCTGGTGGTACTATCGTCAATGCCGCTAAGGCATTAAAACAAAGAGGTGCAAAAGAGGTTTATGTTTATATTACTCATGGAGTATTAAGTGGGGACGCGGTTAAAAAAATTAAAAATTCGGTTATTAAAAATTTAGTTATTACAGACACGATAGATAACAGCGAAAAAACAAAAAATGTTAAAAACATAGAAGTTTTACCTATTTCCGCCCTTATGGGAGAAGCTATAAAAAGAATTTCTAATTCAACATCAGTTTCAGATTTATTTAAATAATTACCTTGATTATTTATGAACATGGGTTAAAAACCTCTGTTTTATGAATTCTTTAGAAGCAAAGATCAGGGATAACAAAACTAAAGGTCAACTTAATGCCATCAGGAATGATGGTGGTGTTCCAGGGATTATCTATGGAGGTAAAGACCAAAATCAAAAAGTTTCTATATCTAAGAAATTATTAAAAACCTTGATTGAGAAAGAAAACTTTTTATCAAATATCATTACTTTAAATGTAGATGGAAAATCTCAAAATGTATTACCTAGAGAAGTAAAATATCACATCATAAGTGATGAACCTACTCATGTAGATTTTCTAAGAGTTCTTCCTGGAGTAAAAATTAAGATTGAAGTTCCAGTTAACTTTATTAATCATGAAAAATCTCCAGGTTTAAAAAGAGGTGGAGTACTTAACATTGTAAGAAGAAAAGTTGAATTAAAATGCCCAAGTGAAAAAATACCAGAAAGTATTACTTTAGATTTGGATGGTATCGATATCGGGTCAAGTTTTAAAATTTCCTCAGTAAAACTAGATGCAGAGGTAACACCAACTATTCAAGGAAGAGATTTCGTAATTGCAACCTTGGCAGCACCGACAGTAATGAAAGAACCAGAAAAACCAGCAGAAGCAGAGGCCGCAGAGGGTGAAGAGGGTGCTGAGGGAGCAGAGGCAGCTGCAGCTGAAGGAGATAAACCAGCTGCGGAGGGCGATAAAAAAGAGGGTGACGATAAAAAACCTGCAGACAAAAAAGCTCCAGAAGAAAAAAAATAATCCACTAAATTTGAAAAACTAATTTTAACAGTTTATGCTTTTATTTGTAGGTTTAGGTAATCCAACTCCAGATAGTGAAAATAATAGACATAATGTTGGTTTTAAAATTATAGATTCCATCAATAAAAAGTTTGGGCTTACGAAACAAAAACCAAAATTCAAAGGTTTGTTAACAACTGGTAATATTGATAGTAAAAAAGTTTATGCCATCAAGCCCTTAACTTTTATGAATAACTCTGGAATATGTATTAGAGAACTAATTGAATATTTTAAAATTGAACCTGAAAATGTAATTGTTTTTCACGATGATCTTGATGTTGAATTTGGAAAAATAAAAGCGAAATTTGGTGGATCAAGTGCCGGCCACAATGGAATATCCTCTATTGATAAATTTATTGGAAAAGATTACTCAAGAGTAAGAATTGGTATAGGAAAACCAAAAGGACCTATTGAAGTATCTGATTATGTTTTGCAAAATTTTGATGATGAAGAAATTATGGGTGTAGAAAAAATATCCAAAAATATAACTGAGTCACTTTCGATACTTGTAGAAAAAAAATTAGATCTATTTTCAAGCACAGTTAATAATAAATAATGAGTTTTAAATGTGGGATCGTTGGATTACCTAATGTTGGTAAATCAACTCTTTTCAATGCACTAACAAATTCAAGCAAGGCACAGGCAGCTAATTTTCCTTTTTGTACAATTGATCCAAATATTGGAGTTGTAATAGTTCCTGATGAAAGATTAGACAATTTAGCTAAAATTTCAAAATCAAAAAAAATAATCAATACCACTATCTCTTTTGTTGATATTGCTGGATTGGTAAAAGGCGCATCTAAAGGTGAAGGTTTGGGTAATAAATTTCTTTCTCATATTAGAGAAGTCGATGCAATTATTCACATGATCAGGTGCTTTGACTCTAATGATATTCAAAATGTAAACCTTTCTGTTGACCCGGTTAGAGATATCGAAATTATAGAAACAGAGATGATGCTTGCAGATCTTGAATCTATTCAAAAAAGGTTAGAAAAAAATAATAAAAAAAATGTTGATGAGGATCAAATCAAAATTCTTGAAATAGCTATGGATTGTATAAATAATAATAAAAGTTTTGATGATTTAAGAACCCAATTTAATAAAAAACAACTTAATCAATCTGGATTATTATCACTTAAACCTAAAATTTTTGTTTGTAACGTAGATGAACAAAGTGTTCAAAGTGGAAATAATTACACTCAATCATTTATTGATAAGTATGGAAACAATAATACTTTAATCGTCTCTGCAGACATAGAAAATCAAATAAATGAATTGGATAGTAATGAGAAAAAAAATTATATGGAAATGATTGGATTAAAGGAAACAGGATTGAATAAATTAATTAAGAAAGGTTACGAAATTCTTGATCTAGATACATACTTTACATCTGGGCCCGAAGAAACTCGAGCATGGACAATTGAAAAAAATTGTACTGCTCCAAAAGCTGCAGGTGAAATTCATACTGATTTTGAAAAAGGATTTATCCGGGCTGAAACTATTTCTTACGATGATTTCATATCCAATGATGGTTGGGTAAATTCAAAAAATAATGGAAAAATGAGATTAGAAGGAAAAGATTATATAGTTAAAGATGGAGACGTTCTAAACTTCCGTTTCAATACGTGACCATATTCTTTTCATACTAAAATAAACTAGGATGGTTAAAATAATTAAATACACGATAGCTTTAAAACCCATTTGATGTCTTGACTCTAAATGAGGTTCAGCTGACCACATCAAGAATGTTGTTACATCTTTTGACATTTGCTCAACAGAAGCTATTGTACCATCAGAGTATTCTACTAATCCATCTGATAACTGATTAGCCATTTTAATTTTATTCCCATACATATATTTATTATAATACACACCATCATCTAAAATAACTCCAGCTGGTGGGTCTTCATATCCTTGAAGCAATGAATAAATATAATCTACCCCACCCCCTCTTGCTTTAACTAGCACAGACATGTCTGGTGGATAAGCACCTCCATTTGCAGCTTGAGCAGCTTGAACGTTATCATAGGGCATTACAAACTTATCTGATAATCTGCCCGGACGAGTAAACATATCACCGTCTGAATTAGGTCCATCCTTGACTTCAAAAGATGCAGCAATAGCTTTTGCTTGCTCTATAGAAAATTCTGGTCCCCCTTTCTCAGCTAAGTTTCTATAACTTAAATATTTCATTGAATGACAAGAAGAGCACACCTCTGTGTAGACTTGATAACCTCTTTGAAGTGCAGCTCGATCAAACTTTCCAAAGAGTCCTTTGAAGCTCCAATCGGTTTTTAAATATTCAACTTTTTCTGCAGCTTGAGTGCTCAATGAAAGTCCAGAAAATAAAATAATAAATGAAAATATTTTAAAAAAATTTTTCACTTATTTATTTAAACTTTCCTTGTTCTTTGCTGTAGCTAAATTAGGTGAACCACCTAGTATCGGTTCGGTAATACTTAATGGAATTGGAAGAGTTTTTTCTTTCCAACCTAAAACTGGAAGTATTACTAAAAAATGTAAGAAATAGTATGCTGTAGCTACTCTAGCAACTAACAGATATAATCCCTCTGCTGGCATAGCACCAACATATCCCAGGATCAAAACATCAGCGACAAGGATCCAATAAAATTGTCTGTATAAAGGTCTAAATACTGCTGATCTAATTTTTGAGGTATCGAGCCATGGAAGAGCTGCTAAAATTAAAATAGCAGATAACATTGCAACTACTCCTAAAAGTTTATCTGGGACCGATCTTAAAATTGCGTAGAATGGTAATAAATACCACTCCGGAACAATATGTGCTGGCGTAACTAACGGATTAGCTTCAATATAATTATCTGCATGACCTAAAATATTTGGCGTATAAAAAACAAAAAATGCAAAAACAATCATAAACATTAGTAAAGCAAAACCATCTTTTATTACAATGTATGGATGGAATGGTACTGTATCTTTTGAAGGTTTTTTAATGTCAATTCCAACTGGATTATTATTTCCAGGAACATGAAGTGCCCATATGTGAAGAACAACTAAACCTAAAATTAAAAAAGGTATTAAATAGTGAAGTGTAAAAAATCTTGTTAAAGTAGGATTATCAACTGAGTAACCTCCCCATAACCAAGTAACAATACCCTCGCCTACTAAAGGAATTGCACTAAATAGATTTGTAATTACAGTTGCACCCCAGAAACTCATTTGGCCCCATGGAAGTACATAACCCAAAAATGCAGCTGCCATCATTAATAAATAAATGATGATACCTATTATCCAAATTATTTCCCTAGGAGCTTTGTAAGAACCATAAAATAATGATCTAAATATATGAATATAAACAGCCAAAAAAAACATTGAAGCACCATTTGCATGAATGTATCTAATTAACCAACCATAGTTAACATCTCTCATAATATGCTCGACACTATCAAAAGCCATATCAGCATGAGCAATATAATGCATTGCAAGAACTAAACCCGTTACAATTTGAGTAATCAAACAAAAAGTTAATATTCCACCAAATGTCCACCAATAATTTAAATTTTTAGGTGTTGGATAATCAGTTAAGTGATTTGCAAGAGTTAATAACGGTAAACGATCGTTAAACCATTTTCCAAATTTTGATTTCGGTGTGTATTCGTGATCACTCATAATAATTATCCAATTTTAATTGTATTAGCATTAACAAATTCGTATTTAGGGATCTCCATATTAGTCGGAGCCGGTCCCTTTCTAATTCTTCCAGAGATATCATAGTGCGAACCATGACAAGGACAAAACCATCCATTGTATTCGCCTTTTTGATCTAAAGGAACACAGCCTAAGTGAGTGCACACTCCAAGCATGACTAACCACTCAGGGTTCGCTGCACGATCCTCATCTTTTTCTGGATGTTTTAAATCTTCTAACTTTACAGATCTTGCTTCAGCTATCTCATCTTGTGTTCTTCTACGAATAAAAACTGGTTTACCTCTCCATAAAACTGTAATTGTTTTACCTGGATTTACCGCACTTACATCAACCTCAGTGCTCGCCAAAGCTTTGACTGATGCGTCTGGGTTCATCTGATCAATCATTGGCCATATCGTTGCACCAACACCAACCGCACCAACTGCATAAGTTGCTGTGAATAAGAAATCTCGTCTATTAGTTTTTTTTTCTGACATCAATAATAGTTAAATATACTCAATATTGCTTTTTTCTACTTAAATATATGATTTCATATAATATAAAATGATAAATTTACTACTGAAAGAATGACACAGAATTTGATAAATCATGGCCCTAAAATTGCTTTATTTGAACCAGACATACCTCAAAATACAGCAGCAATAATCAGAACCTGTGCTTGCCTAGGTGCAAAACTTGAAATAATAGAGCCTTGCGGGTTTATGCTGAGTGACAGAAGATTTAAGCGAGTCGTTATGGATTATATGAATGAAAAAGACATAAAATTCCATCAAAGCTCAGACGATTTTTTTAAATCGAAAAAAAATCAAAGAATAGTTCTAATGACCACAAAAGCCTCTGTTTCTTACACAAAATTTAAGTTTAATAAAAATGACACTATTCTTTTTGGTAGAGAAAGTGCCGGAGTTCCAAATGAGGTTCACAAAAAAATTAAAGATAGACTCAAAATTCCTATGAAAAACAATAAGCGCTCACTTAATATTGCATCTTCTGTTGCAATCATATTGGCAGAAAGTTTAAAACAAACTAAATTAATCTAATATGGATTTAGAAATTAAAAAAGACATCACAAGTAATTGGTTCAAAATGCTACAAGAAGCTATTTGGCATACTATAACTAACCTTGAAAGAAAAGATGCGGATATCAAAACCACTGTTTGGAACAGAAGTAAAAAAAGAGATGAAGGAGGTGGAGAATTTAGAATTTTAGAAAATGGAAAAATATTTGATAAAGTCGGAGTAAATTTTTCTAAAGTTCATGGAAAATTCCCAAAACAATTTCAAAAAAATATTTTAGGTGCAAAAAAAAATCCCAGTTTTTGGGCTTCTGGTATTTCCGTTGTGATGCATATGAAAAATCCCATGATCCCTGCCATGCATTTTAATACAAGATATATCTGCACAACTCAAGACTGGTTTGGTGGTGGTATGGATGTAACCCCATCAATAAAAGATGATAAGGAAAAAAAAGAATTTCATAAAACCCTAAAAAAAATGTGTGATCAACACAATAAGAAATATTACGCAAAATATAAGAAATGGTGTGATGAATATTTTTATTTACCTCATAGAAAAGAACCAAGGGGTATTGGTGGAATTTTTTTTGATTATAAAAAAGATAATTTTGAGAAAGATTTTAAATTTGTAAGAGATGTGGGGATCACTTTTCAATTTATTTTTGAAAAAATCATTAGAAAAAAAATGAAGAAAAAGTGGACTAAAAAACATAAAGAATTACAATTCATAAAAAGAGGTCGTTATACAGAATTTAACTTACTCTATGACCGAGGAACAAAATTTGGTTTGCAAACAGGTGGAAACGTTGAAGGTATTTTAATGTCATTACCTCCGTTAGTAAAATGGAAATAACATGGACAAAGAACCAATTACTTTAAATGGCCTAAATAAACTTAAAGATGAATTAATCTTTTTAAAAGAAAAAAAAAGACCTGAGATTGTAGCGGCGATTGCTGAAGCAAGGTCACATGGTGATCTAAAAGAAAATGCAGAGTACCACGCTGCAAAAGAAGAGCAGTCTCATAATGAGGGAAGGATTACTGAAATTAATGATATCATTGCTAGAGCAAATGTCATTGATGTTACGAAATTAAATAATGATGGAAAAGTTATCTTTGGCTCGACTGTGTTTTTAGAAAATTTAGATACTGGAGAAAAAATAAATTATAAGATTGTAGGAAAAGATGAAGCTGATCTCAAAGAAAAATTAATTTATTTTCAATCGCCTATAGGTAAAGGTTTAATAGGAAAAAATAAAAATGATTTAGTTGAAATAAAAACTCCTGCCGGGGTCAAAAATTTTGAAATTAAAGACGTAAAATATATCTAATTGTTAACAATTTGACTTACTTGTTTATCTGAAATTTGAAAATTATTTTTCACCCATTCTTCCTCAATTATTTTTAATTTTGCACCCAATTGTTTACCCTCAGGAATATTGAATTTTTCCATTAAAAATTCTGCACCCACAGGCATTTTTGGTATTGTTTTATCTTTGTAGAAATCAATTAATCTTTGAATATTTTCAGAATTTTTTTTTGATTTTATTAAATAATAATTGAGAATATCAGTTACAGCTTGTTTTCCATTATAATAAAAAATACCATTAAAGTTTTCCTCTCTAAAAGTTTTTGGTCCAATTTTTTCCTTAAAAAAATTATCAATAATTTTAATTCTTTTTTGATCTTTTTTAGAAATATTAAATTTGTACATAAAATAATCTGCATTATCTGTCTCATCAATAATCATTAAAGATAATAGAAAGACAAAATCAGCCTTATTAATTATTTGTTTTTTTTTTGAGTTTAATTTTGAAAAAGTTTTTAAATTATTTAATTCAGGAAAAACAATTAAAAATAATTCTGAGCTCAATTTATCATCAGCTAATTTTTCTAATATTTCTAAGTGAGTTATTTTTTTTAGCTCATCTAATAGTCTCTCTTTAGATAATTTTGAGATACCACCGATATTAATTTTAAGTTTTCTGATTAATTCTGGATTATGCGGATGCTTTGAGTAATGGGCGAAAAATCTTAAATATCTTAAAATTCTCAAATAATCTTCTTTAATTCTTTTATCGGCGTCTCCTATAAAATTTACGAAACCGTTTTCTAAGTCTTTTTTACCCTCAAAAGGATCAAACAAGTTTCCATCTTCATCCGCGTAAATGGAATTGATGGTAAAATCCCTTCTTAATGCATCCTCTTTCCAATTTTTTGAAAATTTCACTTTTGCATGTCTTCCATCTGTTAAAATATCTTCTCTCAATGAGGTAATCTCAAATTTGTACCCTTCTATAAGTGCTGTAATTGTTCCATGTTCAATACCAGTTTCGTAATAATCAATTTTATTTTCTCTCAAAACTTCACAAACCTTTTGAGGATCAAGGTTTGTAGCCATATCAATATCATTTACTATTTCTTTATTAATGATTTTTCTTATGCAACCTCCTACAAATCTTACTTCACTATCTGATGAATAAGAATTTATGGCTTTAAATATTTTATTTGCTGGAGTATTTTTTGTTAAATCTCGAATACTTTGACTTATATAATTTAAATTATTTGATCTAAAAAAAATTGTATCTAAAAAATTTTTCATACTTGGCTGGGGCGCTAGGATTCGAACCTAGGATGCAGGTACCAAAAACCCGTGCCTTACCGCTTGGCTACGCCCCAATATTAAGTTCGTATAACACAAAAAAATCAAATTTATATAGTTTTTGAGGCTATACACCAGATATTTTTGTATTTTTGAATAAACCTTTTTTTCGCACGTTCACATCTTTTTTTTGTTTGAAAATATGCAACTAAAGCTGATCCCGATCCAGTCATTCTTACAAAAACTGGGTTTAGAGAATTCTCTAAATAAAGTTTCATATTTTTTAATCTTGGGTATTTTAAAAAAGCTATTGTTTCTAAGGAATTTTTCATATCTTTTAAAAAATTGATATCAAACATTTTTTTGGCTCCCTTGCCAAATTTTGCTTTATCAAACTTTCTAACCTTTGAATAAATATCCTTAGTCGAACAACCAAAATTTGGTTTTACGATTAATGGGTAAATTTTTTTTTACATTATTGAAATACTTTATTTTATTTCTTGAATTTAAAATCTTACTTTTATGATTTAAGCCTAACATCACATCTGAACCAATTAACTTAGAAATTTTTAACATTTCCTTATTTTTGATATTGATTATTCTCTTATGAGCCAAATATCTTAGTATACTTGCTGCATTCATTGAGCCACCACCAAGACCAGCTCTATCGGGTATAGATTTTTTGATTTTGATTTGAAATCTTTGGTTTTTCAAAAATTTTTTTTTTTCTAAGATTTCAAATAATTTAGAAATAGTATTTTTCTTACCTATCCTCCGAGAAAATTTTCCATTGAATGAAATTAAATGTTTTTTTGATTTAATTTTTTTGATCAAAATTATGTCGTGCAAATCTACGAAGCTTATTATGCTCTCTATATTATGCAAAGATTTACTTTTGCTTATAACATTTAATGCCAAATTTAATTTCGCGTGTGATTTTATTCTCGAAAAAGGCATTAAGAGCTTTTAAGACCTTCGATCATCTTAATATTAATTTTTTCAATTAATTCTTTTTCAGTATCTTTCATTTTCAATACATTGGTCCAAAAATATCTAGCCTGGATTTTTCTATTGAGCTTCCACAAAATATCGCCGTAATGGTCATTCACTATCGGATCATCCGGCATCAATTCTACGGCTCTTTTCAAAAATTTTTCAGCTCTTGGATAATCATCAGTTAAATAATAAGCCCAACCAATAGAGTCTATTATATATGGATCATCACTCTCAAGTTCGTAGGCTGTTTCCAGCATTTTAATCGCTTCATTAATTTTATAATCCCTCTCAAGCCATGAATAAGCAAGGTAATTTAGTATATAAGCATCGTCAGGTGTAATTTGGAGTGCATCAATTAAATCTTTATCGGCTTTTTCATAATTTTTAATTCGTTCATATGTACCTCCTCTTCGATAAAGAATATCTGACTTGATATCCGAATTATCATCTAAATTTTCAATAATTTTAGAGTAATATCTTATTGCTTCTTCATAATTTTTTGCTTTTTTATAAAAATTAGCAACATCAAATAATATTTTCTCATTTGGATTTTCAATTTTGTCAAAATTAAATTTAATAAAGTTAAGAGACTCTTGATTATTTCTTTGCGCTGAAATTATTTGCGCTTCTTTTTTTAATCTAAACCAATAGTAAAAATCATCATCCTTTTTAAATTTTTTAAGAACCTTTTTTGCCTTTTCATAATCTTTGTTAAAATAATGATTTTCTGCAACTAGTGATAAATTAAACACAAATCTTGGATTAAGAAAATTTGATAAATTTAAGTAAAAATTTGACATTTCGTAATTGTCTTGTGCAGAATACAGATTTGATATTAAAAACAAAAATTCAGCAATCAAATCATTATGATTTTTACATGAAAAGACCTCTTTAAATTTTTGTAAGTTTCCATTGTCGATCCAACTTTTACCTTGTGATAGTAGCAATGTTGAATTTAAAAATTCTATTTCATCAGTAATTACTTTTGCTTCATCTAAATTATCGTTTTCAACTAAGTAACTTATATAAAAATAAATATATCTAGTAAAATCCGATTCAGGATCATTAATCAATTTTGAGAAATATCTCCCTGTATTAGGATCATCTAAATAACACTTTTGAAATGTTTCTGAGATATAAGACAGTCTTCCAAAGTTTTTCTTATCGTTTAAAAATTTTTTTTCTTTAAAGAGATAAACATATTGTTTTAAGCTCTCTAAAATTGCTAAATTAAACCTATCCTCGTCTGCAAAATTATTTGCAATAGAAATATATTCATAGGCAATATCTAACTCATTTTTTTTTAAACTATCAATTATTAACAATAAATAAGAGTCAAAAAAATCTATATTTTCATTTTCATAATTTTGTTTAATAATTTGAATCGCTTGCAATACTTTATTCTCCAATACTAATGAAGATACATACCTTTTTAAAAATGGATCATGAGCATAAATCAAAATT
>CACDQT010000019.1 GCA_902554995.1 uncultured Pelagibacteraceae bacterium | reverse complement strand
TGCAGCATTTCCTGCTCCAAGTTCGATTAAGTTGAATTCTTTTGGTGACCCTATACTTTTCCAAAAACTTACAACCCAAATAGCAATCATTTCAGAAAATAATCTTGATACGTTAGGAGCTGTAATAAAATCTCCTTTTTTGCCGAATGGATTTTTTTTTATGTAATACCCAGACTTTTTATTATATAGAGAGATATTGATAAACTTGTCTAAAGGTAAATTAACTATTTTGTCTGTTTTCATATTTAGAGATTAATAAATAACATCCAATTATTAAAAAAAAGATACTTATAAGTTGTCCCATAGTTAAATTGAATAATAAATAGCCTAGTTGGTCATCAGGAACTCTTAAAAACTCAATTGCAAATCTAAAAATTGAGTAAAAAACTAAAAATATACCAGAGATAAAACCAGGTCTTTTGGCGAAAATCTTATTTTTGAAATATAATAGAACTATAAATAGAACTACACCCTCAAAAAATGCTTCATATAACTGAGTAGGATGTCGATATAAATTATCTATTTGTGTAAATTGGACTGCCCAAGCAACATTTGTTTCGACGCCATAAAGTTCTGAATTAATAAAATTTGCTACTCTGCCAAAAAAAATACCTATGGGTGCAACAAAAGACACAATATCTAAATAACTAAATGAACTTTGTGAATTTCTTTTCGCAAAAAGGTAACTTGCAATTATTATCCCTATAACTCCCCCATGAAATGACATACCACCCTGCCAAATTTTAAAGATATCTAATAAATTATTGATATAAAATTCAAAGTTATAAAATACAACATACCCTAATCTGCCACCAATAATTAAACCTAAAATTAGATAAGTTAAGTAATCGTCAAATTTTTCCCTTACTTTTTGTTCAGAAATAAAAAATTTTTTACTTAAAAACCACCCTAATAAAATACCTACAATATAAGCTAAAGAATACCATCTAATCTCAAATGAAAAAATTTGAAATGCGACTGGGTCAAAATTATTAATGAACATTTTTATTTTTAAATATAAGTTATAATTATAATAAGTTATTAGATTAATATATGAAAAACTCAAAGTTTGTAATTGAAAAACTTGCTAAATTATTTGAACAAGGCTTAGTATCGTCAAAAGATATAGCCAATGAAATTATGACTATTTTAAAATCTAAAAGAGATGAAATAGTTTTTAGAATGAAGTTAACAAGCAAAGATGAGTTTGAAGTTCTTTCAAAAAGAGTTGAAAATTTAGAAAAAAAAATTGGTAAATTAAAATCTATAAAAAAAAAGAAAATTAAAAAGGCAAAAAGATCTTAGCTTCTAAACCACCCATTGGTGACTTAGCTAATTTAATATTTCCTCCGTGTGATCTGATAATGTCCGAAGCTATGGATAATCCAAGTCCAACGCTTGATTTTGTCTCAGCTCGACCTTTATCAATTTTATAAAAAGGTTTGAAAACATTATCATATTCTGCTTCAGGTATACCTGGTCCGTTGTCTTCAATTTTAATGAATAAGTTGTTACTACTTTTAGTAATATCTACATTTACTTTTTCCGCGTATTTAATTGCATTATCTATAAGATTATTAACACATCTTTTGATTAAGTTTTTTCTACCACTTATATAAATTCTAGGTGCAATTTTGGATGATATATTCTCATTTTCGTATTTTTTAACTATTTCATCAACTAATTCGCTAATATTAAATTCTTCGTCTTTTTCAAGGTATGACGAGCTCGTAAATTGCAAATATTCATTGAGCATTTTTTCCATTTCGTTAATGTCTTCGGATAATTTTTTACTTAATTCTTTATCTTTTATAAATGCTATTTGTAATTTCATT
The DNA here is from genome assembly GCA_902554995.1 of uncultured Pelagibacteraceae bacterium. Lineage (GTDB taxonomy): Bacteria > Pseudomonadota > Alphaproteobacteria > Pelagibacterales > Pelagibacteraceae > Pelagibacter. The sequence goes on along the minus strand of CACDQT010000019.1, from coordinate 10,170 downwards.
CTTGTTAAAGGAGTTCTTAAGTCGTGGCTAATGCCAGATAACATTTCTGATCTTTGATTAAGATGTCTTAAAATTCTTTTTCTCATTCTATCAAATTCATAACCAGCTTGTCTAATTTCTGCTGCACCAGAGGGTTTAAATTCATCAATTTCCTCTCCCCGACCAAATTTTTCAGCTGCTTTTGCAAGATTAGTTATTGGTCTAGTTTGATTTTTTAGAAAAATTAATGAAATTAAAATCATTATGATTGCAGGAACTGTTATCCAAAGTGCAAAGATACGGGCCGAGGAAGTCGTCACTCTATCTCTTGGAACTAAAAACTTAAAATACCCAGACTGATATTTTATTCTAATATCAATTAACTCTTTGTATGAGGTTGTATCAAACCAATAATTTCCATTTCCAAACTTGGACTTAAGTTCCCTTCTTAAAGTTCTATCTATTGGGCTAAACCATCTTTCATCAACAATATAAGTAAATTTTTCATTATCTATAAAATCTATATTTAAATCCTGGTAAACTGAAAAAACATTTTTTATTTCATCTTTTTTATAAATTTCATCAGAATAAACTTCTATGAAAGTATTAATTTCATTTACTAACGCCTTAGTCATACCCTTGTTTGTTTTGATCCAAAGGCTATCAAAAAAAACAATAGTAATTACCAGTTGTAAAACTATGACTGGAACTGCTACAATTAATAAAGCTCTATAAAATAATCTCTTTGGGAGTATATCTTTAAAAAATTTACTCAATCCATAGAACATATCCAGCTCCTCTTATTGTTTGTAAAAACTTTGGATTTTTTGGATCAATTTCAATTTTTTTTCTAAGTCTTGTGATTATAACATCTATTGATCTCTCTTTATCAAGCTCAGTTAAAATACCAATATCTTCACGTGAAAAAGTCTTACCAGGATTATTAATCATTTTTTCTAAAATTTTTTTCTCTGTGTTGTTAATTTTGTATTCTGTATTTTTCTTGATAATTAGTTGTTTATTTAAATCAATTTTAATATTTTCAAATTGTATTACACGTTTTTGATCACTTTTTTTTGTTTTTCGAATTATATTTTGAATTCTCAATAGTAACTCTTTAGGCTCGAAAGGTTTTGGAAGATAGTCATCAGCGCCAACTTCTAAACCCTCAACCCTTTCATCTGCCTCACCTTTGGCAGTTAATAAAATCACAGGTGTGTCCAGTTTTTTTTGATTTTCTTTAATAAACTCTAAGCCACTTTTACCAGGCATCATAATATCTAGTATGATTAGGTCAAATTTGATTATTTGTATTTTTTCAAAAGCATCTTCTGCACTATTTGCAGTAGTAATAAGGTAATTATTTTCATTTAAATATTTTTTAACAAGAGTTCTGATACCTTCATCATCATCAACAACTAAAATATGAGCTACAAAATTATCCATTAATTATTTTTTTTAAAACGTTGTCAAAGTTAATGACTTCTTCTGAGCTTGAGTTAAGTAACGCGCTATGAATTCTTTTTTTTTGAATTTCAAAAATTTCATTAAATATTTTTTTTCCTTTATCATTAAGAAATACATGTTTTATTCTTGTATCCTGCTCATCTTTTTTAAAAATTATTATGTCTAGTTTAATTAGATCTTTTAAAACTCTATTAAGGCTTTGCTTAGTTACCTTAAGTCTTTTAAGCAATTCTGAAATAGTGATCCCTTCATACATGGATAACAAATGAATAACTTTTTGGTGTGCTAGGCCAATTTTATACTTATTTAATATCTTTTTTGAGTCTGAAAATGTTTCTCTGTAGCCTATAAAAAGCTTTTCGATCAAATCTTTTAATTGATCATCTTTCAAATATAAAAGTTGTTTCATTATTGGTAAGTTATATTGACATATTACAGATACAAAGATATTTTTTCAGTAAGAATTTTTTTATTTCATAATGATACCCTACGATAAAAGATCAGGTAAAATATGGTACAATGGCGAATTAGTCGATTGGTCTGATGTTAAGGTTCATGTTCTCAGCCATGGATTACATTATGCAAGCTGTGTTTTCGAGGGAGAACGGGTGTATGATGGTTCAATTTTTAAATTAGAAGAACACACTTCAAGATTATTTTACTCCGCAAAGAGAATGGGAATTGAAATACCATATAGCGAAGATGAAATTAATAAAGCGAGCAATAAAATAATTTCTACTCAAAAAGTAGAGAATGGATATGTCAGACCCATAGTTTGGAGAGGTAGTGAAATGATGGCTATTTCAGCTCAGCAAACAAAAATTCATGTAGCAATTGCAACTTGGGAGTGGGGTTCATATTTTGATCCTAAACTTAAGGTTGAAGGTATCAAATTAAATATTTCAAACTGGCGAAGACCCGCCCCTAATACTATTCCTTGGGACACAAAAGCTTCTGGATTGTATATGATTTGTACCCTTTCAAAACACGAAGCTGAAAAGCAAGGTTATACAGACTCACTTATGTTAGATCATGAGGATAATATCGCAGAAGCAACCGGAGCAAATATTTTTTTCAAAGATAAAAATGGTGAGCTTCATACTCCAATACCAGATTCTTTTTTAGATGGGATTACTCGAAGAACTGTAATTCAAATTGCAAAATCAAAAAATATCAAAGTGCATGAAAGGAAAATTAAACCAGAAGAATTAAAAGATTTTGATGGATGTTTTTTAACGGGAACTGCTGCTGAAGTAACTCCTGTATCTACTATTGCAGAGTATCAATTTAAAGTTTGCGATTTGATAATTGATTTAAATGAGAGTTATTTAGCTTTGGTTAAAAAGAAAAAAGCTGCCTAATCTTTATTGTCCTCTGATATAGCGTGGTCTATTCCTTTTCGTATATACTCATAACCTGTAAACAGCGTCAAAGCTGCTGAAAGCCATAATAAAATTATACCAATAGTTTGAGCATTATAATCTTGAAAATTGATAATTTTATTTCCTGTATCTCCAGAAAGTAAAAGACCAATAGAGACCATTTGTAAAACTGTTTTTAATTTTGCTAGATTAGAGACTGGCAATTTAATTTTACCTTTTGCTAAAAATTCCCTAAGGCCTGATATTAATATTTCTCTTGTTAAAATTATAATTGCAGCAATAACTTCATAATTTTTAATTGTGCCATCCATAACTAATAAAATTAGTGCTGCAGCTACAATAATTTTATCTGCTATTGGATCTAACAACTCTCCTAATTTAGACTCTTCTCCAAGTAGTCTAGCCAACATTCCATCCAAAAAATCTGTAAAGGATGCAATTATAAATAACACTAAAGCTGTTAAATCTCCGTAAAATCCAGGTAAATAGAAAGCTAAAACAAAAAAAGGTACAATTAAAATTCTACCGACAGTTAAAATGTTTGGTATTTTTCTAAGCATAATCTCTATTCGTGAAAGAAGTTATATATCTTTTTTGCAACTTTTTCCTCAACACCATCAACTGACTTTATTTCATCTAGACTGGCAGACTCTACTGCTCGAGCAGATCCAAAATGATTTAATAAAGCCCTTTTTCTGATAGATCCAATACCTTCAATCTGATCTAACAAAGACTTACTAATCCCTCTTTTTCTCTTTGCTCTGTGAGCACTAATTGCAAAACGATGAGATTCATCTCTAATTCTTTGAAGAAAGAAAAGAGTAGGGTCATTTTTATTAAATTTATATTCTTTGCCATTATGAAAAAAAGTTTCATTACCACTATTTCTAAATTTTCCCTTAGCAATCGCGATAATCGGTATTTCGTGAAGACCTAATTCATTTAAAGAGTCTCTTGCAACAGAATATTGACCTTTTCCGCCATCTACTATAACTAAATCAGGAAAGGAGAGATAATTGTCTTTTTCTTGAATTGCTCTTTTAAACCTTCTGTTCAATACTTCTCGCATCATTCCATAATCATCTTGTTCATTCTTTTTAGATTTAATGTTAAATTTTCGATATCTTTTCTTAATAAAACCTTCTTCACCGAATGCAATTAAGGCCCCGACACTATTTGTTCCTTGAATATGGCTATTATCATAAACTTCTACTAAATTTATATTTGTCTCAAGATTAAATTTACTCGCAACTGAGTCAAATAATTCTCTATTATTCTGACTTTCATAAAGTTTTCGATTTAAACTTTCTTTTGCATTTTTGGTTGCTTGATTGATAACTTTTAGTTTTGACCCTTTTTTTGCAACAGATAAGTTTACTTGTTTACCCTCTTTTTTAGAGAGAGTTTTTTCAATTAGATTTTTTTCTTTTATTTCTTCGGAAATTATTATCGATGAAGGCACACTTTTATTTTCATAAAATTGTGAAACAAAAGAATTCAGTATATTACTTAGACTTTCATCTGGGTCATGTTTTGGAAAAAATGCCTGATTACCCCAATTTTGTTTTGAACGATAAAAAAAAACCTGAATACAAGTTTTTCCAGACTCTTTATAACCTGCAATCACATCGGCCTCGATTAAATTTGCTTCATTGATTCTTTGGGAAGATTGAATAATATTTAATGATTTTATTCTATCTCTCAAAATTACAGCTTTCTCAAAATCTAAATCTTCACTAGCTTTTTCCATCTGATCTGAAAGACTTTTTTGAATTTTTCTTGATTTTCCTGAAACGAACTCTATCGCATCATCAACAGTTTTCTTATAGTCTTCCTTTTCGACATATCCAACGCAAGGTCCAGAACACCTTTTAATTTGATAAAGAATGCATGGTCGTTCTCGATTTTTGAAAACTGTATCATCGCATACTCTTAAATGAAAAATTTTTTGTATCATTTTTATAGTCCAATTTGCTGAACCAGCTGATGCAAATGGACCAAAATAAAAACCTTCCTTGGTTTTTTTTCCTCTGTGTCGTCTTATCTGAGGCCAGACATCTTTATTACCAATAAATATAAAAGGAAAAGATTTATCATCTCTAAGTAAAATATTAAATTTTGGTTTGTGCTTTTTAATTAAGTTGGCTTCAAGCAGTAAAGCCTCACTTTCATTCGAGGTAGTTGTAATCTCAAGTTTTTTTGTTTGAGATAACATTCTCTCTGTTCTGATAATATGGTTTTTTTCCGCAATATAACTTTTAAGTCTATTAGGTAAATTTTTTGCTTTACCAACATAAAGAATTTCTCCTTTATCGTTAAGCATGCGATAAACACCAGGTAGTTTAGGTATTAATGGTAGTTCTTTTTTAATTACTTCTTTTCCAATTTCAGAACTTATCATGACTTCTTTTTTTGGTAATTTGTATACCAACTGATGAGCATTGTTTTAAAATTTCTAATTTTTCAATTTTGAGCATTATTTTTGCAATCCTTTTATCCTTAAACAATTCATCAAAAACAGACTCTGCAAGTGTTTCTAAAAAATTATAATGTTTCTTTTTTACTAGTTTTGTAATTAATTTGACAATTGTGCTGTAGTTGACAATAGATTTAATATCTTTGTCATTTGAAGGTTTTTTATCTTGATAGTCAATTTCAAGGCTAAACTTAACTTTTTGAGGTTTTTCTTTTTCAAAATCATAGTATCCAAGTTTTAAATCCAAAATTAATTCATTAATAAGAATCTTTTTCTCATAATTAAATAAGCTTTTGGACTTATCAATTTTTACAATTTTAAGATTATTTTTTTTCACTCTTTACCTCTCATTATGTCTGGTGTTTGCCAGTTTAAACTTTGACCACTATCTATAGCTAAAATTTGACCAGTAATAGAGCTGTTTTTAATAAAAAAGTCAACTGCATCACAAATCTCTTTTACATCAACTTGTTTTTTGAGAGGTGTTGCTAAATATTGATTTTTAAAGTGTTTTTCAGATTGTCTTTTATTTTTAATTGTTGGTCCTGGTGCTATGCCATTAACTCTTATATTTGGCGAGAGGCTCATAGCGCTAGTTTTGGTCAAAGTGTATAAACCAGTTTTACTTATTGTGTAAGAAAAAAAAAATGGAGTTAATTTAAATACTCGTTGATCAATAATGTTAATAATATTGTTATTTTTTCCCCTGATATTTTTTGAGAATTCTTTTGATAAAAGGGCAGGGGCTTTAAGATTTGTAGAAATGTGATTTTCCCAACTTTTAGAACTAAAGTTTTCCAGTTTATCATTTTCGAATAAAGATGCATTGTTAATTAGACAATCAAAATATTTTAATTTTGATTTAGCAAACTTTATAATTTTCATAACATCTTTTTCTTTACTTAAATTTCCTTTTACCAAATAAATTTTAGACCCATAATTTTGAAGTTTCTTTTTTAAATTTTCAGCTTTTGCCTTTGATTTATTATAATGAATTATAATTTGTTTATTTGGTCCTGATAATTTTTCAGCTATTGCAGCGCCTATTCTAGTTGCTCCACCAGTAATTATTATCCTCTGTGCTTCCATTTCTTATCTTTTTTTTTAGTAACCTTAGTTCCTGGCATTCCCATTGTCGATCTACCTTTTGGATAAAGTTTATTTTTTACATCATATTGTCTTATTTTTGGATTTAATGTGATCTCTAGCTCTGTACTTTCTAGTTTTCTAATCTCATCTCTAATTTTAGCTGCTTCTTCAAATTCTAGATTTGATGCCGCTTCCTTCATTTTTTTGTCTAAAGCTTTTAGATGTTTTTTAAGATTTCCTCCAACATTTGAGCCTTCGCTAATTTTAACATAGTCTTTTTCATAAACACTTTCCAAAATATCATTAATTTCTTTTTTTACAGTCTTCGCATCAATTTTATGTTTTTTATTATAATCTAATTGAATTTTTCTTCTTCTTTCAGTTTCTTGAATTGCTTTTTTTATACTTTTAGTTTCTTTATCTGCATAAAGAATTACTTTGCCATCGACGTTTCTAGCGGCCCTACCAATAGTTTGAATTAATGAAGTTTCTGATCTTAAAAAACCCTCTTTATCTGCATCTAAAATTCCAACTAAAGCACATTCTGGAATATCTAAACCTTCTCTTAATAAGTTAATTCCTACCAGAACATCAAAAACTCCCATTCTTAGATCTCTCATGATCTCAATTCTTTCAAGGGTATCGATATCGGAATGTAGATATCTTACTTTTACACCATTTTCATGAAGATACTCTGTTAAATCTTCAGCCATCTTTTTTGTAAGAGTTGTCACTAAAACTCTATGATTATTTTCAATCACTTTTTTGCACTCATGCATTAAATCATCAACTTGGTTTTTTGCAGGTCTTATTTCTACAGGTGGATCAATCAAGCCTGTTGGTCTTATGACTTGGTCAATAAATTTACCTTTCGTTTGTTCTAATTCCCAAGGTCCTGGTGTTGCAGAAACAAATACTGTTTGTGTTCTCATTAAATCCCATTCCTCAAATTTAAGAGGCCTATTGTCCATACATGATGGAAGTCTAAAACCATATTCCGCTAAAGTGCTTTTTCTTGATCTATCTCCTTTATACATTCCATTAAGTTGTGGAACAGTTACGTGACACTCATCGACAAAAATTAAAGTGTTGTCTGGAAAGTACTCAAATAATGTAGGAGGTGGTTCACCTGGTTTTCTCCCTGATAAAAATCTAGAATAATTTTCTATTCCCGCGCACGAGCCCGTTGCTTCAATCATTTCTAAGTCAAATTTGGTTCTTTCCTCTAATCTTTGTGCCTCTAATAATTTATTTTCAGATTTATGTTTTTTGAGAGTTATATCTAATTCTTTTTTTATATTTATTATCGCTTGTTCAATGGTGGGTTTTGGAGTGATATAATGACTATTAGCGTAGACCTTTACGAGGCTTAAGTCCCTAACTTTATCTCCAGTTAATGGATCAAATTCTTCAATTTGTTCAAGTTTATCTCCAAATAAGCTCAATCTCCATGCTCGATCCTCTAAATGAGATGGAAAAATTTCTAGATATTCACCCCGAGCTCTAAAGGTACCTCTATAAAAATTTTGATCATTTCTTTTATATTGTAATGCAACTAAAGACTTAATAATTTGTTCTCTGTTGTAATCATAATTTTTTTGAAGTGTTAAAGTCATCTTACTATAAGCTTCGACGGAACCTAACCCATAAATACATGATACACTGGCTACAATTAGAACATCATCTCTTTCCAAAAGAGATCTTGTTGCGGAATGTCTCATCCTGTCTATTTGCTCATTTATTGATGCTTCTTTTTCAATGTATGTATCTGATCTAGGAACGTAAGCTTCTGGGGTGTAGTAATCGTAATAAGATACAAAATATTCTACAGCATTATCAGGAAAAAAAGTTTTCATTTCACCATATAGCTGTGCAGCAAGTGTTTTATTAGGAGCTAAAATTAATGCTGGTCTGTTAGTGGCCTCAATTACTTTGGCCATTGTAAAAGTTTTACCCGAACCGGTAACCCCGAGTAATACTTGATTAAATTCCTCTCTATTCGCACCATTTACTAATTTTTTAATTGCATCGGGTTGATCGCCTGCAGGTTTAAAATCAGATTTAATTTTAAATTTTTTACCACCTTCAAGTTTTCCACTGATTTTCGGGTTTTTACTCTGAATATCCGTAATTAAATCTTGATATGTATTTTCCATATATTAAAGAACGTAGTAGAATTAATTTTTATTTCAATGAGCATAATATCAGATAGTCTAAAAAGAATTAAGCCATCCCCAACAATTGCCGTTACTCAGAAAGCAAGAGAATTAAGAGCAGCCGGAAAAGATGTAATTGGTCTTGGTGCTGGGGAGCCAGATTTTGATACTCCGGTAAATATAAAAAATGCAGCGATCAAAGCTATCAAAAGGGGAGACACGAAGTACACTGCTGTTGATGGCACGCCTGAACTTAAAAAGGCTATCATCAAAAAATTCAAAAGAGAAAATAAACTGAACTACTCTTTAGATCAAATAACTGTTGGCACAGGTGGTAAACAAGTCCTTTATAATGCTTTTATGGCAACTCTAAATAAAGGTGACGAAGTAATTATACCAGCACCTTTTTGGGTATCATACCCTGATATGGTTTTATTAGCTGGCGGAAAACCAAAAATAGTAAAATGTACAGCAGCAGAGGGCTTTAAATTAACTCCAAAAAAATTAAAAAAAGCAATATCTAAAAAAACTAAATGGATAATTCTTAATTCTCCATCTAATCCAACAGGAGCAGGGTATTCAAAAAAAGAAATTTATGATTTAGCTAAGATTTTAATTCGAAATAAGAAAATTTTTATTTTAAGTGACGATATTTATGAGCATGTTAGATATGACAACTTTAATTTTTTCACGATAGCTCAAGTTTCAAAATTGAAAGATAGGACACTTACCATGAATGGAGTAAGTAAATCATACGCAATGACGGGATGGAGAATAGGTTATGCTGCTGGTCCTAAAGAAATAATTAAAGCGATTGGAAAAATTCAATCCCAATCTACTTCAAATCCATCATCAATAAGTCAGGCAGCAGCAGTTGAGGCATTAAATGGAAAGCAGGGTTTTATAAAAACTAGAGCAAAAGCATTCAAAGAGAGAAGAAATTTTGTTGTGAAAAGTCTCAATAATATAAAAGGAATTAATTGTTTGACCCCTAATGGTGCATTTTACGTGTTCCCAAGTTGTAAAGGATTATTAAATAAAAAAACAAAACTAAAAACAGACTCTCATTTTGTTCAAAAATTACTTGAAAAAGAAAATGTAGCTGTCGTTCAAGGATCAGCTTTTGGCTTAGATGGTTATTTTAGAATTTCATATGCTACGTCAATGAATAATTTAAAAAAGGCTATGTCGAGAATTAAATCTTTCTGTGAAGGATTGAATAAATAATTATTTTTGACTTAAAATCTTTTTTGCTGGAATTGTTTTTTTTATCCAAGAATTTGGAATTGTATTTAATCCTTTTAATGCAGCAAAGTATGCTCCAGTGAAATTTGCTCTAGAGCAATTGCAACCACCTGCCTTTATTGTTTTTAATATAGCTTCTTTATAATTTCTTGAATTAATTATTGTATATATTGAGCTATTAAATGTTCCTGGATAACTACATGCCATACCAAGCTTTTTAATAGTGATAGGATGAAATTTTGAATTTAATCTTCTTATTTTTTTAATATCATTAACAATAACTTTAAATGATGTGTTTTTTTTAAATCTTTTAATAAATTCATGAACTGGATCTTTGGCTCCTTTAAGAGCAAAATCAATTATATAAAATTTAGCT
>CACDQT010000018.1 GCA_902554995.1 uncultured Pelagibacteraceae bacterium | reverse complement strand
TAACCCATCTGCGCCATCAACCATTGGTTTATCTCTAATCGATCTTTTGTGTCATAAAATTTTCCACTTCGTTCGGCTAAATACATTAAAATTGCCCCTGACTCGAAAATATTCTTATTATTATCCTGATCAATGATCACTGGTATTTTACTAAACGGACTTATCTTTTTAAATTCAGGTTTAAATTGATCACCTTTGTTAAGATCTATATTAATTACTTTGTATTCATAGCCAATCTCTTCAAGCATGATGCTTATTTTTTTTCCGTTAGGAGTATTAGCAGAATAAAGATCAATCACCTTTTACACCAAGACGCTCTTTAATGGTTTTTGATGAAGTGGTAAATTCAAATCGATATTTTTCATTAGGTCTTGCTAATTTAAAACAAGCTCTTGCAGCTAAAGCACCTTCATGAAAACCAGATAAGATTAATTTTAATTTGCCAGGGTAATTACAAATATCCCCTACTGCATAAATTCCTTTTTGATTGGTCTCAAATTTTTCTGTATCTACTGCGATTGTTTTTTTATCAATATTTAGTCCCCAATTAGCTATTGGTCCTAGTTGCATAATTAAACCAAAAAAACCTAATACATAATCAGTTTTTAAATTTTTAATTTTATTGTTATCGTGTTTGATATCAATACTTTCTAAATTTTTGTCGCCTTTTACAGAAGCCATTTGATATTGAGTATATAAATTTATTTTTCGATCTTTTGCAAGTTGATGCACTTTATCTATTGTAGCTTGTGCACCTCTAAATTCATCTCTTCTATGTATCAAATTAACACTACATTCTTTTGATAATTCAACAGCCCAATCTAATGCGCTGTCTCCACCACCAAAAATTGATACAGTTTTACCAGTAAATATCTTTTTATCTTTTACCGAATAAAACAAAGATTTATTTTCAAATTTTTCACACTCTTTTGGAGAAAACTTTCTTGGTTCAAATGAACCAACACCTCCAGCAATTATGACATTGGGTGTTGAAAAAGAAGTTCCATTATTAGTTTTCACTAACCAATTATCATTTTCTTTTTGAACTTCCTCTACTCTTTCACTTAAATGAAATTTAATATCAAATGGTTTTAATTGATTGATTAAATTATTTGTTAATTCTTCACCCGTACATTCTGGCACAGCGGGTATATCGTAAATTGGTTTATCTGGATAAAGCTCTATACATTGACCACCAATTTTATCTAAATTATCAACTACTTCACAGCTAAGACCAATTAATTTTAACTGATGCGCAGTAAATAAACCTGTTGGTCCTGCACCAATTATTAATGCATCTGTTTTAATCATTTAGGCTTGCTTTGATGGAATATTAACTTCAAGACCATCTATTTCATCTGAGACTACAATTTGACAACTCAGTCTACTATTTGTTTTAGGTTCAAATGCCATATCTAACATATCTTCTTCGCCATCTTCTTTTTTTGGAATTTTATTAAACCAATCTTCTTTGACATAAACATGGCAAGTTGCACAAGCCATTCCTCCACCACAATCAGCGTCAATTCCTGGAATATCATTTTGTACAGCCCCTTCCATAACAGTCAGGCCATTTTGAACTTCAACTTCGTGCTTTTGATTGTCATGGGTAATGTAGGTAATTTTTGCCATTTGATTTGATATAGGTATAAAAAAAAATAGGGCAAGTATGTAAAAACATACTCGCCCTATAAATTTATTTTAAAGCGTAATTATCTTGCTCTTGCACCAGCTGAACTTACTGCAGCAGCCCAGATTACTAGACCAAATGCAATTTTGTTAATAAAGTCAGCTAAGTTGTAAATCACGTTTAGTGAGTCAGCGTCTACTCCACCTGTTAGGTAACCAAAAATGTAACCTAATGGGTAAATAGCCCATCCTACTGTTACGATCATTCTCATTGCACCAAAAGCAGTAACAAGTGCTTTGTTTCCACTCTTAGCAGCAGCTTTTCCAGCTTCTCCTGAGAATATTTCATATAGAATGTATATCCAACCTGCCATACCGATTACAAAACCAAGTGTAGCGTTGATATATCCAGCTTCTCCTAAATATCCACCGATTAACATTACTAATGAACCGATTAACAATCTCCAGAACATTCCAGAGTTTGCTTTTCTTACAGCTGCTAGAATTAAGTAGAACTCTATCATCTGTAATGGCACAGTAATTAACCAGTCAATATATCTATACACTGTAGGTGAATCACCAGTAGTCACCCATACATCCCTCATGTACATGTAATGGATGAATGCAATACCAGTTACAAGACCAGCAACAGTTACTGACGTTTTCCAGCCAGGAGCCACTGTACCTCTCTCCATGAAGAAGAAAGCAGTAGCAGCCAACATACCCATTGAGATTATCCAGAAAGATATCCCAACAAAGTCATCTTGAGCTAACATAGTGGTCGCTGCGTTTGCAACACCTGTAATACCGATAAGGGCAACAGCTGCTAATGCAAACATTTTAAGTTTTTTCATAAAAAACTCCCTCTTTAGTTAGTTTTTATTAGTTTATATAAACTAAGCTTAGGTCTCCCTAAGCAAAAGTTGTGGTTAAATACCAAATTAAAAGACTTTATTGAAGACTTAATTATCATTAATTTACATTGATTTTACTTGTTTTTTAAAATTAAATACAATTTGTGATTTAAAAACCACAACAAATTATAACAACGAATCAAAATAAGTATGTCAGACAAATTCAGCAAAATTTACGACCTTTCTATTAAAGATCCCGAAAAATTTTGGCAGGAGGCTGCTAATGATATCTTTTGGTTTAAAAAACCAACAAAAATTTTAAATAAATCTAATCCTCCTTTTTACAAATGGTACGAAGATGGGGTGACCAATACATGTTACAACGCTCTAGATTTTCATATTGATCAAGGAAAAGGTGATAAAACTGCTCTAATTTACGATAGTCCCATCACAGGGAACAAAAGTAAGTTCACTTATGAGGAATTAAGATCAAAAGTTTCAAAATTTGCAGGCGCACTTAAAGTTCAAGGTGTCAATAAAGGAGATCGAGTAATAATTTACATGCCAATGATACCTGAAGCAGTTGTTGCAATGCTGGCTTGTGCAAGAATTGGTGCAATACACTCAGTAGTGTTTGGTGGTTTTGCTTCAAATGAACTTGCAAGCAGAATTGATGATAGTAAAGCCAAACTTTTAGTGACCGCATCATGTGGTTTTGAACCAGGACGAACTGTTGAATACAAACCTTTGGTAGATGAAGCAATCAAACAAGCTCAACATAAAATTAGTAAGATGATTTTATTTCAAAGAAAGGGTCACGAGGTCAAATTAAACGCGCCAATGGAGATAAGTTGGGATGAAGCTCACGTCAATGCCAAAGATACTGATTGTGTTGAAATGAATTCAAATGAATTTGCTTACATACTTTATACCTCGGGCACTACTGGAACTCCAAAAGGTATCGTCAGAGACATTGGTGGCCATATCGTTGCATTAAAATGGACGATGAAAAATATCTATAATATTGATGCAGATGATATTTGGTGGTCAGCAAGTGATATTGGTTGGATTGTCGGTCATTCCTACATTGTCTACGCTCCATTGTTCAAAGGATGCACCACAGTATTGTTTGAAGGTAAACCTGTTGGTACACCTGATGCTGGAGCGTTCTGGAAAATAATTTCTAACTATAAAGTAAAATCTTTATTCACCGCACCAACAGCTTTTCGAGCGATTAAAAAAGAAGATCCTGAAGGAAAATTCTTTTCTAAATATGATTTAAGTAAATTTGAGAGTCTTTTTCTTGCTGGGGAGCGCGCTGATCCAGATACAATTAAATGGGCAGAGAATTTATTGAAAGTTCCAGTAATAGATCACTGGTGGCAAACTGAAACAAGTTGGGCGATCAGTTCAAATTGTACAGGAATTGAAATGATGAAGACTAAATATGGCTCAGCCTGTAAAGCAGTACCGGGTTATGATGTAAAAATTATCAAATCAGATCAAACGTTAGCTAAGCCAAATGAGATGGGAGATATTGTGGTAAAATTACCTTTGCCTCCTGGAACATTTCCAACTCTTTGGAATGCGGATCAAAGATATAAAGAAAATTACATGTCAAATTATGAGGGGTATTATCAAACTTATGACGCCGGTCACATTGATGAAGATGGCTACATCTGGATTATGTCTAGAACTGATGACATTATTAATGTTGCAGGTCACAGATTATCAACGGGTGCAATCGAAGAAGTTTTATCAGAGCATCAATCAGTAGCTGAATGCGCGGTGCTTGGAATAGCTGATAAGTTAAAGGGTCAATTACCTATTGGATTAATTGTTTTAAAAGCAGGAGTAGATAAAGATAATGAGACAATTTCTAAAGAATGTGTTCAAATGGTTCGAGATAAAATTGGACCTGTGGCTGCTTTTAAAGTTGCGATAGTTATAAAAAGACTGCCCAAAACAAGATCAGGTAAAATTTTAAGAGGAACAATAAGAAAAATCGCTGATAGTGTTGAATATAAAATGCCTCCAACTATTGATGATCCAGCAATTTTAGATGAGATCAAAGAGGATTTAATCAAAAATAATATTCTAAAAAGTGCTTAAAACTTATTTATTTTTAATCGGTGCAATTTTTTGTGAAGTAGCAGGTACTATGTTATTGCCAGTATCACAAAACTTTACCAAATTAATTCCTACAAGTTTTCTTGCAATATTTTATTTAACTGCTTTTTATCTACTGACTTTTGTAGTGAACAAGCTACCAATAGCAATCGTTTATGCTACTTGGAGTGGTCTTGGAATATTTACAATTGCAATATTGGGGTATGTTTTTTTCAAACAAACTTTAGCTTGGCAGGCAATATTAGGATTATTTTTAATTGTAATTGGAGTAGTGTTAGTTAATAGTTTTACAATAAAAACTTAATTAAACTCTAATGGAGCTCCTTCTGGATCTCCTATAATTTTTCCATCTTTCATTTTTGTTTTACCAGCAATAATAGTGGCTACAGGTGTTCCTTTAAACTCAACATCATTAAAAGGTGACCAGCCACATTTACTCTCAATATTTTCATTTTTAATGACAATCTTTTTATTCATATCGACAATCGTGAAATCCGCATCATAACCCTCTTTAATAAATCCTTTATTCTTTATGCCAAAAATTTTAATTGGATTTTCACACACCAGATTTATCAATTGATTGAGTGATAATTTTCCATCATTAACATGGTTTAACATCACTGGCATTAATGTTTGAACACCAGGCATACCAGAGGGTGAGTTGGGATATTCTTTATCTTTGTTAGCTTTTAAATGTGGGGCGTGGTCTGAGCCAATTGTGTCATTGATATTATTTTTAACTGCATACCATAATCGATCATAATGAGATTTATCTCTGATTGGCGGATTCATTTGTGCATATGTTCCAAGTTTGTCATAACAATCTGGAGCATAGATCGTTAAATGCTGTGGGGTAATTTCAAAAGTAATATTACCTTTATGTTGAGATAAAAAATCTATCTCTTGCTTAGTGGTAATATGAAGAACATGAGCTTTCTTATTATACTTTTTTGCAATTCTGACAATCCTTCTAGTTGAGGAAATGGCACACTCTTCACTTCTCCACACAGGATGAGAGTGAACATCTCCATTCTTTATTAATTTTTTATTTCTATTTAAAATTTCCTCATCTTCCGAATGAACCGCAACAATTTTTGAGCAATGTTGAAAGACTTTATCGATATCCTCTTCAAGAGCTACTAAAAGATTACCTGTCGATGAACCTACAAATAATTTAATACCACAACATCCTTCCAAATCTTTTAGTTCTGCTAGCTGATTAACGTTTTCGGCTGTTGCACCAAAATAGAAAGCGTAATTGCAATACATTCTATTTTTAGCAAGATCTAATTTTCTTTGAAATTCTTTTATATTGGACGTTGGGGGATTTGTATTAGGCATTTCAAATACTGCCGTGATACCTCCTGCAACTGCAGCCCTACTTCCAGAATGAAGATCCTCTGTGTCTGTTGAACCTGGCTCTCTAAAATGAGTTTGGGTATCTATACATCCTGGTAAAACTAATAAATCTTTCGCATCAATAGTCTCTTTAGCATCAGACGAGATTTCACCAATCTCATTAATTTTACCACCCTTAATACCTACACTTACTTCTTTGAGATCACCATCAATATAACATTTACCATTTTTAATTATTAGATCTAACATTTACGCAAAAAGTAATTATATTAAAATGAGATACTAATCAAATATGAATAATGATGTTTATATATTAGATGATAGAGCCATACTTTATATAAACGGCTCTGATGCAAAAGATTTTCTACAAAATCTTATCAGCAACGATATTAATAAGGTCAAAGATAATTCAAGTTGTTTTGCATCATTATTTACCCCTCAAGGTAAATTTCTCTATGAATTTATGGTTGTTAAACATAAATCAGGTTACTTTATTGATTGCGAAAAATCACAATCTGAGGAAATTTTTAAACAACTAAATCTTTATAAAATAAGATCAAAAGTAGAAATTCTTAATTTAAGTAACGAATTTGTGGTTGCTTGCTTTGGGTATGAAAAATATTTATCAATTGAAGGTTCAAAAGATATTTTGGGATTTACTTTTAAATACAGAGAAGACCCAATTTTTTTAGATCCAAGGAATAAACTCTTGGGAGCTAGACTTATCATAAATTTAGAGAAGCTGTATTTGTCATTAAAGAAACTCGATTTAAAGGACTCTAAAATCAGCAACTATCATATTAAAAGTTATAAACTAGGAATTGTTCCCAAAAATCTGAATAAATTAAAAAATAAATTATTTGGTATTGAATGTAATTACGAAGAATTAAATGGAATCGATTTTAAAAAAGGTTGCTATGTAGGCCAAGAAAATACTGCAAGAATTAAATTAAAAAATAAACTTTCAAAAAGATTATTCCCAATAGAGGTTGTCGATGGAATATTAAATGAGAATGATACAATTTTTGTTAATGACACTGAAATCGGAAAAGTTCTAATTAATGAAGATTATCCTTTTGCTTTAATAAAATTCTTAGACAAAAATTTCGATAGAAATAAAATTTTTAAATGTAAAAATGGGTCAATTAAAGTTATTATCCCAAACTGGCTTGAAATATCTTCATAGTTTTGTATTTAATGCTTGATGAAATTTAAACTTATATTTTGTAAAACTTTTGCTTTGATATATTTTTTATTTTGCACTAATGCGAGTGTAGCTAATAATGAAATATCTTTTGGTATAGCAATGGGTAAAGGTATAATGGAAAACGTCAAAGGACTGCATGGTCCCGTTACTGGTAATGCAGGTACAACAATTAAAGGTTTGGTCTTAGATGATGATAGTTTGAATACCAATATCTCAATAAATTTTGATTATAATAAAAATCTCAAAGATAATCTTTATCTCAATTCAGGAATATCATTAGTTAAACATAATACTACTGACACAAATATCACATTCGATGGTGGATATAATTCTGCTTTTCCAGATATATATTTCTATGGTTTAATTTTTGATTTAGGTCCAAGTTATAGATTTAAAAAAATTTCTAATTTAACACCATATGCAACTTTAAATGCTACTTATTTTTTAGGTAAACAATCAGACACTCAATATGAAGGTCCAAGATATGGTGAAGGTGGACCTCACACATACGTTAGATGTTTAGGTGTAAGTCCAAATTTAGGTTTTTTTGTTAACTCAGGGTTATTTAAAGGCTATGGTTTTTCAATTGAAAGGTTGCTCTTTGAATGTGAAAATGATCAAATTAGAAGTATGCAAAATGGTTATGATGCTGATTTTGACATAACACATTACAGAATTGATTACAGAATAGCTTTTTAAATTAATATTTTAAATTAACAAAAATAATATAAGTATTCTATTATTAAAGAATATTTTAAAATTTATAAATGAGTTCTAAAAAAAAAATTGTAGCCTTAATGATTGGAAAGAAAACAAGTTTTGGAATTCCAGGAAAAAATATATTTAAAATACATAAAAAACATTTATTTGAATATCCAATAATTTCAGCAATAAAATCAAAAAAAATAGATAAACTCTATATAAGTACCGATTGCCCAACTATAAAAAAAGTCTCAAAAAAATATAAAGCAAAAATTATAGAAAGACCAAAAAGTATTCAAAATCCCAAAACATTAACTGAGGATGTTCTAGAGCACGCTCATAAATATATAAAGAGAGATATAGGTGGAATTGATAAGATAAAATACTATATTTTACTATACGCTAATGGTGCATTTTTAAATCAAAATTTAATTGTACAAGCCATAAAAAAATTAGATAAAAATAAAAAATTTGATTCCTGCGTAGGAGTTGTAAATGCAGATATGTTTACCCCAATAAGAGCAAAAATCATAAATAGGAAAAATGAAATAAAACCATTTGTGAATTTAAATTATTTTAAAAATATCACTAGCAACAGAGATAGTGCAGGTTGTGCTTATTTTATGGACTTATCCTTGCAAATTATCAAACCTATTTGTTTTGAAAAAATGAATGGAAATCAGAAACCATTCCTATGGCTAGGCCAAAAAATACTACCTTTTAAAAAAGAATTTGGTGGAGATATTGATGCTACTTGGCAGTTTACTCTATTGGAGAATTGGCTGAAAAAAAATTTTAGTTGAGTAAATTAAGTAAATTAGAAAATATATATTCAAGGATTCTGCTTGAAAATCTCATTTTGGTGCGGCCAGAGAGACTCGAACTCTCATGGACCAGGTCCACACAGCCCTCAACCGTGCCTGTCTACCAATTTCAGCATGGCCGCAAATATGACCCACATTAAATCAATGACAAGTATGTTTCAAATTGATAAATTTTTATTATGAAATTTAATCAAGAAGTAAAATTAGCAACTGATCCAATATATAAAAAAATTTCAAAAGTTATGCCTGAAATTGAATGGTCTGTGCATGCTCCTTACATTTACAAGATAAATAAACTCAAAAAAGAAAAAAACGCAGTAATACTTGCCCACAATTATCAAACTCCTGAAATTTATCATGGTATTGCAGATTTTTCTGCAGACTCTTTAGCTCTAGCCGTTGAAGCTTCAAAAACTTCAGCAGATATAATTGTTATGGCTGGTGTACATTTTATGGCTGAAACTGCAAAACTTATGAGTCCAAATAAAAAAGTTTTGCTACCTGATATGAAAGCAGGCTGTTCTCTTTCATCTTCAATTACGGGAAAAGATGTAAGGTTGTTAAAGGAAAAATATCCAGGTGTTCCAGTAGTTTCATATGTCAATACTTCTGCAGATGTAAAAGCAGAAACAGATGTGTGTTGTACATCTGCAAATGCTGTAAAGATTATAAAATCTTTAGGGGTTAAAAAAGTAATTTTTTTACCAGATGATTATCTTGCAAAATATGTTGCTTCTCAAACAGATGTTGAGATCATTTCTTGGAAAGGAATTTGTATTGTTCATGACCAATTTAATGAAAAAGAAATTCAAAATATTAGAAAGAGCAACCCAGGGATAAAAATTATAGCTCATCCTGAGTGTCCGCCAGATGTAATCAATGCAAGTGATTTTGCTGGGTCAACTTCAGGAATGATAAACTATGTTAAAGATAATCAACCAAAAAAGGTTATGATGGTAACTGAATGTTCAATGAGTGATAATATTCAAGTCGAAAATCCAAATGTAGAATTTATAAAGCCATGTAACATGTGCCCCCACATGAAAAAAATAACCTTGCCAAAAATTTTAGATTGTTTAGAGAATGAAACTGGTGAAATTGTTATGGATCAAGAAACAATTAGTAAGGCAAGAATGTCCGTAGAAAAAATGGTTGCTATCGGCAGATAACTTTTTGTGTCTCAAATAAAACTTAGCGAAAATTTTATTAAAAGTAACGTAAAACTTGCACTCAATGAGGATTTATATCCTTCGGGCGATATTACTTCTGAGTTAATAAAAAATAATAAGATAATTGAAGCAAAATTAATATCTAATCAGGATGCCATCATTGGTGGGCTACTTTTTGTAAAATATACATTTTTACTTATCGATAAAAAAATTAAGTTCATTGAAAAAACGAAAGATGGATCTTTTGTAAGAAAAAATTCAACAATCGCAATCATTAAAGGAAATAAAAAAAATATTTTGATAGCAGAAAGAGTTGCACTGAATTTTTTATCTCATATTTCGGGTATAGCTACAAAAACAAATCAATTTGTAAAATTAGCAGATAAAAAATGTAAAATTTGTTGTACTAGAAAGACTTTACCTAATTTAAGGGTTATACAAAAATATGCTGTAAAATTAGGTGGAGGAATTAACCATAGATTTAATTTAAGTGATGAATTTTTGATAAAAGATAATCATATTGCAAATTCAAATATAAGAGAATTAGTAAGTTTAGCAATTAAAAATAAAAGGCGAAAAAAAATAACTGTGGAAGTAGACACAATTAAGCAGCTAAAGAAAATAATGGGATTAAAATTTGATTGTGTTTTATTTGATAATATGAATGTTAAAAATTTAAAATTAGGAGTTAAACTCGCAAAAAAATACTATCAAACAGAAGCTTCAGGAAATATAAATCTCAAAAAAGTTAAATCGATTGCAAAAACTGGTGTGAATAGAATTTCTGTTGGTAGCATAACCCATAGCGCGCCAGCGATTGATTTTAAATTAGAAATTTAATTAACAAATTTTGAGAGATCTGGTTTGAAGTAATTTGGACCTTTCATTACTTTGCCGTTTTCATTATAAATTGGTTTTCCATTCTCATCTAACTTACTCATATTAGAATTTTGAACTTCATCAAAACACTTATCTAAATCAATTCCAAAAGCGTGTCCTGCCCCATAAGTAACATATAAAATATCAGTTAAAGCATCAGCAACCTCTAATAAATCCTTATTATTCATTGCATCAGTTAACTCACTCAATTCCTCTTTTATTAGATCTAATCGCAGTTTATTGATTTTATCTGTACTAAATGAAGGTTTATTTTTAACCTCTTGACCGAAGGTTTTCATAAAAATTCCAACCTTGCTAAAATTTGACATAATGCTCCTGTAAGTTTTATAAAATTAATGTATATTTATAGTAATTTAATATTTGCCTATTAATCAATGAAATTAAGAAAAGAATTCGATAGTATTGGAAAAATTAATGTTCCAAATGATAAATATTGGGGAGCTTCTACTCAAAGATCAAAAAAATATTTTGATATTGGTGAGTTTTTAGTTAGACCAGTTTTAATTAAATCTATCGCAATTATTAAAAAAGCTGCTGCTATAGTCCATAGAAAAGAGAAACAGATTGTACCAAAAATTTCTAATGCGATTGTAAAAGCATCCAATGAAGTAATCAGTGGTAAACTAAATGAGCACTTTCCACTAAAAGTTTGGCAAACTGGCTCAGGCACTCAAACTAATATGAATGTAAATGAAGTAATTGCAAATAGAGCAATAGAAATTTTAGGTGGTAGAAAAGGTACAAAAAAACCTGTTCATCCAAATGATCATGTAAATAAATCTCAATCTACCAATGATGTATTTCCTACAGCAATGCATATAGCTATAGCTATGGAAACTAAAAATAAGTTGCTACCATCTCTTGAGCTTTTAAATAGGGAATTAAAAAAAAAAGTTTCCCAATTTAAAAATATTGTAAAAGTTGGAAGAACTCATCTTCAAGATGCAACGCCATTGTCATTAGGACAAGAGTTTTCAGGATATCAATCTCAATTAGAGGATTGTATTGTAAGAATTAAAAATGCTTTAAATGAAATTTATTATCTGGCTCAAGGAGGTACTGCAGTTGGCACAGGAATCAATAGTAAAAAAGGTTTTGATAAAAAAGTAATAAACGAAATAAAAAAAATAACTAAACTACCCTTTAAACCAACTAAGAATAAATTTGCTGCATTGGCAGCTCATGATGAAATAGTAAATTTTTCTGGAACCTTAAATACTACTGCTGTTAGTTTAATGAAAATTGCAAATGATATAAGATTTTTAGGTTCGGGACCAAGAGCTGGATATGGTGAAATAATTTTACCAGCAAATGAACCAGGTTCATCGATTATGCCTGGGAAAGTAAACCCAACGCAATCAGAAGCAGTAACAATGGTTTGTGTTAAAGTAATCGGTAATCACAATGGAATAACAATGGCAGGTTCACATGGACATTTTGAGCTTAATGTTTTTAAACCATTAATTGCTCACAACATTTTACAATCCATTGATCTCCTAGCAGACAGTACTAAGAATTTTGCTTTATATTGTGTAAGTGGGATTAAAGCAGATAAGGTAAAAATAAAAAAATTTTTAGATAATTCATTAATGTTAGTTACTGCATTAGCTCCCCACATCGGATATGACAATTCAGCCAAAATAGCTAAGACAGCTCTTAAAAAAGGCACTACCTTAAGAGAGGAAGCTTTGAAAACA
>CACDQT010000017.1 GCA_902554995.1 uncultured Pelagibacteraceae bacterium | reverse complement strand
TTTAATCTTAATCCAGTTTTTTTGATTTTTTAATACCTTAAATTTTTCACCATACAAGATTTGCGATAAAGTTTCAGAGTTATTAGAAGGTTTTGCATTTATATTTCCAAGTGAAAAATTATAAAAAAAATTATTTTTCATTAATCTTTAATTTATTTCTTATTATCCATAATATAATTAAAGATGGTATTACCATTATAGCAGTTAAGATAAAAAATACCCCCCAGTCCCCATTAAGCCAATCAACTAGAGCGCCCGATGATGATGCTAATGTGGTTCTTCCAGCAGTACCTATTGAGGCTAATAGAGCATATTGAGTTGCTGTGTAAGTTCTATCAACTAGCAATGATATGAATGCAACAAATGCAACAGTGGCAAAAGCTGCTGCAATGTCGTCAAAGATTACAGCTATTGCAAATAATATTTCAGATTTACCACTCCACGCTAAAAGACTGAATAATAGATTTGTGCTCGCCATTAAAATTCCTGCTAAAAACATTGCTTTTAAAACACCAGATCTTATTACAAATAGCCCACCTAGCAAAGTGAAGATGACAGTTGTTATCCATCCTAAAGTTTTTGAGTAAATAGCAATATCTGATTTACTAAAACCAATTTCTTTATAAAAAATAATAGACATACGCCCTAAAAAAGCCTCTCCAACTTTGAATAAAAAAACAAACCCTAGGATCCCCAAAGCTATTTGAAAGCCATTTTTTTTAAAAAAACTTATTATAGGTCCACTGATTGTTCCACTGATCCAAGTTATAGTTTTAGTAAGAAAATTTGAATTTTGGAATTTACCAGCAATTAATTGATCATTTTCTTTCTGATTAATTTGTCTTTCAGTCGAGTCAGTTTCATTGACAAACATTAATCCAATATTCATTAGAATTATTAAAATTCCTAAGATTAAAAAAGTTAGTTGCCAATAATTTTGAAAACCTAAATTTTCTAAAAAATCTGCGGAAAACAATGACAAAACTCCACCTAATTTATATCCGCTCCACCACCCAACGACAGCCATTGCGGCGCCCGCAGCCATTGATTTACCCTCGTTTTCACTAATTTGCTCAATCCTTAAAGCATCCACAGTAATATCTTGTGTTGCTGAAGCAATTGCAATGAGTAAACCTACTGATATTACAAGGGCTAAATTTTCTGAAGGATCAACTACACTCCACAAAAATAATGAGATTAAGATTAATATCTGCATTAGGACAATCCATCCTCTTCGATGTCCAATTTTTTTTGTTAGGTATGGTATTTGAATACGATCGATTAAAGGAGCCCATAAATAATTAAATGCATAAACTGCAAATATGAGACCAGCCCAACCGACTGTAGATCTGCTTAATCCATCTTCCTTTAACCATAAACTTAAACTACTACCTATCAATACCCAAGGAAAACCAGAGATAGCACCAAGCAATAATATTTTTAACATTCTTTTATCGAAATAAACTGAAAATGTTTCTGAAAGGGATTGTTTTTTAATTTCTATCATTTTTTAATTCCTCCAGAATGAAGGTAAAAATAACACTAATATAGCAAATAACTCCAGTCTTCCCAAGATCATACCGATTGTTAAAATCCATTTGGAAAAATCTGGTAATGAGGAGAAATTACCATTAGGTCCAATTATTGATCCTAAACCTGGACCAACATTTGAAATAGAGGTCGCAGCACCTGAAATTGCGGTTATAAAATCAAGTCCATTTAAAGATAATAACGCAGACAATAAAAAAAATATTATTAAGTACATGTAAATAAAAGAAATGATCGATGCTATGAATTTATCATCAATTGGATTTTTATCGTATTTCAACACAAAAACACCTTTAGGGTAAATAATTTTTTTTAGTTGATTAATTACAAATGAATAAAGAATCTGAAAACGAAAAATTTTTATGCCACATGTTGTTGAACCAGCACAGCCACCTATGAACATCAAAGCTAAAAATAATACTAGAGGAAAGCTACCCCAATTGTCAAATTGAGCATTGACATAACCGGTCCCGGTTAGAATAGAAATAACGTTAAAGAAAATTGATCTTAAATTAAATGAACTTGAATTGTTTAAAGTAAGATAAATCGATAAAATGAAAATTGATATAAATATTATTTTAATAAAAGTTTTGATTTGAGAATCTGATGTAAAAATAGACCTATTGCCATTCAAAAATTTAATGTACACGATAAATGGAACACTTCCTAAAATAATAAATACCATAGCTGTAGTTTCTATCGCTAAGCTATTAAAAAAACCAATGGATTGATTATAATTAGAGAATCCACCAGTTGCTATAGTTGTCATCGAATGTGTAATACTATCAAAAATATTCATTCCAAAAATATTGTAAGTGATTGCACATAGCGCTGTTAATCCAGAGTAAATATAAATCAATCTTAGAGCAATCTCTTTGGACTTTGGAAGAATTTTTTCAGATGAATCATTGTTTGAAATTTTAAATAATTGCATTCCCCCAACATTCATTATGGGCATTAATGTAATCGCCATCACTATGACACCAATACCTCCCAACCATTGAAGTATTGCTCTCCAAAATAATATCCCTTTAGGCATATTTTCTAAATTTGATATGATTGTTGAACCAGTTGTTGTAATACCTGACATACTTTCAAAAAAGGCATTTGTGACTGAAAATTCTAAATTAGAGAATATAAAGGGTAATGAACCAAATATAGCAATACTTAACCATGCTAATGCAGTTAGAAGGAATGCTTGTTGCAAATTAAGTTTTTTTTCATGATCTAGATTGGAGAGAAAAAATAAGGTTCCAAAAATAATTGTAACAATTGCTGCACCAAAAAAAGAAGAATCTATTTGACCATAAATAAATTGTACAATTATTGGAACAAGCATAAAAATACCAAGAATTATTTGAAGAATTCCAAGAGTAAAAAAAACTGTTTTATAATTAGACATTTTGAAAGAACATTATTTTATGGTAAATAAATTTCAACTCTATAAGAATTAAGTAGTTCGCTAATTAAAGATTTTGTTGAATTATTCATGATAAAAAAAGAAAACTTAGAAAAAACAAGCTCTTGGCCAATCGTTGAAGCAAAAAAAATGCTTAGAGAAAGAAAATCTTTTTTAGAAAAAAAAGGTAAAATTACACTACAGACTGGGTATGGCCCAAGTGGACTTCCTCACATAGGAACATTTGGAGAAGTTGCTAGAACTTCTATGATGGTTAATGCGTTAAAACAATTAACTGATCTTCCAACAGAAATTATCACTTTTTCTGATGATATGGATGGTCTTAGAAAAGTACCAGACAATGTACCCAATAAAGAATTGTTAGAAAAAAACCTTCATAAACCTTTGACAGACGTACCAGACCCCTTTGAAAAATATAATAGTTTTGGTGAACATAATAATGAGAAATTAAAAAAGTTTTTAAATAATTTTAATTTTAAATATAATTTCAAGAGCTCTACTCAATTGTATAAATCGGGTTTTTTTAATTCAACACTTCAAATTATTTTAGATAATTACGATGGAATAATGAATATCATAATGCCTACTTTAGGAAAAGAACGGCAAAAAACTTATTGTCCATTTCTTCCTATTTGTCCAGAAACAGGACATGTTTTGGAAATTCCAGTTAAAAAAATTGATAATTCTAAGTCTAAAATTGTGTTTGATAATAAAGGTAAAGATTTAGAATCAAGCATATTAGATGGTCATTGTAAACTTCAGTGGAAAGTCGATTGGGCCATGAGATGGTATGCGTTAGATGTTGACTTTGAAATGTACGGAAAAGATCTGATAGAAAGTGCAATATTATCCACTAAAATTATTAAACTAATTGGAAAAAAAAACCCATCTGGTTTTGCTTATGAACTCTTTTTGGATGAGAAAGGGGAAAAGATTTCTAAATCAAAAGGGAATGGAATAACAATCGAGCAATGGTTGGAGTACGCCTCACCAGAAAGTTTATCATTATATATGTATCAAAATCCAAAAAGAGCTAAAAAACTTTATAATGAGATAGTTCCAAAAGCGGTAGACGAATATTTGGAATTTATTGAAAAGGCTAAAACTCAAGATGAGCTTCAGTTACTGATGAATCCAGTATGGCATGTTCATAATGGTAGTGTCCCAAAAGAAAAAATGATTATGTCGTTTTCTATGTTATTAAATCTTGTAGAAACAAGTAATGCCGAAAATAAAGAATTATTATGGAAGTTCGTAAAAAAATATAAGGAAAATATTTCTGAAAAAGACCACCCCATTTTTGATAATCTAGTTGGTTATGCTATTAAATATTTTAACGATGTAATAAAAGCCAAAAAAAAATATAAA
This sequence comes from uncultured Pelagibacteraceae bacterium, assembly GCA_902554995.1. GTDB lineage: Bacteria > Pseudomonadota > Alphaproteobacteria > Pelagibacterales > Pelagibacteraceae > Pelagibacter. The sequence goes on along the minus strand of CACDQT010000017.1, from coordinate 8,368 downwards.
ATACCTGATCAAATAGAAAAAAAAGCACTAGAGGCTCTAATATCAACCTTAGATAAATGTAATGACAAGATGTCTCCCGAAGAAATTCAAACTTTAATTTATTCAACAGGAAAAGAAAATGGGTATTCAGAAAATTTGAGAGACTGGTTTAAATTAATTTATGAAGTTGTATTTGGAGTCGAAAATGGCCCTCGAATGGGTTTTTTTATAAGTTTTTTTGGTGTTAAAGAAACTAAAGATCTTATAATAAATAAAATTAAATAATGTTTTCAAATTTAAGATCTTTAATTTTTAAACTTGATCCAGAGACAGCCCATGGTTTGGCAATAAAGTCATTAAAATTTAATTTCGTGCCAAATGTTTTGGATAAAAATAAAAATAGCCATTTATTTAAGACTAAATTATTTGAAAAAGAGATAGAAAATCCAATTGGAATGGCAGCAGGATTTGATAAAAATGCTGAGGTTTATAATTCTTTATTTAAATTGGGATTTGGTTTTGTGGAGGTGGGTACAGTTACACCTCTTAAACAATATGGTAACCCCAAGCCAAGAGTTTTTAGATTAGTCGAGGATGAGGCATTAATTAATAGATTGGGTTTTAATAATTTAGGTGCAAAAAACATTGTTGATAGGATCTCAAGTAATAAACAAATTGGTTTACTCGGAATTAACATAGGTCCCAACAAAGATACAAATGATAGATTGAAGGATTATGTTGAATGTTTAAAAACCTTCCATGAATTTGCAGACTATATTACGATTAATATTTCATCTCCCAACACCGAAGAGCTGAGAAATTTTCATGATCAGGAAAAATTGAATAGTTTATTAAATATAATTAATAGTGAAAAAACAAAACTAAATTCAAAAATTCCAATTGTAGTAAAAGTCTCACCAGATATTAAAGATCAGGAAATACCCAAAATTTCTGATGTTCTTTTAAGCAATAATATAAAAGCAGTCATTTTATCGAACACCTCTGACTCTACTCGAGATAAATTAAATGACATTCAAAAGCATCAAAAAGGAGGTTTGTCAGGTAAACCAATAGAAGAAAAATCTACAATGCTGATTAATAAATTTTATAAAACTCTTGGTAATAAAATTAAAATTATTGGAGTTGGTGGAGTAGACTCTGGAATAAGTGCGTACAATAAGTTTTTAGCTGGCGCGAGTTATGTTCAACTTTATACAGGTATGGTATACAGAGGGCCAAATATTGTAAACCTTATTAAAAAAGAGCTTAAGGAATTATTGATAAGAGATGGAGTTAAACATTATAGTGAAATCATAGGGAAAAAAACAACTTCTTAAATTTTATAAACTTGACGCAATCATCAACTCACTTTATATAGTCGAAAATATTATGTCAAAAAAATGTGAACTTACCGGCAAAATTCCCCTTAAAGGTCATAACGTTAGTCATGCTAATAATAAGACAAAGAGAAGATTTTTACCTAATTTAAAAAAAGTAAAATTTACAAGTGAACTTTTAAAGAGAAGCATGAAACTTACTGTAAGTAATGCTGGTGTAAGATCTGTAGATAAAAAAGGAAGTTTTGACGAGTTTTTAAAGACTGTAAAAAATAAAAATTTGTCTCCAAGATTAAAGAAGATGAAAAAAAGTTTATTAATAAAGTCTCCATTTCAAAAAAAACAATTTCAATCTAAGACAGCTTGATGAATAAAATTTTTTTTATACTCTCATTTTTAATGGGAGCAGTTGTTTTAGCATCTAATTATTTAGTTCAGTTCCCTATAAAATATTATGGTTTAGAAGAAATATTAACTTATGGAGCTTTTAGCTATCCGATTGCTTTCTTGATCACAGATTTAGCCAACAGATCTTTTGGCAAGATAGTTGCCAGAAAAATTGTTTATATTGGTTTTGCTATAGGTATTAGCTTTACGCTTTTATTCTCAACAAACTTTACAGACTTGATATCTATAAGAATTGCAATTGGATCGGGTACTGCCTTTTTAGTTGCCCAACTCTTAGATGTTCAAATTTTTGATAAATTGAGAAAAAAAGAATGGTTTGTTGCACCTTTAACGTCATCTTTGATAGGTTCAACAATTGATACGTTTATATTTTTTTCAATATCTTTTTATGGAACAGGCATTCCTTGGATCACATTGTCTTTAGGAGATTTAAGTGTAAAAATTTTTGTTGCTTTGATGATGTTAATCCCTTTCAGATTACTGCTGAAAACACTTAAACCAGTTTAGATTTAATATAAATATTTATAAGATAATATTTTATAAGCCAACTTTGCTACTAGAAAATTGTAGGAATTAAATCCTTTGATTGGTGCGAGCTCATTTATATCTGCGCCAACGATGTTTGAGTTTTTGGCTGCAATCTTAATTATATCTAAAACTTCATCCCATAATAAACCGCCAGGTTCAGGTGTTCCAGTTGCAGGCATTATACTCGAATCTAATCCATCTACATCGAAAGTTAGATAAACAGTCTTATTTTTAATAAGTTTTTTAAATTTTTTTAAATTCCATTTTGCCTTATCTTTTGCCCAAAAAATACTAATTCTAGATTTATTTTTTTTTAAAAAAGGTATCTCCTCTTTAGAAATATTTCTAATTCCAAATGAGATTATTGAAACGTTTTTATAATCTAAACATCTTCTAATAGCAGATGCGTGTGAAAATTTTTCACCATTATAACTTTCTCTTAAATCTGCATGAGCATCGAAATGTAAGAGGCAGATATTTTTATGTTTTTTAACAAATGGAACAATACATCCTGGTGTGATTGAATGTTCACCACCAAAAGTCATTGGAAAAAGTTTATTATTAAGAATTTCTTTATTTATGTTAGATATCTTTTTTAAAGCTTTTTTAATATTTTTATCAATCTTAAAAGGTTTTAAAGTTTTAATTCCTATTTTTTTGTAAGGTTCACAATTTAATTCCTCATCATATAATTCAACTTGATGTGAAGCTTTAATTATCTCTTTTGGGCCATTTTTAGTCCCACCACCATAACTCACAGTTTTTTCCAGACCAAAAGGAACAATTACAACTTTTTCTTTAAAATTGAATTTATTATCTATTCCAAGAAACCCTTTTTTATTTGAAAGATATTGCAATGTTTTATCCAAAAATTTTTGTAAAGTTTTTTCTATCTCTATTTTTCCATTCACCTTTATGATATGCATCACTTGCAATCAAAGGTAATACACTTGTTGCCTCGGCAAAAACCATTTGTTCTTTCGTGACATCAACTTTACCCCATGAACTTGCCTCTTTTAAAGTTGAACTGCTACACGCGCCATCTCTTGAGTCTGCTACAGTAATTTGCACAGCATATTTATGCATTTCAACATCTTTACCTAAAAGTTCAGCACATATGACTGTGTCCTGAATAAAATTTTTTGGCACTCCGCCACCTATCATAAATAATCCAGAACCTTTTGATTTAATTTTTATTTCAGTTAATTCTCGAAATTCTTTTATAGAGTCTATTGTAATATGAGATTTCGGATTCTTTTCTTGATGAATTACTAAACCAAAACCAGCGCTAGAGTCTGTAAAAGCAGGACAGAATATTGGCACATTGTGATCATAGGCAGTTTCAATTAAAGAGTCTTTTTTTACTGAGTTTTTTTTAAGATATTTTCCCATTTCGTGAATAAATTCTCTAGAGGTATAGCTTCTAGGCTCCAAGTTATCAGCTATTTCACAAATTTTCTTATCACAAATTTGCAATTCATCTTCGTCAATGTACGTATCGTATATTCTATCAATATAATTTTTTCTAAGTTCAGTATCATCTTGAAATTGAGAGCCTTGATAATGCTTAAATCCTAATGCCTCAAAAAAATCCATATCAATTATCGAAGCACCAGTTGCAACGATTGCATCTACCATGTTGTATTTGACTAAATCTTTGTAAATATTCATACAACCCGCTGCTGAGGTCGAACCAGCTAAAGTTAGAAAAATTGTACAATTTTTATCTTTTAACATTTCATTATAGATGTTTGCTGCATTTGCAGTTTCTCTAGATACAAATGACATTTTCTCCATTGATGAAATAATTTTTCTAGAGTCAAAAGATGTAATATCTATATGTTCAACTGGATTTTTAAGAAAGTCTTTTTTACTATTATGTCCTAGATTTTTATTTTTTGACATTAAGCAACTAAAGTATCTTTATTGCTGTCTTTGTTATAAAGGCTCATTATAGCATTATCTTCAACTTCATAAATCTTATCAGAATAGAAACCATTAAACTGTGTTCTAAAGGTAAGGCCGTATGAACCTAATTGACCAAGTTCTATATAATCATTTTCTTTAATATTATTAGGTAAAAGGAAAGGACCTTTCATGTAATCCATGCTGTCGCATGTTGGTCCATAAAAATCAAATGCAGTTAATTTTTTTGAAATAATTTTGTTTGAATTATCTTTTATCATTTTAGATGGAAACACAATATTCGGTGTTCCTGCATCAAAAAGTGTTCCATAAGTTCCATCATTTATATAAAGTTTTTGTTTTTTTCTTAAGTTAACCCGAACTATAGTTGAACCACTTTCAGCAACTAAGGCTCTACCTGGTTCACAAATTATTTCTGGTAATTTTTCAATCTTTAAATTTTCTAATCCTTTCTTAATTTCATCAAAATAACTCTCTAAAGAGGGTGGAATTAAATCTGGATAGATTGTTGGAAAGCCGCCTCCTATATTTAAATAATCAGGAACAATTTTCGTTTTCTTTATTATATTTGCAATTTCGGAAATTCCTTTTGAGTATGAAATTGGATGCATACATTGCGATCCAACATGAAAACTTAATCCAATCTTTTTTGAATGTTGTTTTACTAATCTTAAAAGTCCTGCCGCCTCTGAATTTATAGCACCGAATTTTTTTGATAAGTCAATTTCAGCATGTTCATTTGATACAGCCACTCTTACAAATAATTCTAAATCTTTTGCATTGCTGGTGCTCTCAATAATTTTTATCAATTCATCTTTAGTATCAAGTGCAAATGTTTTAACTCCATATTTGAAGTATGCTTCACTTATATCTTCTCTACTTTTAATTGTGTGCATGAAAGAACACTTAGATACTTGATCAAATTTTCTGACTGCTTTTATCTCCTCTACTGAGGCAACATCAAATTGATTAATACCGCTTTTTAATAAAGTTTTAATTACCTCAGGATGAGGATTTGTTTTGACAGCATATAGAATTTTACCTGGAAAGTTTTTTTGAAAAAATTTGGAAGCTGAAAGAATTGATTTCTTTCTAATACAATAAACCGGTTTGTCTGGTCTCAGTTGATTAACTAGTTCTTCAACCGACTTAAATTTTTGCATTTTCATGCCCCCCAAAAAAAATTTAACAAAAAAAAGCCTTTTTATTTAAAAAAACTTTAATGAATCGAGCAATTAATTCAATACTTACCTAATGTAAAGCAAATAATGACCTATTGAATTGTGGAAAAAAATTCCCATATTGGACTTATGAAAAACGAAGGTGCATTACAAAATTTAGCTGATTTCAACAATAAATCACTATTAATTGTTGATGATGACAATCCATTTAGAGAAAGATTAGCTAGGGCTATGGAAAAAAAGGGTTTTGAAGTTATTCAAGCTGAAGGTGTGCAAAAAGGAATTGATACAGTCAAAGCAAAAAAACCAGGATTCGCTGTTGTTGATTTGAGGTTGGGCGATGGCAATGGTTTAGAAGTTGTAAAACAAATACAGACCTCTAATCCTGAAAGTAGAATAATAATGTTAACAGGATATGGAAATATTCCAACTGCTGTTGCAGCAATAAAAGAGGGTGCAATAGATTATTTGGCTAAACCTGCAGATGCAGATGATGTTGAAAAAGCTCTTTTAGCTGATCCTGCTAAAAAAGCGGCTCCACCTGAAAATCCAATGTCAGCAGATAGAGTAAAATGGGAACATATACACAGAGTTTTTGAATTGTGTAACAGAAATGTTTCAGAGACAGCAAGAAGACTAAAAATGCACCGAAGAACTCTTCAAAGAATTTTATCTAAAAGATCACCTAAATAAGTTTTCTTAATTTAAAAATTTTCTTGGCAATAAGCACAAGTAAAACTATCTTAAATATTTCAGCTAATAGAAAAGGCTTAACACCTAAATCGAATATAGGTTTGTCCCATCCAATTAGTGTCCCTAACCACAAAATACCAAAAATATAGATTGTTGATACTGCAAGTATAAGTTTTGAGAAAATGATTAAATAATTATCTTTTAATTTTACAAAAGAAGCTGAAAAACAAGCTGAAAGAAATCCAATTAGATAGCCCATTGTTGGACCTGTAAAATAAGCTAAACCTATTCCTCTTTCTGGGGAATTTGAAAACACAGGAAGACCTGCAATTCCTTCAATCAAATATAAACCAATTGTCGCAACACCTATTTTATATCCAAAGCTTATTCCAATAAAAAGAACTACAAAAGTTTGCATTGTCATTGGAACTGGATAGAAAGGAATTTTAATTTTTGCTGAGACAGCAAGTAACACAGAACCTAAAAAAATTACAAGTATTGATTTAATTATTTGGGTTTGTGTATTTTGCTTTATAAGTTCCATAAAAAATAATACTCTTATTTCTGTCTATAATCTATATTAATTTCTAATGGGAAAAATTAAAAAAACAGATCATTTTTATTTAATTGATGGATCAGGTTACATTTTTAGAGCGTATTATGCGTTACCACCATTAACGCGTAAAAGTGATGGATTACCGACGGGTGCAGTGAGTGGTTTTTGCAGTATGCTTTTTAAACTTCTAGAGGACTCAAAGTCAAATCAAAATTTACAAAAACCAACACATTTTGCAGTTATATTTGACTCTGCTAGAAAAACTTTCAGAAACGAAATTTATAGTGATTACAAAGCTAATAGAGCTGAAGCACCTGATGATTTAGCTCCTCAATTTGATTACATCAGAAAATCAGTATTAGCTTTTAATTTACCTTCATTGGAATTAATAAATTATGAAGCTGATGACTTAATTGCAACGTATGTTGAAATGATTTTAAAAGAAGGTGCAAAAGTAACAATAGTGTCCTCAGATAAGGATTTAATGCAATTATATAAAAAAAACGTTCGAATTTATGATCCAATGAAAAATAAGTTTATTTCAGAGGAAGATATTAAAAATAAATTTGGTGTAGGTGCAAGTAAGGTCATTGATGTCCAGGCTTTAGCTGGTGATAGCAGCGATAATGTACCAGGAGTTCCTGGAATTGGTGTTAAAACAGCTGCAGAATTAATTAATAAATATGGAGACCTTGAAAAACTTTTAAAATCTGCTCATGAAATTAAACAAAACAAAAGAAGAGAAACACTCATTGAGAATAAAGATAAGGCTTTAATAAGTAAAAAACTAGTGACATTAAAAAGTGATGCTCCCGTAAATAAAAATCTAACTGATCTTGAATTAAAAAGTATTGATAAAGATAAACTCTATAAATTTTTGAGGGAGATGGAATTTAATAGATTGTTGAGTTCAGCTATCTCTACATATGGAGAACCAAATTTAACAAGTATCAAAAACGAGGTTAAAATTGAAAAAAATCAAAAAGCAATAAATAAAAAAGAATATTATCTCATTGAAAATTTGGAACAAATCGACAACTGGATAACTGAAGCTGAGGAGTTAGGTGAAGTTGCAGTAGATACCGAAACAAATTCATTAGATCCTCATCAGGCAGATCTAGTCGGTGTTTCATTAAGCTCAAAAATTGGAAAAGCTTGTTATATTCCTATCGGTCATAAATCTAACAAATGTATCGAAAAAGATTTAGTTTTAAAAAAGTTAAAAACTTTACTTGAGGATCCTAGTATCAAAAAAATAGGTCAAAATATAAAATTTGATTTTATAGTTTTTTTCAAACACGGAATTAATATGACTTCAATGGAAGATACTATGCTGATGTCCTATGTTCTTGATGCAGGAAAAAATAGACATAATATGGATACATTGTCAGAAATTCATTTAAACCATAAAACAATATCTTTTAAAGATTTAGTTGGCACAGGAAAAAAGGAGATTAATTTCAGTGAAGTAGATGTTGAAAAAGCCAAAGATTACGCAGCCGAAGATGCTGATATAACATTTAGATTATACAAAAAATTTCAAAAAAGTTTAAAGGATGAAAAAATGATAAATATCTACGAGATATTTGAAAAGCCCTTATTAAAAATTCTTGCTTTTATGGAAATTGAGGGAGTTAAAATAGATAATAAATTTTTAAAATCATTATCCACTAAATTTGAAAAAAAGATTGTTAAAATTCAAAATGAAGTTTTTAAAATATCTAAAAAAGAATTTAATATTGCATCACCAAAACAACTTG
>CACDQT010000016.1 GCA_902554995.1 uncultured Pelagibacteraceae bacterium | reverse complement strand
TAAAAGCACGGGGTCTTTGAGGGTCCCTAAAATAATATACAGAATCTCGAATAATATATTCGTTGTTGTAACCGCCCCGTCGCATTGCTTGGATAACAGAACCTTTTGATTTTCCAATCTTTTTAGCATACTCGCCACGAGTTAAGTAAAATTCTTTATCAATATTGTCTGACATAAAGGTAACCTTGTTACGTTTATGATGTACATAGTATTTTGCACGGGGACAATTAATTTAACTTTTTTTCAGGTGCAATAATTTTAATCAAAGGTGCACGTCCTTTCGAACCACGGACCTGGATTAAATTATCCTCTTTGAGTTTTTTTATTACACGCCACTTTGTTGATTGAGATAAACCAAACCATTTATAAGAATTAACATTATCAACTTTAATCCATTTTTCTTTTGTCAAACCTTGTAAAGTTTTAATGTACTGAAATAATCTTATAGCCCCTAATCCGTGTTTAGAGAATTCAGCGAATTGGTTTATTGAGATAGGTCCCATTGTAAAATATACGCCGTCGTAATCGTAAGTTTTATTTTTGGGGCTCATCTTACTAATTTAAATTATTAATACTATTATTAATACTATACATAGGTACTACGATTGTGAGCCAGGTTGTTGTCGTGATTGAGCCAGGTACTTGTATTCATCAATTTTTTTAAAAATTAAATTAAAAGTTTCTTTGTGCTTTTCTTTAACTTTAAAATGCGGGTCAACCTTTTCAATACCAACTCTAATTTTATTTCCAATTACAAACTCCGCAGACTCTTCCATTATTCTTTGTGCAATCTTAACTTCCTTATCTTCATTGCCTATTGGAATACTAATTAAAACTGCGTCGTGTACGGGTGCATTAATCACGAACCCCGCCTCATGTAACTTGATTATAGCTTGTCTTAAAATATCAGAACCATTGCCCTGGGCGGGAAAGTTTAACAAAGTATTTCTTATTGATTTTAATTGTCCCTCTTTGTTGATTTTAAATGTTCCGTTTGAATATCTTTGCCAACCGAGGTTAGTTGTTATTTTATTAGTTATAGCAACCTTTCTTAATACTTTTGAAATCCAATCGTTATATGTTGAATATAATTTTTTAAACATTCTCAATAAATGTTTGGCGTATAGTAACGAGCATTTAATTTGTCCCGCTACATAACCAGGACCCGCCCCATATCCCTGGGCTAGGAATAAAACTTTAACTATTTCTCTTTCCTCGGGGTGTGAGTCTTTTGTTGCATAATCGGGGACCAAGGATAACCATTTCGCTGATTGTAAATATCCGTCGCCACTCTTATACGCCTCAATCAATTTTTTATCGCCCGACAAATAACCCTGGATAGCCAACTCTTGTTGTTCATAATCAAGATAGAACATCACATAACCAAACCCAGGTTTAATTAAACATCTTTGCCATTTAGCACCACCAAAAATATTTGCATTTGTTGACGGCGTACAACGACCCGTTTCAGTACCGAACATATTCCAGGAACATCTTAACTTTCCGTCCGCACAAGGATTGAATACGCTTAACTTTGTATATGCTTTTAATTGTTTTATCTGTTTGAATATTTGAAAGTCTAATAGTTCGGGAAATTTTTTAATTATTTTATCGAGATATTTTTTATCAGTTCTTAATTTATTTGTTTTAAATGTTCTTTCCCATTTACCAAATAACTTATTACGCTTAACTAACTCTACAAATTTTTCGTATCTTTCAGTTCCGTCTTCGTCATGTACATTAATCTTTTTATCTAGTTCCTGGATTGTTTGTAACTCAACCTTGTCCCAATAGTTTCTAAAATCTCTGACTCTAGGATAATTAACATCTATTCCCGCTTTTTCTATTTTTGCTACGTGTAACTGCGAGGCACCTCTAAACATTATTTGAGATATTTCTGTTTTGTAATCTTCCTCGGTTTTTAAATTATTTTTTTTCTCAATATCTAAAACTTGTTCTATGAATACTTTACGCGTTAGTTCTACGTCATCTAAACAATAATCTAGTATCTGTTCTCTTTGTTCGTCGTCGTAAGTATCATTATTAATAATCATATTCCGCATTTCTGTTTTATGTTCTTTTGTCATTACTTCAGTAATTCCATAATGTTGTGCGGTGGTTAATAGGTCCAGGGCTCCCTTACCCGACCTAAATGTTTTATATAACCTGGCGTTCTCAACGTAAGTGTCCCATATATTATTAGGCATACCTTGTAACAAGTGTAACCAACTATGACCCTCGGCTACTGCATTGAAAGGAATTAATAAACACTTTCTAAAATCAAAAGGCGGGTCATTGAATCTTTTATCCGCAGTCCAATATTTAAAAACATCTTTAGGGTTAAATACATCTTGATAAACAAAACATACAACACGGCTTTGGATTGTCTTTGTATGGTCCGCGTAACAAAACTCACTATCCACCGCCAGGACTCTATCAAAATTATTTTTTATAAATTTTAAAAAACTCATAGTTCAAATATGTTTTCCTTTACTGCCCCGTATTTTTTAAAATGGGCTCTTATCTTTGGTAATTTTAAAATTTTGTAATAGACTTTGAATACCGACCAATCCTCTTTCTTAAATGCTTTCTGAATTGTTTTTTCAAGATACTCGGACCATGCACGATACCAATACGCCCATTGTTGGTTATTATCTTCTCGGTCGTATGCTTTCTTAATACACTTTGAGAGAATATCGTTTTCGCTTTTGTTAGCTTTGATTATTCGTTCTTGAATTTCTATTATTTTAAGTAGGTCTTTTGTTCGTTTATCGAGGACCTTAAACTCCCCATTTCTTTTTGGTTTTTTAGTCTTTGTAGTCATACTCAAATCCTATTCTTTTGTAGTATTTGCGGTCGTCTTTGTCCTTTGGAACAATGGTAAAACACAAGTCAAAACAACTACCCTCAAACGAAAAATAAACTTTTGCGTCATTGGGTAATTGATTTTTTAAGTAAGTTAATTCAGCTATTGCACGGGTTAAATCACTTATAGTTCTAACGCCGTCTAATAATTTTATTAGTGAATATCTTTTACGCATTTAACTTTTGTCCTTTGAATTGTTTGACAATATCGTGGTCCAGGTCCCTAACAATATTCTCGCCGAACGCCATGTTAATTAATTGTGATTGTGTGAAATCGCTAAACTTATGGTCTTCAAATGCGTCTTGGCTTTCGGGTTTTTCACAAACATAACCCGTTGATAAATTTTCAAAATAAACCATACGCCAACCCTCACACATTGCTTTAACGCAAGTAAGTGATGTTGTGTGCGTAACCATTGCTGACTTTCCCTTACCTGGTAACTTCAAGCACCATATCTGCTCATTACCGCCACTATCTTGAAAGTGAATTAATTGTGCGGGTGTTCTTACACTCCGAAACGTATGTAACAATTTTTTATGAGTTAAGTCGTCTTTCCCATAAAGAATATACAAAGTTTCTTTGTTGTTAGCGGGGTCAACTATTCTAGCAATTTCTACGATTACAAAATCATCTAGTTTAGACCCTGGCTTACATCTAACATAAACTCCCGCCGTTGGTTTATTAACTGAAATACCTTTAGACTCTAAAAATCCGTCCGTCTTTGAATTGTCCTGTAAGGTTTTCTTTGTGGTATTACTATCAAATATTATTTCTGACATTAGTATTTTCCTTTTAGTTTTTTACAAAGTGCTACGTCCTTTTCGTTCCAAGTAGTCATGGACTTTTGACACTTCGTATAAGATTATTCCGCCTCTATTAGATTTTGGGTTTCTACCCACTACAACGTAAGGCAGACCGAATTTTCCTTGTCGTTGTTTTGATAGTGTTGATTGTTTTATTCCCAACAACTGCTCAATTTCTTTTGGTCGATAATAAATTTTTTTAGTTTCTATTGTCATTGTGGTTTTAATATTTCGGGTATTCCGCCTTTCCCATATTCTTTTTCGTATGCCTCTTGTTCTTGTTTCAATCTCAAATCTGATTGTTCTTTGATGTATTTATTTAAATCAAATGGTGGTGTTGTTGGTTTTGGTATTTCAACAACTGGTGTAGGTGTTACGGGTGTTAAACCTTTAATAGTTTCTCTTAATTGTTTTTTACTTCGTCCTATCATTGCTAATTCTTTCTCGGTCAATGATTTAGGATTACTTTTGTAATTATCTTTTAGTATCTGTCTTATCTCTTTCATTGCACCAGGATTGTTTTTTGCGTCTTCAACAATCAAATCCCAGGTACTTATTTTTTGTTTTTGGGACCTATCACTTGGGTATGTTGACTTGTCCTGGCTATCAAATTTCTTTGGTGGTTTTTTAAAATTTTCTGAATCTACAATGTAAGGATTGTCATAATGCTTTGGCTTTGGTCCGTTATCATATTCATAGTGCATACGTTCAAGTCTTTCATTAAAGTTTTCCTCTCGATAATTTGGTTTAGACCCGTCTTTGTATTTCTGAATTGTTTTTGTTTTAGGGGGTAGGGCGTTAGGTTTTCGTGTTGGTACTTCTTTTTTCTTCTCACTAAACTTATTTATAAATTGTCCCGAACCATGGTCATATTGAATAGGTTCTTTGCTTTCTAAATCTAACTCTGGAAATAATTCTAATTGTTTGCCCATAAGTAACTCTTATTGTTGTCTGTCCTTTATCATTTGCAAAACTTCTGCCAGGGTTTCGTCGCCCGATAATAGGATTTTATATTTTTGTTCTATTGCTGTTGTGAACGGCTTATCTTTTGCTTTGCCATTTGGTTTAACTGAACCACCGCTATTGAAAAATCTAATACGTGAGTCTAGTTCATCAACGTTAACTTTATCTAAAAAATTTTTAAACGAACCTGTGTAACCTTTTTTCTTTGCTTTGTTATATTCATCAAGCATTTGTCTTGCCTCAATACCCAACATCATAATTGCCTCTTCCTCGGGTGTTTCAGACGCAAGTCTTATTCTTTTTTCTGACTCAACTTTTTTTGAAATAACATCATCATCAAGAATTCCTTTGAACCCTTTACGCTTTAAATAATCGGTAACACTTTCATTCTCTTGTACATCTATTCCGTCAATGTAATCATCTAATAATATTTCGTAAGTTTCTCGGTCCGCCAATCTTTCAGAAATAGTTTTGCCCTCATAGATTGGTTTATCAATGTTTGAATTTTTTGTTCTCATTTCCAATTCTATATTCGGGAATAGAAATAAATACTAGAATAGGAATTAAACGCCGTTAGCTCACGCCGTTAGGTTATTTCTTTTTTTTAAGATTTTTTCTCGCTAAATCCATTTTCTTTTTAACGAACGTATAGTGTTCTCTAAACATACGAGCTTTGGCATACACGTCGCCAGATGTTCCAACACCTTGTTGTGTGGACCAACGAATATATTCTTTGCTCTTACAAAAGTTTATTGCAACTTCATTCATGGATTTATCTTTGTTGTCATCTTTAGCAAGTAACTCGCACATCTTGTAATAACAAACCCATTTCCAGGCGTCGTTATCTTTTTGTCTTTGTGTTCTATGTTCGGGGTCAAATATCTTTAATGCAGATATAACCTTTTGTTCCTGGGGTTTAATACGAGATAAAAATTTATAAACGTTTTTATATTTTTTTCGTTCTCGTATTAAGTCTTTTAAAATTGTTTTGTAGTCCATTAGTAATAGTCCGATAACCCTTATACATTAACCAAGGATCACGAACAATTATTTAACTTCTTTGATTAAGTCTGTCTGTTCCTCTTGTTCAAACTCAATCGCGTCGATACCCTCAACAACTTGGTCCTCTAAAATTTTCGAGTATTTATTAAACACGGAAACCGTAACCCCGAGAGCATTGGCACCACCTTTCACATCTTTGTTTTGGATATAATGATTAGACGCAAAAGTATGACGTGTTGAATAAAGTTTTAACCAACGTTCTACTCCCGCAAGTAACAATAATTTCTTCCAGGTTTTTCTTACATCAACAAGATAGGGTGTTTTTCCTTTTTTATTTTTACCTATTTTCTTTCCATAATCTTTAGACGGAAAGATATATCCGTTACGAATATCATTAGGTTCAAAAAAGAATTTAGACTTTGGATTATTAAACTTATCACGTTGTATTGTTTGCAATACCTCAACTGCATTTTTACCAATTCTAAATTGAACAACCTTTGTTTTTTTAGAGGTCTTTGTTTTCTCATATTTGAAACTAGGTTTATAACCCGACAAATAATTCTTCCATTGTAACGAACCAACCTCGCCTCTAGTTCTTCGACCCGTGGTTAACATCAAACTAATCTCGGCACATGCAACAACGGACAATCCATATTTTTTATAATGAGATGTTAAAAATCTTCCCGTTATTTTGTCCTTTCTAAAAGCTATTGCATAAACCCTTTTTAATTCAGTAGGGTTCAAAAAATCTAAATATTCTTTTTCAGTATTTAGTTTTCTTGCCTCTAATTTAAATGGATTGTCTTTTGATTTAACAAACGTATTCCAAAACATTCTCAAATATTGGATTGTTCTATTGGCAACATAAGGGGCTCTTTTGCTAATAGTCTTATGTAATATTTCTACGTCTTTGTTTTTAATTTTACAAAGTTTCGTGTACTGCAAATCTTTGACCACGGATAATCTTTGCATAATATCCCCGTCGCTAGACTTACGAAATATCCAACATTTCATCATGGCACGGAAACCTTTTATTGTTGCTTTGGAATAGTAGGGGCTACTCTCGTTAAACTCTTCCTCATAGAATTTATTTATAGCGTCGCCCAGGGTAAGTTTTTCTATTTCAGTAACTTCTTTTTCTTTCGGGTCCTTACCTAAAAACAAATCATTATCTATTTTCTTTGCTCTTAATTCAGCGTCCCTAATTGTTATTTGTGGATAGTTACCGAGTCTAAACCTATCGGGAATCTTTTTGCCCTTAACTCGATATTGTTTGTACCAGGTTTTTGTACCGCCAGGATTAACCCATAATTCTAAACCAGGATAATCAGCGGGATATATTTTTCTTTCGTCTAGTGGATTGATTGAACGGATAACCGCGTCTGTTAATTTACGTTTCATTAGTATTTTCCTTTTTGGTTTTATTTATTTTAGAAAGGACAGAATTAAAACCATTGAGAACGAACGTTGAACGCTTACGCCGTCAAGAAAGTGGACTCACTACAAACTCACTACAAAAAGTTCTACTTTCTTCATCTGTTTGTTCTTCGTTCCAGACTCGTTCTGTCTTTCTATAAATGAGAATTGTAAGGATTAGTTTAGTTTTTAATGGTGCCCCCGCACGGATTCGAACCGCGGACCTATTGATTACAAATCAATTGCTCTACCAGCTGAGCTACAAGGGCATGCGCAATAATTATTAATTATTTATAAATTAATCAACTCTTTTTTTTTAAATAACTTAAGTGATGAAATACAATTGCAGCACTATTTGATATATTAAGGCTCTCAATTTTTTTATTTATTTCAATCTTTACTAAAAAATCTGCATATTTTGATGTATGCTTATGCATTCCTGAACCCTCAGATCCAAATAAAAGTATATTGTTTCCCTTCCATTCAATATCAGTAAAATCTTTCTTTCCATTACCATCAAAACCATATACCCAAAAATTTTTTTCTTTTAAATTTTTTAATGTTGAATTGATATTTGAAACTTCAAATATATTCATATATTCAATTGCACCACTGGCTGCTTTATACATAAGTTTACTTTCACTCGGAAAATTTCTTTCTTTTAGAATGATACCATCAATATTGAAAGAGGCAGCACTTCTTATCAAAGATCCTATATTTCTTGGATCTGTTACTCCATCAAGACAAATTAATGTAATATCATTCTTTTCTTTGATGTATTCTTTAAGAATTGGTTTTTGAATGTGCTCAACTTCTGCAACATATCCCTGGTGTTGTAAATTTTCCCTAGTACTATACTTATCAAGTTCTTTTTTTGTTTTAAAATATACTTTGACATCATTTAATAAGTTTTTATTGGGACTTTTTTTATGAATGTTTTTCTTACTTTCCTCAGTTAAAAATACTCTTAAAACTTTTCTTTTAGGGTTACGAAGAGCCTCAATTACAGCATGTTGTCCAATGATAAAAAAAGATGATTTATTCATAAAATTTCCTTTGTTTTACACGTTTTTTTAAATATTTTCCCATTAAATCACGTGTTGCATTTAGACAAATAAAATATATAAAACGCTTGTTGTTTGAAGCTTTATTGAACAAGGGGACACTTCCCCTAAGGGAGGGGTTCCAGAGCGGTCAAATGGGGCGGGCTGTAAACCCGTTGACTTCGGTCTTCGAAAGTTCGAATCTTTCCCCCTCCACCATTCAATAATCTTAGGCAATACTGGAGTGTTACTCTTGGGGTTGTGCGGGTGTAGTTCAATGGTAGAACGCTAGCCTTCCAAGCTGGATGTAAGGGTTCGATTCCCTTTACCCGCTCCAAGAAAAATATAGTTTATAAAAAAAATAAAAGTGAGGAATATTAGTAATGTCAAAAGAAAAATTTGTAAGAAATAAACCGCATTGTAACATTGGAACAATCGGTCATGTCGATCATGGTAAAACAACTCTAACTGCTGCGATCACTAAAGTTTTATCTGAAACTGGTGGAGCACAAGCAGTTGCTTATGATCAAATTGATAAAGCTCCAGAAGAAAAAGAAAGAGGAATTACAATTTCAACAGCTCACGTTGAATATGAAACTGAAAAAAGACACTACGCACACGTAGATTGTCCAGGTCACGCTGACTATGTGAAGAATATGATTACTGGTGCAGCACAAATGGATGGTGCAATTTTAGTTGTTAATGCTGCTGATGGTCCTATGCCTCAAACAAGAGAGCATATTCTTTTAGCGAGACAAGTTGGAGTTCCTGCTATCTGTGTTTACCTAAATAAAGTAGATCAAGTTGATGATAAAGAAATGATTGATCTAGTTGAAGAAGAGATTAAAGAATTATTAACTTCATATAAATTTCCAGGTGACAAAACTCCGATTGCTAAAGGTTCTGCACTTGCAGCAGTTGAAGGCAGGGATGATGAAATTGGAAAAAATTCAATTCTAGAATTGATGAAGAATGTTGATGAATTTATTCCACAACCAGATAGACCTAAAGACAAAGATTTCTTGATGCCAGTAGAAGATGTTTTCTCAATCTCAGGAAGAGGTACAGTTGCAACTGGAAGAGTTGAGTCAGGTGTACTAAAAACAGGAGATGAACTTGAGATAGTTGGTATTCGAGAAACTAAAAAATCAGTTTGTACTGGTGTTGAAATGTTTAGAAAACTTTTAGACTCTGGCGAAGCAGGAGATAACGTTGGAGTACTTTTAAGAGGTGTAGAAAGAACTGATATTGAAAGAGGACAAGTTCTTTGTAAACCAGGTTCTGTTACACCACATACTAAATTTGAGGCTCAAGCGTATGTACTTAAAAAAGAAGAAGGTGGAAGACATACGCCTTTTTTTACAAAGTATAGACCACAATTCTATTTTAGAACTACAGATGTGACTGGAGAGGTAGAATTGCCAGCTGGTACTGAAATGGTTATGCCTGGTGATGATGCCAAATTTACAGTTAAACTAATTACACCAATCGCGATGTCAGAGAAATTAAACTTTGCTATTCGTGAAGGTGGTAGAACTGTTGGAGCTGGAGTAGTAACTAAAATTATAGAGTAAACTCTATATAGGAGTGTAGCTCAATTGGTAGAGCGCCGGTCTCCAAAACCGGAGGCTGAGGGTTCGAGTCCCTCCGCTCCTGCCAATATAAAATAGATAAATATGAAGAACCCGATAAAATTTATACAGGAAGTAAAGCAGGAAGCATTTAAAGTTTCTTGGCCCACAGGGAAAGAAACACTTCAGGGTGCGTTAATGGTTTTTGCAATGGCAGTAGTTATGTCGTTATTTTTTCTTTTATTAGATCAGGTTTTAAAATTTTTCTTAGAGTTATTACTTAAGGTGAGTATTTAATGAAAAATTGGTACATAGTACAATCTCATTCTAGTTTCGAAAATAAAGTAGCGGGATTGATTAAAGAAGAAGCTGATAAAGCTAAAATCTCTGAAAAATTTGAAGAAATTATTGTTCCAACTCATGATGTAACTGAGGTTAAAAGAGGCAAAAGAATACAAAGAAAAAAAAAATATTTTCCAGGTTATGTTTTAATTAAAAGTGAAATGGATAATGATATTTATCACATGATCAAAAACATAAAACGTGTAAGTGGTTTTTTAGGTACGAAAGGTATGCCCGTTCCTGTATCCGATAAAGAAATTGATAAAATTTTAGGTCAAATTAAAGATGGTGTTGCTCAACCAAAATCAGCTGTAGAATACACAGTTGGCGAAAAAGTTCAGGTTATTGATGGCCCTTTTGCATCATTTAGTGGAATGGTTGAAGAAATTGATGAAGAAAAGTCTAGACTTAAGGTGTCAGTTTCTATATTTGGAAGGCCAACACCAGTTGATTTAGAATATAATCAAGTGGAGAAGGTAAGTTAGATTTATGGCAGCTAAAAAAGAAATTAGTGGTTTTATAAAATTACAAATAAAAGGTGGTCAAGCAAATCCTGCTCCACCAGTTGGACCTGCATTGGGACAACGAGGGGTAAACATAATGGAATTTTGTAAAGCCTTTAATGATAAAACTAAAAAGTTAGCTGGTAAACCTGTGCCAGTTGAAATAACAGTTTATAAAGATAAAAAATTTGATTTTAAAATTAAATCACCACCAGCATCTTTCTTTATAAGAGAAGCTGCAAAACTAAAAAGTGGTTCACAAGAACCTGGTCGAAATATAGTTGCATCAATAACAAAAAAACAAGCTGAAGAAATTGCTAAACAAAAAATGGAGGATTTGAATGCTCTTGATTTAGACCAAGCAGTCAAAATAATTGCTGGTTCTGCAAGATCGATGGGTATTGAGGTAAAAGATTAATTATGTCTTCAAAAAGATTTAAAAAACTTCCTGAAAAAACTTTAGAACTTCCATCTGAAATGATTGAAAAATTATTACCAGTGATTAAAAAAAATTGCACAACTAAATTCGATGAGTCAGTTGATTTAAGTTTTCAGATTAACAATAAACAGAAAAAAAGTGAGATAAACATTAGGACTGTAGTCAATCTTCCTGGTGGAACTGGTAAAAAAATAAAAGTTGCTGTTGTATGTGAAGATACAAAGACTGATGAAGCAAAAAACGCTGGTGCAGATATTGTAGGTGGCGATGAATTTATTGAAAAAATTAAAAATGGAGAAATAAATTTTGAAAAATTAATTTGTACTCCATCCATGATGATTAAATTATCAAAATTAGGAAAAATATTGGGGCCAAAAGGTTTAATGCCCAATCCAAAGTTAGGAACTGTGACTGAAAATTTAAAAACAGCAATTTCAGATGCAAAATCTGGTCAAGCGGAAATTAGAAATGATAAAGATGGAAATATTGGTGTAAGTATAGGAAAAAAATCTTTTAGTGATGAGAAGTTAATTAAAAATTTTAATGCTGTTATAGAAACACTCGAGAAAGAAAAATCAAATAACACTGTAAAAGGAGATCTAATTAGAACCGCTTTTGTGACATCAACAATGGGTGTATCATATAAACTAAAATTAGGGAAAAATATTTAAGTTATGATGAACAAAGAGCAAAAGAAAAACTACATTGCTGAAATGACAACGCAATTTGAGAATAGTAAAGCTGTTATGGTTACTCATTATCAAGGTCTGACAATGACTCAATTAGATGAATTAAGATCAAAAATGAGAGAACATGGAATAATTTTTAAAATTACAAAAAACAGAATTACAAAATTAGCATTGGAAAAAACTAAGTGTAAAGATTTATCAAATTTGTTTACCGGTCCAACAGCTGTTGCATTTGGAGAAGATGCAATTATGTCAGCACGAATTTTATCCAAGTTTGCAAAAGATAATGAGAATCTGAAACTGATCGGTGGAATGATGGAAAATGAAATTCTTGATCAAGCTGGAGTAATGAATGTCGCAAATCTACCTACTTTAGACGAAGCAAGGGCTAATATTGTGGGTATTTTGAATGCATCTGCATCAAAATTAGTAAGTATTTTGCTTGCACGATCGGAAAAAATGAGTAGTTTACCTCCAGAAAATTCTGAAACACAACCTAAAGAGTAAAATATGCCAGACCTAAATAAAATTATCGAAGACTTATCAAGTTTAACCGTTGCTGAAGCAGCAGATCTTTCAAAACAACTAGAGGAAAAATGGGGTGTTACGCCAATGGCGGCAGCAGCTCCGGCAGCAGCAGGAGGAGCGGCAGCAGCAGAAGAAAAGGATGACTTTTCAATTATGCTCGTTTCCGCAGGAGATAAAAAAATTAACGTAATTAAAGAAGTAAGAGCAGCAACTTCTCTTGGTCTTAAAGAAGCAAAAGACTTGGTAGAGGGCGCACCTAAAGAAGTAAAAGCTGGTGTACCGAAAAAAGAAGCAGAAGAAATTAAAGCTAAGTTAGAAGCTGCAGGGGCAAAAGTAGAACTTAAATAAATTAACAGGAAATTTTTAAGTACTGATTAATTAAATTTAATCAGTATTAAGACATAGATGCAAATATCTTTTACTGAAAAGAAAAATATTAGAAAGAGTTTCGGAAAACTAAAAGAAAGTTTATCCATACCAAATCTAATAGAAGTTCAAAAAAATTCCTACGACGAATTAACATTTTTTAAACCAGAAGCAGGTGATTTAACTAAAGGATTTGACAGAGTATTTAAAAGTATTTTTCCTATTGAAGATCTTAACGATAAAGCAACTTTAGAATATGTATCATACAGACTTGAAAAACCAAAATTTGATGTAGAAGAATGTATTGCTAGAGGCTTAACTTACTCCTCAGCATTAAAATGCACATTACGACTAGTTGTTTATGAAATAAATCAAGAAACAAATACAAAAGATATTTTATCAGCTAAAGAGCAAGAAGTTTATATGGGTGAAGTCCCTATGATGACTAATAGTGGTACATTCATAACTAATGGTGTTCAACGAGTTGTTGTTAATCAAATGCATAGAAGTCCAGGAGTTTTTTTTGATCATGATAAAGGTAAAACCCATGCAAGTGGCAAACTTTTATTTAATTGTAGGGTAATTCCAAATCGAGGTTCTTGGTTAGATTTTGAATATGATGTAAAAGATTTTTTATATTTTAAAATTGATAGAAAGAAAAAAATTCTTGCATCTACTTTATTGCTTGCTCTTGGCTATTCAAAAAGCGAAATAGTAAATGAGTTTTACGAGTCAGAAAAATTTACTTTCGATGCAAAGTCAGAAAAGTGGAAAACAAAATTTAACCCTGAAAATTATAAAGCTAAAAACTTCTCTGAGGAAGTTGTTGATGCTAAATCAGGAAAGGTTGTAATCAAATTAGGGGAAAAAATAAATTATTTAAACGCT
>CACDQT010000015.1 GCA_902554995.1 uncultured Pelagibacteraceae bacterium | reverse complement strand
TTGATTGCTCTGCTTTGATCCAAATTTACTTTTATTATAACAGAATATTTTTTCCAAGAGATACAAAAGATCAGATAAAGTTTTGTAAAAGAAAAAGAGGTAAAAATTTTAGTAAAGGAGATATAATATTTTGGAAAGGACATGTCGGTATATGTCTAAGTAAGTCTAAATTTATTCATGCTTATGGACCAAAAAAGAAGGTGGTAGTAATGCCAACTAAACAAACAATTCAATTAATTGATAAAACTGCAAATCTAAAAGTTAAAAAAGTAAGTAATATTAGTAATTATTAATCTCTACCAAAGTCAGGTTTATTTACATCCTGTTTTAATTTGATTATTTTAGACCTAACTTTTTTTGTTTGAATTAATTTTTTAAGAATTGATTTATTATTTTTTAAATTAATGTCTGTCTTAAAAGACCTTAAATTTTTGATAAATATATCAATTGCTCTTGAAACATTTTTTCTATTATCAAAAAAAATGTCTCTCCACATAATTTCATTTGATGCAGCGATTCTTGAAAAATCTCTTAATCCACCTGCGCTATATTTAATTAAGTCATATTTTTGCTTTTTCTCAAAATCTTGAGCTGATTTAACCAAATTGTAAGCTATTAAATGTGGTAAATGGCTTGTAATTGAAAATATTTTATCGTGTCTTTCCGCATTCATAATTACAGTTTTTGAACCCATTTTTTTCCAAAAAGAATTTAAAAATTTTAAATGTTTCATATTTATTTTCTTACTTTTAATCAATACACACCACTTATTTTCAAACAAATTTTCCTTACCATGCTCAGGCCCACTTACTTCTGATCCAGCTATAGGGTGACTTTGAATCCAGGATATTTTTTTTTTTAAATTTCTTTTTATTATTTCTGAGGACTCTATTTTTGACGAACCAACATCAGTAATAATTTGTTTTGAATTAAAATTATTGTTTAATCTTAATATCATCTTTTTGTATTCACTCATTGGCGTACAAAAAATAATTAGATTTGATTTTGCAACTACCTCTTGTAATTTATTTACGAGAGTTCCTGGCAACTTTAGTCTTTTGATCTTTGATATATTTTTTTTAGATTTTTCAAAAATAAAAATTTTTTTTGCTAATTTTTTTTTTGCAATTCTTTTTACTAATGAAGATCCTAACAAGCCACAGCCAATGATGAGCACATTTTTCATTAATTAAATATTCCTTTTACTGCTCGCATAAATTTTAAATTATCTGTTTTTGATCCAATAGTTAATCGTAACATATTTTTTATATTGTAGCCATTTTCTGTTGATCTTAAGATAATTCCTTTCATCTTTAATTTTTCGTAAAAATATTTCGCTTTAAATTTACATTTCTCAAAATTTAATAATAAAAAATTGGCCGATATATTATTTGAATTAATTCCATATTGGTTAAGAAAATTTTTCAATTTTTTTGCATAAATAATATTGTGTTTAACTGAGCGAGTTATAAACTTAGTATCCTTAAGAGATTCAATGGCAGCTTTTTGAGCTACCTCATTAACATTAAAAGGTGGCTTAATAACATTCAGCGCCTTAATAATTTTTTTTGAACCATATCCCCACCCTACTCTTAGAGAGGATAAACCGTATATTTTAGAAAACGTTCTTAAAATAAAGACATTTTGTTTATTTTTGAATAATTTTAATCCGCTTTTATAATCATTATTTTTCATATATTCTGCATATGCATCATCCACTACTAGCAGAATATTTTTTCTCAATTTTTTTCTAAGTTCTAAAAGCTCAGAACTTGTTAAGTATGTTCCAGTTGGATTATTAGGATTTGCTAAAAAAAACAATTTTTGTTTTTTTTGAAACATTTTTAATAATTTCAGGAATTGATATTTTGAAATTATTTTCTTTAGCAAAAATAACTTTTGCACCAACTATTTTAGCATATATCCTGTACATTAAAAAACTGTACTGAGGAAGAATAACTTCATCCTTAGGATTCAAAAATAATTGACATAACATTTGAATAACCTCATCAGATCCAGCGCCACAAATAATTCTATCTTCATCACATTGAAACTTTTTAGATATTTGACTTCTTAAGGCTTTTGACTTGCCATCTGGGTATCTAAAAAAACTTAAATTTTTATTAGACAAAACCTTTTTAGCCTTTGAGCTGACACCTAAGGCCGACTCATTTGCAGATAGCTTTACAACTTGATGAAATCTCTTAATACTAGATTTACCAGGCTCATAGGTTTCAATATTCAATCTCTTAAATCTCATGGTTGCCAACTTTTATAAATTTTATGCTCTTTATAAATAAAAAAACATTTTTTTATATAGTTTAAGTGTAATTATTTTTAAAAATTGACATACTAAATAACTTCTAGTACAAAATTTATGCGCTGATTTACCTGAATTGCGAGCGCTTTAAAAAAACCGCTAAAAAAGTTTTTTTTCTCACAATTCAACTTTCAGCTTTTATTATGAATATAAAACAAAATATAAAAACGTTGATTGTTGAAAAACCACTCAAATTAGATTGTGGTCAGACTATTAATAATTTTCCTTTAGCATATGAAACTTATGGCTCACTCAATAATGAAAAAGATAACGCAATTTTAGTATTTCATGCTTTAACAGGTGATCAATTTGTAACAGGTATAAATCCAGTGACCAAAAAGGATGGTTGGTGGTCTTATGCGGTAGGCTCTGGCAAGTCGATAGATACAGATAAGTATTTTGTAATCTGTGCAAATGTAATAGGTGGGTGCATGGGATCTTTTGGGCCTAGCCATGTAAATCCCAAGACAAAAAAAATTTATGGAACAGATTTTCCAGTCATCACAATTAATGACATGGTGAATGCACAAATTAATTTGTTGGATTTTTTTGGAATAAAAAAACTTTTTTCAGTTGTAGGTGGTTCAATGGGTGGAATGCAAGTACTACAATTTATTAGTAATTATCCTGATAAAGCTAAAACAGCAATACCAATTGCTTGTACTTCAAGCCATTCTGCGCAAAATATTGCTTTTAATGAACTTGGCAGACAAGCCATTGCGGCAGATCATAATTGGTCTGATGGAGATTATAATTCAAAAAATATTGTACCCGATAAAGGATTAGCTGTAGCTAGAATGGCTGCACATATTACTTATCTCTCAAAAAAAGGGCTTCAAGAAAAATTTGGTAGAAAACTTCAAGAAAGAGATGATTTAAAATTTGGTTTTGATGCTGACTTTCAAATTGAAAGTTATCTTAGATACCAAGGTTCGGTATTTGTAGATCGGTTCGATGCGAATAGCTATTTGTATATTACTAGAGCAATGGATTATTTTGATTTAGTAAAACAATTTAATGGAAATTTATCTGATGCTTTTAAAAATACTAAAGCAAAATTTTTTATAATATCCTTTACCTCAGATTGGCTTTATCCAACACAAGAAAATAAAGACATTGTAATTGCCTTAAACGCAGTTGGTGCAAATGTAGGTTTTGTTGAAATTGAGTCTGATAAGGGGCACGATTCTTTTTTGCTTAATGTTCCCGATTTCTTAAAAGCTCTAAAAAATTTTTTAGATAAATCTTATGCAGAAAAACATTCATGAAGCCAGAATATAAAATTATTTCAGATTTAATTGAGAAAGATGCAAAGGTTCTTGATGTAGGATGTGATGATGGAACTTTGATGGAATTTTTAAAGACAAACAAAAATGCTAATATCAGAGGAATTGAAATTTCAAAAGAAAAAGTGCAAACTTGTATTGCTAAAGGGCTGACTGTTATTGAGGGGAATGCAGAATTTGATTTAAAACAATTTCCAAATGACTCTTTTGAGTATGTTGTTCTTGGACAAACTTTACAAGCTTTTATAAATCCTGAAACTGTAATTAAAGAGCTTTTACGAGTTGGTAACAAAGCTATAGTAACCATTCCAAATTTTGGGCATTGGAAAGTAAGATTAAATTTATTATTTAAAGGAACAATGCCAATTACAAACTCTTTACCTCATGATTGGTATAACACACCAAACATTCATATGTGCACCATAAAAGATTTTGTCAGATTTTCTAAGATTATTAACTTTAAAATTTTTAAATCTTTAGCGTTAATTAATGAAAATGTTTCTGATATTAATAACTCAAATCTTATTTTTAAAAATTTATTTGGAGAACTTGGTATATTTTTAATAGAAAAATAAATGAAAATTGAAATTATTAAATGTCTACAGGATAATTACAGCTACTTAATCATTGATGAAAAAAATCAAACCGCTTGTGTCATTGACCCTAGCGAGTCTGCACCAATAATTAATTATATTGATAATTCAAAAATAAATTTAAAATTCATACTTAATACGCACCATCATTACGATCATGTGGGTGGAAATCTTGAATTAAAAAAAAAGTATAATTCTAAGGTGGTTGGATTTATTGGAGATAAAAATCGTATACCTGAGATTGATATATCTCTAGAGGACAACCAAATATGGAAACAAGATAATTTTGAAGCAAAAATTTATCATGTTCCAGGTCATACATCTGGACATATCGCTTTTCATTTTTTTAAAGAAAAAAAAATTTTTACTGGTGATACTTTATTCTCTTTAGGGTGTGGCAGAATTTTTGAAGGTACCTACGAACAAATGTATAATTCACTTAAAAAAATTAAATCATTACCAAAAGATACAAAAATATATTGTGGCCATGAATACACTTTACAAAACTCAAATTTTTGTATCGCCAATGACTCTGGTAATTTAAAATTAAAAAATAAAATACTAGAGATTAACAAGAAACTTGAAAATGCATTACCAACAATACCAAGTACTTTAGCTGATGAATTAGAATGTAATATATTTCTTAAAGCAAAAGATTTAGAAAGTTTTTCAAAATTGAGAGATTTAAAGGATAATTTTTAGTTAATAAGCTTGACTAAAGAAATGCCCTGACTATATTGCCTGATAAAAAAATCTATTTTATGTCATACGCAGTTATACAATCAGGTGGAAAACAATATAAAGTGAAGTCTGGTGAAATTTTAAAAATTGAAAAATTACCAAATTCAAAATCTGACACTAAAATTGAGTTTAACGATATATTGGCATATGGCGATAATAAAGTAATAGAAATAGGTTCGCCAACAATTCAAGGTGCCAAAGTTGAAGCAAACCTAATAAAAAATAGTAAAAATAGAACTGTACTTATTTTTAAAAAGAGAAGAAGACAAAATTCAAGAAGAAAAAATGGTCATAGACAAGAATATTCTATGATTAGAATAAATAAAATTTTTTCAAAAGATGGTAAAATTTTATCTGAGGCTGAGAAGATTTCTAAACCAACAAAAAAAGATTCTGAAAAAAAGGAATTGAGTAAATAAAGGAATAAAATATGGCTACAAAAAAAGCTGGTGGATCATCAAGGAATGGTAGAGATAGTGCCGGCAGAAGACTTGGTGTAAAAAAATATGGTGGTCAAAATGTTATTCCTGGCAACATAATTGTTAGACAAAGAGGCACTAAGATATTTCCAGGAGAAAATGTGGGTATGGGTAAAGATCACTCAATTTTTTCAGTAATAAAAGGTAAAGTTGTTTTTAAAAAAACAAAATCCGATAGAACTTTTGTTTCAGTAAAACCCAATTAATATTACAACTCAAAATAGCGTTGTATTATGAAATTCTTAGATCAAGTAAAAATTTATATTAAAGCTGGCAATGGTGGTGATGGCTCTCCAAGTTTTAGAAGAGAAAAATTTATCGAGTATGGTGGACCAGATGGTGGCGATGGTGGTAAAGGTGGCTCAGTAATTTTAAAAGCTGAGAGAAATTTAAACACTTTAATCGATTTTAGATATCAACAACATCATAAAGCAAAAAGAGGCAACAATGGTGCTGGACAAAACCGGACTGGTAAAAGTGGAGATGATCTCATTCTCAAAGTTCCATTGGGTACTCAGGTTTTTGAAGAAGATAATAAAACCTTAATTTTTGACTTTATAAAAATTGGGGAGGAGTTTGTGGCTGCTGCAGGTGGTAAAGGTGGTTTAGGCAATACTAGATTCAAAAGTTCAACAAATAGAGCTCCAAGAAAATTTACTAAGGGTACTCGTGGTGAAGAATTTACTATATGGCTTCAATTAAAAACAATTGCAGATGTTGGAATAATAGGATTACCTAATGCTGGTAAATCAAGTTTACTAGCAGCTATTACTAATGCTAATCCTAAAATTGCAAATTATGAATTTACAACATTAAATCCTAATCTTGGTGTGGCAAGCTACGATGATAAAGAAGTTACAATTGCAGATATTCCTGGATTAGTAGAGGGCGCACATAAAGGAACTGGTTTAGGAATACAATTTTTAAAACATATAGAGAGGTGTAAATCTCTTTTACACATGATCGATATAACAAGCGATGATATAAAAAAAAGTTATAATCAGGTAAAAAAAGAATTAAAGAGCTATAGTTCCAAACTTGCAAAAAAAAGAGAGCTTATTGTTTTAAATAAAAGCGATTTAATTGACGATAAAGAAATGAAAAAAATTGAGAAAAATTTAAAAAAAATCACTAAATCAGAAATCATTACAATTTCGACAATAAAGAAGAAATATATTTCCAAAATTAAAGCAAAATTAGTTGGTTATGCATCTTAAAAATTCGAAAATTATAGTAATAAAAATTGGATCATCATTGATTGTAGATAGTAAAAAAAAGATAAGAAAAAAATGGCTATCTTCTTTTGCTAAAGATATTCAAAAACTAAAATCTAAAAATAAAAAGATTATCATTGTAAGTTCTGGAGCTATTGCACTTGGATGTAAAAAAATGAATTACAATAAATCAAATTTAAAGCTTGATAAAAGTCAAGCAATAGCTTCTGTAGGTCAAATCGAACTTATGAATTTATTTTCTCAAACTTTTTCAAAATTAAAGATTAATATTTCACAAATTTTGCTAACTTTGGATGATACCGAAGAGAGAAGAAGATCAATAAATGCTAAAAGGACATTTGAGAACTTATTTAAGTTGGATTACATACCCATCGTTAATGAAAATGATACTATTGCAACGTCAGAAATAAAATATGGTGATAATGATAGACTTGCCTCTCGGGTTGCACAGATAACTAATGCCGATACTTTAATATTATTATCCGATGTAGACGGTCTTTTCACAAAAAATCCAAAATTATTTAAAGACGCAAAATTAATAAAAAAAGTGAATAATCTGGACAAAGATATGAAAAAAATTTACATAAAAGGGGTAACAGAGTTTGGTAAGGGTGGAATGAATACCAAAATTGAAGCTGCTAAGATTTGTAATTTGGCAGGATGTAATATGATTATTGCAAACGGATTGTATTTAAATCCAATACAACAAATTGAAAAAAAGAATATTTGTACTTTATTTGAGTCAAGA
Organism: uncultured Pelagibacteraceae bacterium; assembly: GCA_902554995.1. Lineage (GTDB taxonomy): Bacteria > Pseudomonadota > Alphaproteobacteria > Pelagibacterales > Pelagibacteraceae > Pelagibacter. Next base: position 7,916 of record CACDQT010000015.1, on the reverse strand, counting down.
ATATCTAAATTACATGCACGAAAAAAATGGATAATAAGTTCTATTTCACCAAAGGGGACTCTTGTCATAGATGATGGTGCTAAAAAAGCATTAGTTGGTGGTAAAAGTTTATTGGCAGCAGGGATAATTAATTTATCAGGAAAATTTAACAAAGGTGATCATATAAAGATTCTAGATACTAAAAACAAAGAATTTGCGAGAGGTCTAAGCTCTTTTTCTTCTGAAGAAATAAATAAGATAATGGGTTGTCACTCAAATGAGATTGAAAAAAAACTCGGATACATAACAAAATCTGAAGTTGTTCATAAAGATGATATGGTCGAGGTTTAATGCAAAAGTTACTAACTGATATCGGAAAAAAATCAAAAAAAGCTATTAATAAAAGGTTAAGTACAAAAAAAAAAGACAAAGTTCTAAAAGATTATTGTCTTCTAATCTTAAAGAACAAAAAATTAATAATTAATGAAAATAAAAAAGACATTAAGAATGCCTACAAAAAAGGTATTAAAAATAATTTAATCCAAAGATTAATATTAAATGATAAAAAAATAATTACGATAACCAATTCTATAAAAAAAATTATTAGTTTAAGGGATCCTACAAATGTTATTTTAGAAAAATGGAAAAGGCCAAATGGTTTGGTAATATCAAAAGTATCTATACCTATTGGTGTAATTGGCGTTATATACGAAAGTAGACCCAATGTTACAGCAGATGTTGCATCGTTATGTTTTAAGTCTGGGAATGCCGTCATTTTAAAAGGTGGATCTGAAGCTTATTATTCTAATCTTATTCTCGCAAAATTCTTTAGAAAATCACTAAAGAAAAATAATGTTGATGAAAATTTTGTTCAGTTTTTAAAACTCAAAAAAAGAAGTGTTGTTGATTTTCTTCTACAAAAAATGAGTAAATTTATTGATGTAATAATTCCAAGAGGTGGGAAAGGTTTAGTTAAAAAAGTACAGGATTTGTCATCTGTTCCAACAATTGGTCATTTGGAAGGTGTTTGTCATTCTTATGTAGATAAAAATGCAAATCCTAAGATTGCAAATAAAATAGTGCAAAATGCTAAAATGAGGAATACCGCAATATGTGGAGCAACCGAAACAATTCTTTTACACGAAAAAATAATCAAGAAATTTGGAAATAAAATTTTAAAAAATTTACAACAAAATGGATGTAAAATTATTGGTGATAATAAGATAAGAAAACTTTATGATAAAAAAATTCAGAAAGCTTCAATAAAAGATTGGTCAAAAGAATATTTGTCACCTGTTGTATCTGTGAAATCAGTTAAAAATATAGATGAAGCTATAGCACATATTAACAAATACGGAACCATGCATACGGATTGTATTATTACTCAAAATAAAAAAGCAGCAAAAAAGTTTTTAGATGAGGTAAAAAGTTCAATAGCTATGCACAATACTTCAACACAATTTGCTGATGGAGGTGAATTTGGGTTTGGTGGCGAGGTCGGAATCTCAACCAACACACTTCCACCTAGAGGTCCCGTAGGACTTAATCAACTTATTTCCTATAAATATCAAGTCACCAGCAAAGGCCAAGTAAGGAAGTAATTTGAATTTAAAAAAAAAAAGAATTGGAATTTTAGGTGGTTCATTTGATCCTGCTCACAATGGTCATCTAGCTATATCTAAAGAAGCAGTAAAAAGATTTAGACTTGAAAAGATTATATGGGCCATTACAAAAAAAAATCCTTTTAAAAAAAAAAGTTCTTTAAGCCTGCAATCTAGAATTAAAGGATGTAAAAAGATTATAAAAAAAAATAAATTTATTGAAGTCAAATTTTATGAAAATAAAATTAAATCAAACAAAACAATAAATCTGATTAATTACTTCAACAAAGATAAAAAAAATGAAATTTTCTTCTTAATGGGTGCAGATAATTTAGTTAATTTCCATAAATGGCATAAATGGAAACAGATTTCAGAAAAATGTAATATTTTAGTTTTTGATAGATATGGATATAAGAAAAAATCATTAAATTCAAAGACATATAAAACCCTTAAAAGTGAGAAATTTAAATTTGTTTATTTTAATAAAGTCAATATTTCATCTTCTCAATTAAGGAAAATTTGATAGTCTAAAATTAATTAATGGATAAAATTTCAGATCTAAAAAATTCTATCATCAAAACATTGGATATTAACAAGGCTCAAGACATAATAAGCATAGATCTCAAAGACAAAAGTTCTATGGCTGATTTTATGATTATTGCGAGCGGCACTTCATCTAGGCACATACAATCTTTGTCTGAGCAAGTTTTGGAAAAATTTAAAGATAATGGCATAAGAAATTCAAAAATTGAGGGCGCAGATAGTAGTGAATGGAAATTAATTGATGGTATAGACTTAATTGTTCATATTTTTCACCCAGAAAAAAGAAAATTTTATGAACTTGAAAAAATGTGGTCTGAGCTAATACCTAAAGAAAAATTAATTATCTAATGAAAAAAATATTAACATTATTTTTATTTTATTTTCTATTTCAGCAAGTGAATTCAGCTGAAAATGATATTTACAAAAAAATTGATTTATTTGGAGAAGTGCTTGAAAAAATCAATAAAGAGTATGTAGATGAAATTAATCAATCTGAGAGTATGGACTCTGCAATCAATGGCCTTCTACAATCTCTTGATCCTTACTCGGCATACATGTCTCCAGAAATATTTAATGAAATGCAGACTGAGACTAGCGGTGAATTTGGGGGTCTTGGTATTGAGGTAAGTATGGAGTCAGGTGTTGTAAAAGTCATTTCTCCTATAGATGATACGCCAGCATCTAGAGCAGGGATTAAAGCAGGCGACTATATTGTTAAAATTAATGATGTTCAAGTTCAGGGCAAATCTCTCAGCGAGGCTGTTGATTTAATGAGGGGGCCAGTTGGATCAGGAATTGAACTCACAATTCGAAGACGTGGAGAGAGAAAAGCTCTAATATTTAATGTTGTAAGAGAGATTATACAAATTCAATCTGTTAAAGCTGACATTTTAGAAAAAAGTATAGGTTACTTAAGACTAACCTCGTTTAATGAAAATAGTGGCAAACAAATAGAAAGAGAAATTAAAAAATTAGAAAAAAATAAAGATGTTAAGTCATACATTTTAGATTTAAGAAACAATCCTGGCGGACTACTTTCTCAAGCAATAAAAATCTCTGACTTTTTTTTAAATAATGGTGAGATCGTATCCACAAAAAGTAGAAAACCTTCTGAAAATAGAAAATGGTTTGCGAAAAAAGGTGACCTTACAAATGGAAAAGTCTTGATTGTTCTTATTAACTATGGATCGGCTTCAGCATCAGAAATAGTTGCGGGAGCCCTCAAAGATCACAAAAGAGCAATTTTATTAGGTGAAAATAGTTATGGTAAAGGTTCAGTGCAATCTATCATCCCCCTTAAAAATGATGGTGCAATTAGGCTTACAGTAGCTAAATATTATCTTCCTTCCGGAAAATCTATTTCTGAAGTTGGTGTATCTCCAGATATAGAAATCGATGAGGAAAACGATGATTTCAGAATCAAAACTGAAACTGACAATCAGTTAGAATACGCCATCAAACTTCTCAAAGGCTAATATGGAAGAAAAATTTAGAAATCTACCACTTAGAAGTGGAGTGGGAATTGTTGTCCTTAACAAAGAGAATAAAGTTTTTGTAGCAAAACGAATTGATAATCCAAAAAATTTTTGGCAAATGCCCCAAGGAGGTGTAGATGAAGGGGAAGATTTTTTAGCTGCTGCTTATAGAGAATTAGAAGAAGAAACTAGTATCAAAAATGTAGAGCTTGTGAAAGAAATAGAAGACACAATTACCTATGAGCTACCAAAAAATTTGTTGGGTATTATTTGGAAAGGTAAATACAAGGGACAAAAACAAAAATGGTTTTTAATGAGGTACCTGGGTAAAGATGAAGATATAAATATTAAAACAAATAAACCAGAATTTTTAGAGTGGAAATGGATTGAATTAGATAAAATAACTGAAGTGGTAGTGGATTTCAAATATCATGTATATAAAGAACTTAAAGAAAAAATAAAAACAATAATTAATTGATAGACTTTAAAGTTTCAACTTTTTGATCAGCCAAATATTTCAATTGATCACTAATTTCTGGGTTATTAGATTCTTCCTCTGCATTTTTTAATAATTCCAGCAATTTATTTTTCTCAATATCTTTTAAATTAAGGATATAGCTAGTTAAAATGGATAAAGTATCATTTTTAAATTCGATAATTCCATCCTCAACATAATACTTTTCCTCACCAGATTTTGCTTGAATGGTAATAATACCCGGTTTTAAAAATGAAATTATAGAAATATGATCTTTCAGTATTCCCATTTCTCCTTCAAATGCAGGAACAACTACCTCATTAACATCCTCTTTTGATAAGAAGGACTTCTCTGGATTAACTATATCTATTTTAAATTCATCACTCATTAAGCTGCTGCATCTTTAGACATTTTTTCAGCTTTTTCGATGGCTTCTTCAATGGTTCCAACCATATAAAATGCTGCTTCCGGAAGATGATCATATTCACCTTTGCAAATCGCATCGAAACCTTTAATCGTTGACTCTAAATCAACTAGTTTTCCTGGTGATCCTGTAAATACCTCAGCCACAAAGAATGGTTGAGATAAAAACCTTTGAATTTTTCTAGCTCTTGCCACGACTAATTTATCTTCCTCTGATAATTCATCCATACCTAGAATAGCAATAATGTCTTGTAATGATTTATATGTTTGTAATATTTTTTGCACCTCACGAGCTACTCGATAATGTTCATCACCAACAATTCTAGGGTCAAGAATTCTCGAAGTTGAGTCTAATGGGTCAACTGCAGGATAAATACCTATTTCAGCTATTTGTCTTGAGAGTACAGTTGTTGCATCTAAATGAGCAAATGAGGTTGCTGGTGCAGGATCCGTTAAGTCATCAGCAGGCACATAAATTGCCTGCACTGATGTAATAGAGCCTTTATTGGTTGTAGTGATTCTCTCTTGTAAATTTCCCATATCAGTTGCTAATGTTGGCTGATATCCTACAGCAGAAGGTATTCTTCCCAATAATGCTGATACCTCAGAACCCGCTTGAGTAAACCTAAATATATTATCAACGAAAAATAGAACATCCTGTCCTTCTTGATCTCTAAAATATTCTGCAACAGTTAATCCTGTAAGTGCTACTCTTGCTCTTGCTCCCGGAGGTTCATTCATTTGTCCATAAACTAAAGCTGCTTTAGAACCAGGTCCTTCAGATTTTATTACCCCTGATTCCATCATTTCATGATAAAGATCATTTCCTTCTCTGGTTCTTTCACCTACGCCCGCAAAAACTGAGAAGCCACCATGGGCTTTAGCAACATTGTTTATCAATTCCATGATTAAAACAGTTTTTCCAACACCCGCACCACCAAACAAACCTATCTTTCCTCCTTTTGCATATGGAGCTAAAAGATCTATAACTTTGATACCAGTTACAAGTATTTCTGTTTCTGTTGATTGATCGTTAAATTCTGGAGCTGGTCTATGGATTGGCCAATTTTCTTTTGTTTTTACTTCTCCTCTTTCGTCTATAGGCTCTCCCACAACATTTATAATTCTTCCTAAAGTTTCAGGTCCTACTGGCACTTTAATTGGAGCATTTGTATTTATTACCTCATCACCTCTTTTTAGTCCTTCAGTAGCGTCCATTGCAATTGTTCTGGCAGTAGACTCTCCTAGATGTTGAGCTACTTCAAGCACTAATCTATTATTTCCATTTTTACATTCTAAAGCTGTTAATATCTCTGGTAAATCACCTTCAAACTTTACATCAACAACCGCTCCTATAACTTGTGTTATTATTCCCTTGCTCATAATTATAAACTTTCTGCTCCTGATATTATCTCTATTAGTTCTTTTGTAATTGCTGCCTGACGACTTCTATTATATTCAATAGTAAGTTTATCAACCATTTCACCTGCGTTTCGAGTTGCATTATCCATCGCACTCATTCTTGCACCCTGCTCGCTAGCTGAATTTTCTAACATCGCTTTAAATATTTGCGTCGAAATATTTTTTGGTAATAAATTACTTAAAATTTCATCCTCATCCGGTTCAAATTCGTAGTTATCTTCTGAATTATTTCGTTCATCACTTTTTGTATTTAACGGGATGATTTGTTGAGCCTGAGGTATTTGGGTTATTACGTTTTTAAATTGATTGTAAAAAATGATACAAATATCAAATTCTTCTTTTTGAAACTTTTCAATTATAATTTTTCCAACCTTTTCTGCATCAAAGTAATTTGCGTTTTTTGAATTTTTAAAAGAAATGTTCTCAATAATTTTATTTCCATATACTCTTTTTAACTGATCGTTACCTTTAGAACCAACAGTAATAATCTTCAATTCCTTACCCTCTTTATTCAATTTAGCAAAATAACTTTTAGCTTTTTTAATTATATTCGCATTAAAACCACCACATAAACCTCTATCTGACGTCAGCACAACACAAAGATGAACTTGTTCTTTCCCTGATCCAGATAGCAATTTAGGAGCTGTTTCTTTGTCAGAGATGCCGCTAGATAAATTTAAAATTATATTATTCATTTTTTCAGAATATGGCCTTCCTTTTTCTGCACTATCTTGAGCCCTTTTTAGTTTAGCTGCAGCTACCATTTTCATAGCTTTTGTAATTTTTTGTGTAGATTTTACACTTGTTATTCTTTTTTTTAGATCGTCTAAACTTGCCATAAATAAATCAAGATTTAAAATTTTTCTTAAGATTAGTAATTACATCAATTAAGCTTTTTTCTGTTGCTTCTTCTAATTTACCTGAGCTCTGAATAGACTCGATTAATTCTGGTTTATCAGATTTACATCTCTCAATGATCTTGTTTTCAAATTCAGCAATATCTTTTAAATCAATATCATCTAAATATCCTTTTACTCCACAAAATACAGATATAACCTGTTCAGCGACAGTCATTGGTGAGTATTGTTTCTGTTTTAATAACTCAGTTAATTTCGATCCTCTATTCAAAAGCTGTTGAGTTGAGGCATCTAAATCTGATCCAAATTGAGCAAAAGCTGCCATTTCTCTATATTGTGCTAATTCGAGTTTCATTGATCCTGATACTTTTTTCATAGCTTTTGTTTGCGCAGCTGATCCAACCCTAGAAACAGAGAGACCAACATTAATTGCTGGTCTTATACCTTGGTTAAATAACTCAGTTTCTAAGAAAATTTGTCCATCAGTAATTGAAATTACATTAGTTGGAATATAAGCAGAAACGTCTCCACCTTGAGTTTCAATGATCGGAAGAGCTGTTAACGAGCCTCCACCGTGATCATCACTTAATTTAGCAGCCCTTTCCAGTAATCTACTATGAAGATAAAATACATCACCTGGGTATGCCTCTCTACCTGGTGGTCTTCTTAAGATCAGTGACATTTGTCGGTAAGCAACCGCTTGCTTAGATAAATCATCATAAATAATCAGAGCATGCATTCCATTATCTCTAAAATATTCTCCCATTGCACAGCCAGTGTAAGGAGCTAAAAATTGAAGTGGAGCTGAGTCAGATGCTGTTGCCGCGACTATAGTTGTATATTCCATCGCGCCAGCTTCTTCTAAGGTTTTTTGAATTTGTCTTACAGTTGATCGTTTTTGACCAACGGCAACATAAATACAATAAAGTTTTTGTTTTTCATCGCCCGACTCATTAATTTTTTTTTGATTGATAATTGTATCAACTGCTACAGCAGTTTTACCTGTCTGACGATCTCCAATAATTAACTCACGTTGACCTCTTCCAATTGGTACAAGACTATCGATTGATTTTAGACCTGTTTGCATTGGTTCGCTAACAGATTGTCTTGGAATTATTCCTGGTGCCTTAACTTCAACTCT
>CACDQT010000014.1 GCA_902554995.1 uncultured Pelagibacteraceae bacterium | reverse complement strand
AAATTTTGTTTTTTTGACTACGACGTCCTCTCTAAAAGATAAAAAATTTGATAAGAAATCTTTTAAGTTACAAGTCTCAGGTTTGCCATCAACTATTGCAAGTGTATTAAATCCAAAAGAACTTTCAATTTGTGTATTCTTATAAAGTTGTCTTTTGATTGTTTCGGGTTCTACTCCACTTCTTAAATCTATTGAAACCCTGATTCCCTCTCGATTAGACTCATCTCTTATATCTCTAATACCCTCAATTTTTTTTTCTCTAACAAGCTGAGCAATTCTTTCATTCAAAACAGATTTATTAACTTGATAAGGAATTGATGTGATAACCAATCTTTCTCTTCCATTTTTTAAACTTTCTATAGAAATTTCACCTCTAATTTTAAAAGAACCTCTGCCTTTGTTATAACCCTGTTTGATCATATCTTTTCCAATTATTACTCCTCCAGTTGGAAAATCAGGTCCAGGTATGTGCTTCATAAGATCTTTAATTTTAATATCTTTGTTTTCAATTAAAGCTAATGTTCCGTTAATTATTTCACCTAGATTATGTGGTGGTATGCTAGTTGCCATTCCAACTGCAATCCCACCTGCACCATTTACTAATAAATTAGGAAATTGAGCTGGTAAAACTGTTGGTTCTTTCTCCGTTTCGTCGTAATTATTTTTAAATGAAATTGTATTCTTTTCGATATCATCAATTAAATATTGTGAAACTTTAGATAATCTAGTTTCTGTATATCTCATTGCAGCAGCGGGATCGCCATCAATAGATCCAAAATTTCCTTGTCCATCAACTAAAGGTAGACTCATTGAAAAATCCTGAACCATTCTTACTAGAGCATCATAAACTGACTGATCTCCATGCGGGTGATACTTACCAATAACATCTCCAACAATTCTTGCAGATTTTCTAAATTGTTTTGACCAATCATATCCACCTTTGTACATTGCATACAAAATTCTTCTATGAACTGGTTTCAAACCATCTCGTATATCAGGAAGTGCTCTACTGACTATAACACTCATTGCATACGATAGATAAGATGAGCTCATCTCATCATGCATTGAGATTAATTTTATATTCTTATCCTCAGGTATTTCAGTTTTTTGCATAAATACTAAAATGGAATTTCATCATCCATGTCATTTGAAATTTGTGACATGTCATCATTATTAGATTGAGTATTATCATTTGAAATACTTCCACCTGAATTACCTCCACCTAACATAGTTAAAGATGAGTTATATCCTTGGATAACAATTTCAGTTGAGTATTTGTCTTGACCAGACTGCTCATCTTTCCATTTTCGAGTTGTTAATTGTCCTTCAACATATATTTGGGCTCCCTTTTTTAAATATTGTTGAACAACATTTACTAATCCCTCATTGAATACAACTATACGGTGCCATTCTGTTTTTTCTTTTTTTTCACCAGTATTCTTATCTTTCCAAGATTGACTTGTTGCCAGACTTAATCGTGCAACACTTTTGCCATTTACCATTTGTTTGATCTCTGGATCTGCGCCCAAACGACCAATTAAAAGTACTTTATTTAAACTTCCAGCCATAATATTTTAATATTTGTTAAATTTGTTATTAAGAATTATACCACAATTTACTCTGAATATTAATTTTATTAAGTCAAAGCAACAAAAATTATGATGAAAAAGATAGTTATTAAGGGAGCTAAAGAACACAATTTAAAAAATGTTTCTTTAGAGATACCCAAAGATAAATTTGTCGTCATAACTGGTCTATCAGGATCAGGAAAGTCGTCTTTAGCATTTGATACAGTCTATGCAGAAGGTCAAAGAAGGTATGTTGAGAGTTTATCTGCTTATGCAAGACAATTTTTAGATAAAATGAAAAAGCCAAATGTTGATTTAATTGAGGGGTTGAGCCCAGCAATATCGATAGAGCAAAAAAATACTTCTAAAAATCCAAGATCAACTGTCGCTACAGTTACTGAAATATATGATTACATGCGTGTTTTATATGCGAGAGCGGGTATACCTTATTCTCCTTTTACAGGTAAACCAATAACATCACAAACGATTACACAGATTGTGGATAAAATTAAAGAGCTTCCAAAAAAGTCAACAATATATATTTACGCTCCAGTAGTCAGAGGGAGAAAGGGAGAATATAAAAAAGAAATCCTAAATTATAAAAAAAGAGGGTTTCGAAAGATCAAAGTAGACGATGTAATTTATGATATTGATAAAGTTCCTGAATTAAATAAGAAAATTAAGCATGACATATATATTTTGGTCGATAGGATAGTTCTAAATTCATCTTTAGGAAACAGATTAGCTGAAAGTATTGAGTCTTCTGTAAATTTAGCGAATGGATTAGTATTCGTTGAATATGAAGATGAAACCTTACCAAAAAAATATAGAAAAGTAGAAAAATTAATATTTTCGACTAAGTTTGCATGTCCTGAAAGTGGCTTTACAATAGAGGAAATTGAGCCAAGACTTTTCTCATTTAATAGTCCTTTTGGTGCTTGTGAAGAATGTGAGGGAATTGGAATTAAACTAAATGTTGATCCAAATTTAGTAGTACCAAATCATAAAAAAAGTATTGCCGATGGTGCTATTGAACCCTGGGCTAAAACAACCACCCTATATTATGCACAAACATTATCTTCTTTAGCAAAACATTATGACTTTTCATTAGATGAAAAATGGTCAAAACTTTCAAAAAAAATTAAGGATATCATTCTTTATGGATCTGATGATGAAGAAATAAAATTTTCATATGACGATGGTTATGAAAAATACTCACATAAAAAGACATTTGAAGGGGTAATAAATAATTTAGAGAGAAGATATTTAGAAACTGATAGTGATTGGAAAAGAGAAGAAATAGCCCAATATCAGTCAGATACTAAATGTGAGAGATGTAATGGTCATAGATTAAAAGATGAGGCATTATGTGTGAAAATTGACGGCCTACACATTAGTGAGGTAACTGAAAAATCAATTTTAGATGCTGCAAAATGGTTTGAAAATTTAAAATTCAATTTAGATAAAAGACAGGTCAAAATTGCTGAACATATCCTCAAAGAAATTAATGAAAGATTAAATTTTCTTTTAAATGTTGGTCTTGATTATCTTACATTATCAAGAGAGTCTGGTACTTTATCGGGCGGAGAAGCGCAAAGAATTCGTTTAGCATCTCAAATTGGCTCTGGTTTGACTGGAGTGTTATATGTCTTAGATGAACCATCTATTGGTTTGCATCAAAAAGATAATGTAAAACTGATCAATGCACTTAAAAGATTACGAGATTTGGGAAATACGGTAATAGTAGTTGAACATGATACTGAAACGATGGAAAATGCAGATCATATTATTGATCTTGGTCCTGAAGCGGGAAACAAAGGTGGTGAAGTTGTTGCACAAGGAACTTTTGATGAGATAACAAAAAATAAAATTAGTATCACAGGAAAATATCTTTCAAACAAATTAAGAATTGATGTTCCCAAAAAAAGAAGATTAGCAAAAAATGGAAGGTTTCTCGAAATAACAGGTGCGACTGGTAATAATTTAAATAATGTTAATTTGAAAATACCTTTGGGTAGTTTAACTTGTGTCACCGGTGTATCAGGAAGTGGTAAGTCAACATTGATCTTACAGACATTATACAATGCATTAAACTTAACTTTGAATAATAATAAATCTAGAAAAATTCCAAAACCATTCAAAGGTTTCAAAGGCACGGAATTAATCGATAAGATAATTGATATTGATCAATCACCAATTGGTCGTACCCCAAGATCTAATCCAGCAACTTACACTGGAGCTTTTGGGCCAATTAGAGATTGGTTTACAGGATTACCTGAGTCAAAAACAAGAGGATACAAACCAGGAAGATTCTCTTTTAATGTCAAAGGAGGTAGGTGTGAAGCTTGTGAGGGAGATGGAGTTATAACTTATGAAATGCATTTTCTCCCAGACGTCTATATACAATGCGATGAATGTAAAGGAACCAGATATAATCGGGAAACCTTAGAGATAAAATTCAAAGATAAAAGTATTGCGGATGTTTTAAACATGACTGTTGATGAAGGATGTGAATATTTTGAAAATATTTCAAATATAAAGACTAAATTGCTAACTTTAAAAAAAGTTGGTCTAGGTTATATAAAAATTGGTCAACAAGCTACAACTCTATCAGGCGGTGAAGCACAAAGAATTAAATTAGCTAAAGAATTATCAAAAAGATCGACGGGAAGAACAATGTACATTTTAGATGAACCGACTACTGGTCTTCACCAACACGACATCAAAAAATTATTAGAAATTTTACATACATTTGTATCATTAGGTAACACAGTGGTTGTTATAGAACACAACTTAGATGTCATAAAAACTGCAGATTATATTGTCGATATGGGTCCTGAGGGTGGTGTAAAAGGTGGAAAAATTATCGCTGAGGGAAAACCTGAGGAAATTTGTAAAGTTAATGGAAGTTATACGGGTAAGTTTTTAAAAAATCTTTTACAATAAATACCATTGTCATCTCACTCTAAATCAGTATAAAATTATGTATGGGTAATTTACTTTCATCTTTATCAAAAACCATTCACGTTTCTTTAGCCATTGCAGTTCTATTATTTTTAGGCTTATTTTATCAAAATGATGGTTTTAGTTTTGATGCACTTTTTTGGAGTTGGTTTGCGAGATTTGTGCATGTAGTAGTTGGTATAATGTGGATTGGCTTGTTATGGTATTTTAATTTTGTTCAAATCCCAAATATGGCAAAAATTCCAGATGAACAGAAACCAGCTATTGGTAAAGTAATTGCGCCAGCTGCATTATTTTATTTTAGATGGGGTGCAGCATTTACAGTTCTGTCAGGTTTAGCACTTGCAGGTCTTAATGGATATTTGCATGATGCAATGACTTTAAGTATAGGATCTGGCATTCCAAAACACACAGCTATAGGAATTGGAATGTGGTTAGGTCTAGTTATGGCATTTAATGTGTGGTTTGTAATATGGCCTAATCAAAAAAGAGCTTTAGGTATAGTTGAGTGTGAACCTGATCTAAAAGCCAAGTCAGCAAGAACAGCTATGTTATTTTCGAGAACTAATACTTTGTTGTCAATACCAATGCTGCTTACTATGGTAGCTGCTCAAAATCTTTATTAACTACTTTCGTCTTCTCTTAAGACAGTTTTTTGTGAAACTCTTAGTCTAACCAAAACTGTATTGGCAATATAAATAGATGAATAAGTTCCAAAAATTACACCAAATATCATAGCCAAAGAAAAACCTTTTAGTATCTCACCACCAAAGAAAAATATTGATAGCAAAGCTAATAAAGTTGTTATTGATGTAATTAAGGTTCTAGATAATGTTTCATTGATGGAGATATTAGTTAAATCATAAATCTTAATGTCAGAATATTTTCTTAAATTTTCTCTTACTCTATCAAAAATAACCACTGTATCATTCATAGAGTAACCAACGATAGTTAATACAGCTGCGATAATAGATAAATTGATTTCAAGACCAAGCAATGAAAATAAACCTAGGGTTACCAACACGTCATGAAACAAAGCTAATATAGCTCCTAAACTAAATTGCCATTCAAATCTGATCCAAATGTAAATTAACATTAAAGTTAATGCCACTGCGATGGCTATTACTCCAGATTTAAGTAACTCAGCACTTACTTTCGGTCCTACGTTTTCAACTCTTCTAAAATCAAAAGTATTACCAAATGATTTATCTAAATTTGATTTTATTTCCTCAATAATATTTTTGTTATTATTAATTTCAAATTTAATAAGAAAGTCTGTCTCATTGCCAAAATTTTTTACTGAAACATCACCCAAATTCATAGAATTTAAATTATCTCTTAGAGATGACACATTAATTTTGCTGTCAGTTGACCTTAATTCAATTAACGTTCCGCCCTTAAAATCTATTCCAAAGTTAAGACCTTTGAAAGTCAGTAAAAATAAAGAAATAACGACTAAGGATATAGAGAGTATGTTAAATTGATTATAATATTTGTTAAAAGCAATCATTTAAATTAAACCTTCTTTTTCTTTGTTTCTGTAAACATACAAAACAGTCAATAACCTTGCTATGAAATAAACTGAAAATAATGTTGTAAATATTCCAATCCCAAGTGTAAGTGAAAAACCTTTGATTGGACCTGAGCCCATAAAAAATAAGATAATAGCTGCTAATAGTGTTGTTATATTTGCATCAAGTATAGCGGTTCTAGATTTTGTGTAACCACTATCAAAGGCTATTAAATTATTTTTTTCATTTTTTAGCTCTTCTTTAATTCTCTCAAAGATTAAAACATTTGCATCGACTGCCATACCAACTGTCAAAATTATTCCAGCGATCCCCGGAAGAGTTAAGGTCGCCTCGAATATAGTCAATATTCCAATGAGTAAGAAAAGGTTAAGTATTAATGTTATATTGGTAATTAAGCCAAATATCTTATATTTTACAAAGATAAATACTATTACTAAAACAAAACCAATTGCTAATGCAATCATCCCTGCATTAATTGAGTCTTGTCCTAAGTCAGGACCAACTGTTCGTTCCTCAATAATATTTAAAGGTGCAGGTAATGCACCAGATCTTAATAAAAGAGCTAAATCTGTTGCTGATTGAAAAGTAAATCCTCCACTGATTTGACCTGATCCACTTGCAATTGTATCTCTTATAACCGGTGCACTTATAATTTTACCATCCAATACTATTGCTAATTGTTTACCAATACCAGTCGATGTAGCTTTACCAAATCTTTTAGCTCCAACTCTATCAAGTGTAAATGTAACCACTGTTTCATTCGTCTCACTATCCATTCTTGGTTGAGCATCTAGCAGATTGTCTCCACTTAAAATAATTCTTTTACTTACCAGAGCATCTTCTTCAGACTCATCTTCATAACTAAGTTTTTCCGCTCCAAAAGAGTCTTGATCGTTATTAGTTACAAATCTAAATGTAAGATTTGCAGTTTTACCAAGCAATGATTTAATTCTCATTGGATCATCTAATCCAGGTAATTCAACAAGAATTCTGTCGTTTCCTCTTTTTAAAATATTTGGCTCATTAGTTCCTATCTCATCAATTCTTCTTCTTACAATTTCTAATGCTTGATCTTGGGATGATGTTTTTAGTTTAACGATACCTTGAGTTGAGTAATTGACAAAAAAAATATTATTTTCCTCAGTGATATCTAATTGATGAGATTTAAATCTTGGATAATAAGGATTTAATTCACTTTCCTCATCATTAAACGTATCTAGAATAGTTTGTTTAAAGTTTTCATCTACAGAAAAAGATAATTTTTGTCCTAAAATTTTTAAATTTTTAATTTTTATATTTTTGTCTTTGAAATGATTTCTAATGGTAATTGAAAGATTTTGTATTTTTTGCTCAATAACTGGATTATTATCAATTTCGAGTAGGAGGTAAGAACCTCCCTGAAGATCTAATCCAAGATTAATTTTCTTATTTAGTAAGTTATATTCAAACTTAAATAAATTTGATGAGGCAATTAAAATAAAAAATAGAGAAATTAATATTACTGATATTATTCTGAATTTTGAAAAATATAACACTTTACTTTAACAAAATTACTTTTTAACTTCTTGAGAGTTCATCAGACTTTGTACACCTGTACCTCTGATAACTTCAACAGTCACATTTTCAGCAACCTCAACTTCTATTTTATCGTTGTCTACAACTCTGGTTATGGTTCCTGTAATACCGCCTGAAGTTACAATCTTATCACCTTTTTTTAAACCCTCGACCATAGCCTTATGCTCTTTAACTTTTTTTTGCTGTGGTCTTATCAAGAAAAAATAAAAAATAACAAAAATTAATATTAGTGGTATAAATTGACCTATTCCTGAACTTTCCATAAAACTCCTTAATTAAAAATGAATTTTTATACTATCTCTTAAGTTAAAACAACTTTAATTCAGACTAATTTTTTCTAGATTATTCATATAAGGTCTAAGCACTTTTGGAATACTTATAGACCCATCCTTTTGCTGAAAATTTTCTAATATGGCAATAAGAGTTCTACCCACTGCTAAACCACTTCCATTAAGCGTTCCAACAAATACTGTTTCTTTATTTGAATTTTTATATCTAGCTTTCATTCTTGTTGCTTGAAAAGTTGAACATGATGAACATGAAGATATTTCTCTATATTTGTTTTCTGAAGGTAACCATACTTCTATATCGTAAGTTTTTTCTGCACTAAATCCCATATCTCCACTACATAAAATCATTTTTCTATATGGTAACTCTAACAAATCCAAAATTCCTGTGGCACAATTTGTCATTCTCTCTAATTCTTCAAGACATTTATTTTGTTCCACAATACTTACTAATTCAACTTTATAAAATTGATGTTGTCTAATCATCCCTTTTGTATCTTTACCATAACTACCAGCCTCTTTTCTAAAACATGGGGTAGAAGCAACAAATCTCATTGGTAATGTTTTAAGATCTAAAATTTTATCTTTTACAATATTGGTTAAAATAACTTCTGCTGTAGGAATTAAAAATTTTCTACCACTTCCCTCTTCTAATTTTACTTCAAATTGATCATTTTCAAATTTAGGTAATTGACCAGTTCCGAACATTGTATTTTCTGATGCTAATAAAGGTGGTGAAATTTCCTCATATCCATTTTTTGAAGTATGTATATCAAGCATAAAATTTGAAATTGCTCTTTCAAGTAATGCTAATTTATTCTTAACAAAAACAAACCTTGAACCGGTGGTTTTTGTGGCAAGATCAAAATCTAACATGCCAAGTGTTTCACCTAATTCGTAGTGTGATTTTGGATTAAATTCAAAATTAGGAATCTGACCCGATTTAGTTAATTCAACATTTTCATTTTCATTAGATCCTATAGGCACATCATCATGAGGTATATTTGGAATACTTGATAAAATTTCATCTAAGTCTGATTTAATTTTTGATTGTTGATCAGTAATTTTATCAATAGATTGGGTAATTTCTTTTGACCTAGAAAATAAAGCCTTATCTTTTGTTTTTGAAATATCTTTCTTTTCTTTTTCTAATGTTTCTTTTTTTTGAATTAAATCTCTATTATCTATATCTAATTTTTTGAGTTTATTGAGATCTATATCGATTGATCTTTTTTTTAATGCTTTTGAAAATGCATCAAAATCTTTTCTAATTTCTTTAATGTTATGCATCAGAATTTTTTAAATTTTTATTCTCAATAAGTTTTACTGAAAATATTGATAATTCATATAGAATTAATAATGGTATCGCTAAACCAATTTGTGTGATGGGATCTGGGGGTGTGAGCAAAGCTGCGGCTGCAAATATAATAACCACAACATATTTTCTTCGTTTCTTTAAAAAATCAGAATCAACTAACCCTACCCTCGCTAATAAACTCAACACAACAGGTAATTGAAAACTTATGCCAAACGCAAATATAAGTTTCATTACCAATGAAAGATATTCGTTTACTTTTGCTTCTAGTTGAATTGGTAAATTTGTTGAAAGACCAGAACTTTCAAAAGATAAAAAGAATTTTATCGCTAAGGGCATTATTAAATAATAAACCAACATGCCCCCTAGTAAGAATAAGATTGGGGTTAAAACTAAATAAGGTAAAATTGCAATTTTTTCATGTTTATAAAGACCAGGAGCAATAAATTTCCAAATCTGCATCAAAATAAATGGACAAGTAACAAAAAAAGCTGTGAAAAAAGATACTTTCAAATAGGTAAGAAAAGTTTCTTGTAAAGCTGTGAAAATAAGTCGTCTATCAGTTCCATCATCTTTAACCGCTTGTGCATATGGCTCTACTAAAAAACCATAAAGATGTTCAGCAAAAAAATAACATCCTATAAAAAAGATTATTAGAAAAATAAAACTATGAATTAGTCTTTTTCTTAACTCAGCTAAATGACTTACAAAGCCACCTTCATTTTCATCATGACTCATCTTTTTTTTCTTCTTTTTTTTCTATTTTATTATCTTCAAGATCAATATTTGAGACTTCATTTTGAATATTGTTGACATATTTTTTTGCAGAGCCGATCCATGAACCAACTTTTTTGAGCATTATTGGAAAGTCTTTAGGTCCCAAAACTACAATAGCTATTGCAACTATAATTAAAATCTCAAACCAACCAATAGTAGGCATGTGATTTATTCTTTTTTGTTCGAATCTTGATTATCGTCAGAAATATTTTTTGGCTCATTGTCATCAGTCACATCTGATGCCATTCCCTTTTTAAAACTTTTTATTCCTTTTGCTACATCGCCCATAAGGCTAGAAATTTTTCCTCTACCAAATAATAATACCACAAGTATTACAACGATCGCTATTTGCCAAATTCCAATGCTCATAGAAAACTTATAACCTTTTTATCAATAATTGAAAAGTCTAATTTGTAGGCTTAGCTCTTCTCATCCGAGTCAAGAGTGCTACTTAACATTTCATCAATATTTGAATAAATGTCCTCTTTTTTATCATCTTGTTTTTCTTTATAGAATTTTCCAGTACCAAAAATAGCGTTATCAATATTGGTACTATCAATTAAACCTGCGGCCCCAAGTTCATCTACTGTTGGTAAATCAGATAATTTTTGTAAGTTAAAATGACTTAAAAAATCATCTGTCGTGACATATTGAATAGGTCGACCAGGAACATTTTTTCGTCCACCAGGTTTAACCCAATTTAATTCCATCAAAATTTCTAAGGTGTTAGTTCCAAAAGCTACACCTCTTATTTCTTCTATCTCTGCACGAGTAACTGGTTGATGATAAACAATTATAGCAAGAGTTTCAATTGCAGCTTTTGATAGTTTTTTTTCAACAGTTTTTTCTTGGGTCATTAGATTTGAAAGATTAGGTGAGGTTCTAAAAGACCATTTTTTAGAAATGCAAACTAAGTTAATACCCCGATTTGAATATTCAGCTTGTAATTTTAACAAAATTTTTTCGACATCCGTTTTTTTAGATATCTTATTTTCAATAGTTTCAATGTCTAATGGTTCTGCAGCAGCAAAAACAATTCCTTCAATTTCCTTTTCGATTGAAGATAATTTAGTTGGAAAATTAATAATATTGTCTTTTTTCTTAATCTTTTTTTTTATCATTTGTTTTCTTTTATATAAATATCATCAAAAAGGTTTTCTTGCTTTATGCTTAGGTTGCCCTCCTTGACCAATTCAAGAGAGCCAGCAAATATTCCTGCTTTACCAGTTCGTTTGTATTTTGATCCACTTTTAAAATTTTTCGGTATTAAATCATCTAATTTTTTCCAGTCCATTAATTTTCCAAAAAAATCTTTTATAGTTTTTATACCTTCTTCTGTTGTAAAAACTGGTAATTTTGGAATATTAATTCTCTGAAAATCTTTAGTCATAATTATAGTGGAATATGTTTTCATGAGGTCAAATAAATTTAATTTATACTCACTATTGTATATGGGTCTTATGCCTGCTCTCATACCTCTAGTTCTAATTTCTCTTCCTAATCTTTTTCTTTTAAGCATCTGTTCAGATAATAACCTTATTAATTCAAGTTTCTTAAGTTGAAGTTTTAATTTTTCAGCTACTTCTTGAACTTTAAATTCTTCTTCAGGGGTGCCTGGTAGTAGTAATTTTGATTTTAAATATGCTAACCATGTTGCCATTAATAAGTATTCTGAAGCAATCTCTAAATTTAATTTTTTTTCTTGAGTAATAAAATCATGAAACTGATCTGCTAATTTTGTAATGGAAATATCCTCAAGATTAACTTTTTGAGCTTTTGCAAGATCTAAGAGAACATCTAATGGTCCATTATAATTTTCAACATCTACTTTAAAAAGTTCAGAATCATTTTCAATCATCAATCAATATTAGCTTAAAATTTTGTAAAATTGTGATGTTTTTTTAATGAGAAAAGGATTTATCAATGGTGAATTATTTCCTACAATTTTCATTTCATTTAAATTTCCATTACAATGTAAGGCTAAATTACAACCTGCACTAAACGTTTTGATTGTATTTTCCTTTAAATTACCCTTAAGACTTTTCATGGATAAATCATCAGAAATCAAAATATCTTTAAAACCAATTTTATTGCGAATTAATTTGATAAATTTTTTTGAGTGAGTAACACAATTTTCTTTGTCAATTTGTGTAAAAATTATGTGAGCAGTCATAGCAAAAAAAGTTTTTTTATTTTTAAATGGAAGAAAATCTTTCTTGTTCAAATAACTCAATTTTTTATTCACCATCGGAGTAAAATGGTGACTATCTACTTTTGCAAGACCATGTCCTGGAATATGTTTTATGACTGTTCCAATACCATTTTGATGGAAATAATTGATACAATAATCTCCTATTTTAGATACAATTTTGGGATTATTGGAAAAAGATCTATTCCCAATGACATTTGAGGCACCTTTAATTCTTAAATCTAAGACCGGGGAAGTATTAATATTAATACCAAGAGATTTTAATAAATATGAAGTTTTATCAACAAACAATTTATAATAAAATTTAAATTCATCTACATTTTTAACATATTTTTTTCCAAAAAATTCTGAAGTCAAATTATCGAATGATATAATATTTTTTAACCGATTAACTTTACCCCCTTCTTGATCAATTAAAATGGGATATTTTTTATCTTTGAATAATTTTCTTATTGACGTGGTGAGTTTTAAAGTTTGATCAATATTTTTAATATTTCTTGTAAATAAGATAACTCCCCAAGGTTTATATTTTTTAAGAAATGACTTTTCTTTTGCTGAAAGTTTTGTTGATTTAATACCAACAATAAATGATCGACGTTTATTCATTATTTTCTAATAATTTCCAAAAATTAAATTTTTTCTTTTTTTTATTGTTTGTTTGCTCAACGTATTCAATAATATTTTTCGTATCATCTTCTAAAATTGGTAATTTTTCTGAGTAAGTATTTATCTTGTCGTTAATATTGCTGAGTGATCTATAAGATTTTTTTTTATAAGCATCAGAGAAATAATATTTTGCTGTAAAAAAAACAAAAAGACCAATTATAAAGACAAAAATGATATATTTGATCTCTTTAAACATTACATTTTTTCAGGAGAAGACACACCTACGATATTCATTCCAGATTTAACAACATTTGATATAAGTTTTAATAAAACTAATTTGTCATTCGATATCTTCTTATTCTCATTTATAAATCTTTTTTCAGGATTATCTTTTCCCAAGTTCCAGTAAGAATGAAAGAGAGAGGCTAGTTCATAAAGATATACTGGAATTCTATGTGGTTCTAGCTTCTTACTTGATATTTCGATGCACTTAGGCCACTCAGATATTTTTTTTAAAATATTTATTTCATGGTCAGAATATTCAAAATTATATTCATCAATTTTTAAATCTTTTTTTAAATCTATTTCCAGATGTCTAAAAACAGATGAAATTCGAGCATAACAATATTGTACATAATACAAAGGATTGTCTTTTGACTTTTCAATTACATTATCAAAATCAAAATCAAGTTCGACATCATTACTTCTGTTCAACATGATAAAACGTGTTGCATCTTTTCCAACTTCATTAATTAAATCATCGACAGTTATATAATCACCTTTACGTTTTGACATTTTAAATGGTTTTTTATCCTTTATAAGTTTTACAAGTTGACTAACTTTACAAATAAGTTTTCCTTTAGAGCTTGATAAAGCATCAACAGAGGATGTAATTCTTTTAATATAACCCGCATGATCTGCGCCTAAAATATTTATTAAGTAGTCAAACTTTCTATCCAATTTATTTTTATGGTAGGCAACATCACTAGCAAAATAAGTCCAAGCACCATCAGATTTTTGTAATGCTCTATCTTTGTCATCACCAAAATCAGTTGATTTGAAAAGTAATTGTTCTCTTTCAACCCAATTATTATCATCCTCACCAGCTGGAGCTTTAATTTTACCTTTATAAACAAATTTATTTTTTTGAAGATTTTCTACTACTTTTTCAACTTCTTGATTAAGCACTAATTTTTTTTCACTGACGAAATTATCGTGAATTATACCAAGGCTACTAAGATTTTTTTTTATTAATTTTATTGCCTCGTCTATAGACAGACTCGTTAATTGTTCAGATATTGCATCGTAATTAGTAAAATCTATTTTTGGATTTGAAGAAATGATATTATTTGCAAACTCAATCAAATATTCACCAGGATAAAGATCTTCATTATCTGTTGGAAAAGTTTCATTAAATTTGATTTCTCTTATTCTAAAATATACTGATTTTGTGAAATTTATTATCTGATTGCCATAGTCATTTACATAATATTCTTTAGTAACTTTATGATTATTAAATGATAAAACATTTGAAATTACATCTCCTAAGATAGCACCTCGGCAATGACCCACATGTAAAGGTCCTGTTGGATTGGCGGAAACAAATTCAATTAAATAATTTTTCTTTTGCTCGTTTGTATTTATTCCAAATGTTTTAGCGTTCTTAATGATTTCTTTTGAAAAATTTGTCCAAAACTCAGGTTGAAATTTGATATTTATAAATCCAGGTTTTACGATTGATATCTCTTTTATTGACTTGTCCTCATTTTCAAGAATCTTTGCTAATATTTCAGCTAATTCCAAAGGGGGTTTTTTATTCATTTTTGACAAAACCATTGCAACATTTGTAGAAATGTCACAATTAAATTTCTCAGGTGGAATTTCTGTGTTTATTCCATCTAAATTATCTGGCAAAATTATTTTACCCTTTTTCGATAAATCTAAAATAATCTTTTTTATTTTATCTAAGTATTGATCAAAAATGTTCATTTGATATCGTTATAGAGGTTGATAGCATATCTGTCAGTCATACCAGAAATAAAATCAGAAACTGATCGATATTTATTTTTAGATAAATGTTCTTTTGAAATAAATTTTGCTGGATTTTTACTTATTTTGGCAAACAATCTTTTAATTATTAATTTACCTTTGTTATTTTTATTTAGCACATTCTTGTTATTGTACATTTTGGACCTTAAAAAATACCTAATTTCATTATCAGAATTTTTAATTTTATCAGAGAAATCAACCATAAGAAAATCAGTTTTATTCAAATCATTTCTACTTTTAATTTTATTTTGATTAAGATTCTTGATGGTATTACTTATTAAATCTTTGATCATTAAATCTATTGAGTCTCTTATAATCTGGTAAGTTGCAATCTTGTAATTTTTTTTGTTAATCTTTTTTTTATATTTTCTATAAATATTTTTAAAAAAATCTATTTCTACTAACTCCTCTAATCTAAATAAGTTTGCTTTTATGCCATCTTGTATGTCATGGTTATTATAAGCAATATCATCAGATATAGATGAAATTTGAGCCTCTAGTGATGGAAAGGTATTAAAATTAATCATGTTTTTAAATTTTTTAACACCTATCAATTCATCAACTAAATGAAAATCTTCAACTGGACCATTGTGTTTTAAAAGTCCCTCTAATGTTTCAACAGAAAGATTTAAGCCACTAAATTTCAAATACTTATTTTCTAAAAACATAACAATTCTTAATGTTTGTAAATTGTGATCAAACCCTCCATGAATGCTCATACATTCATTTAAAGCATCTTCACCTGCATGACCGAAAGGAGTGTGGCCCAAATCGTGCGCTAAACTGAGTGTTTCTGCTAAGTCCTCGTTCAAACTGAAATATCTAGCGATGGATCTTGCTATTTGAGCAACCTCCATAGAATGAGTAATTCGTGTTCTATAATGATCCCCTTCAGTATTAACAAATACCTGTGTTTTATGTTTCAATCTTCTAAATGAAGCGCTGTGAATAATACGATCTCTATCTCTTTGATAAGGTGATCTATATTTTGACAAAGATTCCTTAAATATCCTACCTTTACTTTTGAATTGACCTATCTTTGAGTATTTTTTCATCCTTTAAAATAAAATATTAAGTATTATATTACTAATACCAGTGATCAATTATGATTAAAGAAATTAAATTTACTGATAAAGCACTAAAACAGATCAATGTTTTGCTGTCTAAAAAAGATAAAGGGTCTTTTTTTAGAATCGCTATTAAAGGTGGTGGTTGTTCAGGATTTCAATATGAATTCACTTTTGATAAAGAAAAAACAAAAGATGATTTAAACTTCGAAAATATTTTAATTGATAAAACTTCAGCAGATTTATTAAAAGGCTCTGAAGTTGATTATGTTTCAGAATTAATTGGTGAACAATTTAAGATAACAAATCCACAAACTAAGTCATCTTGTGGTTGTGGTGTTTCTTTTTCTCTTTAATGATTATTTCTTCATGGAATGTAAATTCTGTGAGAGCTCGTATAGATAATATCAAAAGTTATCTCTTAAAATATAAACCAGATATCCTAATGATGCAGGAAATCAAAACAGAGGACGTAAACTTTCCCTATGATGATTTTTCATCAATGGATTATGAAAGTCACGTATTTGGCCAAAAAAGTTATAATGGGGTTGCCATTATATCTAAAGGAAAATTAAAAAATATTAAAACTGACTTAATCAAAGATAAACTAAAGCAATCAAGAATAATTTCAGCTGAACTGGATTATAAAAAGAAAAATATTCAATTAATAAACATTTATACACCTAATGGAAATCCTGTAGATACGGATAAATATAAATACAAAAAACAATGGTTGGATGATTTAATTAAACAATTGAAGAGTTTAAGTAAAAAAAATTCAAATATTATTCTTGCTGGAGATTTTAACATTATTCCAGCAGCTGAAGATGTTTATAATCCAAAAAGTTTTGAGGATGATGCTTTGTTTAGATTGGAAATCAGAAAAAAATTAAGAGAAATGATCAACCTTGGTTTTAGTGATGTCTATAGACATTTTAATGAAACTAAGGAAGGTTATACCTTTTGGGACTACATGAGAGGTGCTTGGCAAAAAAATAATGGGATGCGAATTGATCACTTCTTAGTTTCAAATTCTTTGATTGATCAAATTAAAGGTATAAATATTAATAAAGATCCAAGAGGTCGTGAAAAACCTTCGGATCATACACCGATTGAAATTACTTTAGCTTAGAGATTTTATTTTATTAACCAAGTCTTCATTAATATTTCGAGGGCCTTTATCTAATCTATTTTTGTGTCTTCTTTCACCTGGAAGTCTAACCCCATCAAAAGATTTCATTTTATCAAAAAATTCATCTGCATGTTTTTGCCAATTTGTTCCTGAGGTTTTGTCAGGTGAAATTGCAATGATAAATTCTCCCCCGCTTGGTGGTCCACCATCATTATTATCTTTGACCGCTGTTTCAAAACTAAAATTATCACCAACCAAAGCACCGGCCATTAACTCTACCATCATTGCTATTGCTGAACCTTTGTAACCACCAAAAGGAAGTAATACACCACCATCTGCAATTGCGCCTGGATCAGTAGTCTCTTTACCATCTTTAGTTAAACCAGTTCCAAGTGGAACTTTGTGCCCTTCTCTTTTAGCGACTTGGACTTCTCCCATTGCCATTGATGCTGTGGCCATATCATAAACGACTGGGGTTTTACCAGGTCGCGGCCAAGCAAATGAAATCGGATTGGTCCCAAACAATGGTTTGATTGCACCAGCAGGTGCTACAGCAGGTTTGTATGATG
>CACDQT010000013.1 GCA_902554995.1 uncultured Pelagibacteraceae bacterium | reverse complement strand
TTTTCAAACCTTCTTCTTTGATTTTCCATTTCAGCAAATGATCTTGCAAGCTTATCTTCTAACTCTAAAATTTTCTCTTCTGGGGTTTTTTCTTGCTCTTGATCCTGTTCTTGGTCTTGTTCTTTATTATTTGTTTCTAAATTTTCAGTTTTTTGATCTTGATTTAAACTTTTTTGATCTTTCTCTGATGCTTTGTCTGTATTATTTTGGTTTTGATCTTTTTCCATATGGACATATATGGTAAGAAAAAATTAAATTTCCAGATGCTAAAAAAAAAAATTAAACAACTCCTTATAGGCACAAATAACAAAGGAAAATTAAAGGAAATTAGAGATTTATTACCAGCTAATATTAAAACATTTCCTACCTCAAAGTTTAATTTAAAGAGCCCAAGAGAAACAGGAAAGACTTTTAAAGAAAATTCTCTGATTAAATCTCAATACTTTTCAAAAAAAACAAATCTAATCTGCTTAGCTGATGACTCTGGTTTAGAAATTGACATTTTAAATAAAAAACCAGGAATTTTTTCAGCACGATGGGCTGGAAAAAAATTAAATTTTAATAAAGCAATTCAAAAAGTTTATAAGGCATTAGATAAAAAAGATAAAAATTGGAGAAATAAAAAAATTAATGCCAGGTTTGTTTGTGCTTTATCCATAAGTGATTTAAATAAAAAAATAGCTTGTGTTGTTGGAAAAGTTGAGGGGTATATCTCTAAAGAACCTAAAGGTAAAAATGGTTTCGGATATGATCCAATATTTATTCCTAAAAATAAAATAAAAACATTTGGAGAGATGAATCCATCTCAAAAGTACAAATTAGACCATCGGTCTGATGCTTTTAAAAAGCTTAGAAAATTTCTTTAATTTCTCCTTCATCAATTTTATAAAAGTTTAATCTATGATTAATTCTGTTATTTTTTACATCAAAAATACCAATTTTACCTTTGAATGAATTTTCTTTTTTAAAAATATTATTTACGTCTGAAAAGTCAGATTTTAAGGATAAATAATAAATCAATCCTAAAAGATCATAACTTAATAAGCTTAAATGATTTGGTTTTGAATTGTAGGTATCAACAAATTTTTTATTAAATGTCTTTAGATTTTGTTTATTGATTGATGGATAATATAAAGGCTGGATATTTTCCTCTAAAAGTAAACTTTCATCAAACCATTGATTAAGAGTTATAAATAATTTATTTCTTGGCGATACATCAGTGTAAATAAGTGAAGTAATTACACTTTTAAGATTTTCATCAAAATCAGAAATAATAACTGAGTCAAAATTTACATTTCCAATTGTATATCGTTTTTCCAATTTTTTAATTTGTTCTTCCTTATCCACTAAATCTGAGTTTTCAACTCTTAAAATTTCATCAGCCAGATTTTGTTTTCTCACATCATAATTTGTTATTTTTTCGATTTGCTTTGTAAGTTTAGTTGGTTCAGTGTCATAAGTATATTGTTTAAAGATTTTGATTTTTGATTGTTTAATGGCTTTTTTGATTTCATCTTTATAATCAAGGTCAGGTGTTAAAAAAATTGTTTTTTTTACTTCGCTTAATTCCAAAAAATCTTTAATTGCATTTAACTGGGATAAAGAATTTACTCCGCTGCTTATCACATTTTTTGGTAGATCATTTGTTTTATTTGTTAAAGATAGAAAAATAACATCTTGTATTTCATCCAAATACATTAAGCTTTTAAAAAAAATTGGACCGATAAAAATTTTAATTCCTTCATTCTTTAACTTAGTAGCTGATTGTAGAGTTTGATTAGGATCAATACCTGTGTCCATTGGATAAATTTCAATATTGTCTGTTCCAATATCACTCAAAGCCATTCGGGTTGATTTAATTATTGATTGTCCTAATTCTTTATATTCACCAGATAAAGGTGCAAGTAGCCCAATTTTAATTTTTTCATTTTGTGAAAATGCAAATGAGTGATTTGTTAAATAGATAATTATTAATGTAAAAATAATTCTAAAAATTTTTTTCATTTTAATGATACTATAATATTTTAATTATAAATATGATTGAAAATTTAAAATCTGCTAATAGAGTGTTCAAAAAAAGTCTATATTTAGTCTCAACTCCAATTGGAAATTTAAACGATATAAGTCTTAGAGCCATAGAAACTCTTAAAAGGTCAGATTACATTTTGTGTGAAGATACTAGAATCTCTAAAAATTTATTAGAAAAATACCAAATTAAATCAAATTTAATTGCCAATCATAAATTCAATGAGAAAAGAAATGTTGTTAAAATTATAAAGTTAATTAATCAAGGATCACATATTTCTTTAATTTCAGATGCTGGCACCCCAGGCATTTCTGATCCAGGTTCTATATTAGTTAATGAGTGCATAAAGAATAATATCAATATTATTCCTATACCCGGTGCTTCAGCAGTAATATCAGCAGTATCAATATCAGGATTTTCAGAAAAGTTTTTCTTTTATGGATTTTTTCCTGAAAAGAATAAAATTTTAAAAGAGGATTTGGAAAATTTATCAAAATTAAATAGTTCAATCGTTTTTTTCATTTCGCCAAAGAAAATTAATAAGAATATTCCTCTAATTAAAAAAAATTTTATGGGTAGAAAAATCCTGATTTGTAGAGAAATGACAAAGTTTTATGAGGAGTATAAGAGATCTAAAGTTGAAGATTTAGAACCATTAAAGAGTAATTTAAAAGGTGAATTGACAATTGTTATTTCGGAAAAAATTCATGACAAAAAAGCTTCACAAACTTTAGATGAATCAGATAAAAGGTTGGTTAAAGCGATGATAAATAAACTAAGCATAAAAGAAATAACAGATTTAATAATTCGTAAAAATGATATTTCAAAAAAAATTATCTATGATTATTGTTTGAAAATTAAAGATGAAAAATAAAATTCTCATTTTACTTTTTTTTGGTTTTATTTTAAGTGGATGCGCAGGTGTATCATCCTCAGGGATTTTTGGAACTGGAGTAAGTGTTGCTATCGATCCAAGATCTTTAGGAACTCAGATAGATGACTCTTTGATGCAAAAAAACTTAACTGCTAGAATTTTACTCCTAAATAAAAATTATCTTTTATCAGTAAAATCAAAAGTTTTAGATGGTAGAATTTTTTTAACTGGAAAAGTTGATGAGCCAGAGGAAAAATTGAAATTAACAAAAATTGCCTGGGAGACGAATGGTGCAAGATCTGTGAGAAACGATATTAAAATAAAAGAGGCTTTTAACTTTAAACAATCTGCCAAGGATCTATTAATCACTTCGCAATTAAGGACTGCATTAATTTTGAATAAAGAAATTAAGGCAACAAATTACCAAATAGATACTTATAAAAAGAAAATCTATATTTATGGAATTTCACAAACTAAAGATGAAAAGGATCTGGTTATTACAGAGGCAAAAGAGATTTTAGATGTCAAAGATGTGATTGCTAGTATTTTACTAGTAGATAATTTAAGAATTAAAACTAACTAATTTTTTTTATAATCAATTACATCAGCTGAGTAAGCTGCAATAGAAGCTAAATTTAAAATATCTGAAGTTGAAGATCTCAAAGGTGCTATTTCAATAGGTAAACCCAAACCAATTAATAAAGGTCCAATTACCTTTGCTCTACTCATTGACTTAATCATTTTATAAGAAATAGCTGCACTATGTTGGCTAGGCATGATTAAAACATTTGAATTACCAACTATTTCTGAAAATGGATAGAGTTCTTTATACATCTCCTCTAAAGCAACATCTGGTTGCATCTCACCATCAAATTTAAAATCAACTTTATCATTTTTTAAAATTTCAACAGCATCACTTAGTCTTTTTGTTCTATCTGTAGCTGGTTCTCCAAAAGTAGAGTGAGATAAAAAAGCAACTTTTGGATCAAAACCAAATAATTTTGCAACCCTCGCTGCTGATTTTGCCATTTCAGCTAATTGTTTTGCGTCTGGATACTCTATTACCGATGTATCGCAGATAAAGATTGTTTTACCTCTATTTACAACCAGGTTTAACCCGAACATAATTTCCCCAGGTCTTGGATCAACAACTTTAATAATTTTTTCTAGTGAAGAGGAGTATCTCCTTGTGTTCCCAGTTATCATCGCATCTGCATCCTGACACGCAACCATGCATGAAGCCCAAATAACTCTATCGTTTCTTACAATTCTATCACAATCCCATTCTAACATTCCCTTTTCTCTTTGAAGTTTTTTAAATAAATATTTTACATATTTTTCTCTTTTGGTTGTGTCTTTTGAGTTTACAATTTCAATATCAAAATTTTCATTATAACCAATTTTTTTTATTTGATTTTTAATCAGCTCCTCTTTTCCAATTAAGATGGGTATTCCTAAGTCAGAGTTTTTAAAAGCTATAGCAGCTTTAAGCGTATTTTCATCCTCACCATCAGCAAAAACAACTTTTTTTTGTTTTTTCTTTATATAGCTATTTACACCTTGCATTATTGTTACAGTTGGATCTAATCTTTGTTTAAGTTGGTCCTTATAGATTTCAAAATTATCAATTTTTTTTCTTGCAACTCCAGTATCAATAGCAGCTTTTGCAACTGCAGCTGGTATTACACTAATTAATCTTGGATCGAATGTTGATGGAATTATGTAATCTTTTCCATAGTGAGGCCTCTCACCTCCCATTGCTGCAATGACTTCATCCGGCACATCTTCTTTAGCTAATTTTGCTATCGCATGTGCAGCTGCAATTTTCATCTCTTCATTAATTGTTTTTGATCGTACATCTAATGCACCTCTAAAAATATATGGAAACCCTATTAAATTGTTCACTTGATTAGGATAATCTGACCTTCCAGTCGCTATAATTGCATCATCTCTAACCTCTTCAATTTCTTCAGGTGTAATTTCTGGGTCAGGGTTAGCACATGCAAATATAATTGGATTTTTTGCCATTTTTTTAACCATGTCTTGAGTTAAAGCTCCTTTCGCAGATAAGCCTAAAAAAACATCTGCATTAGTTATAGCATCATCTAGCGTTCTATCTTTTGTTTCAATTGCATGACTTGATTTCCATTGGTTCAAATTATCTCGACCTCTGTAAATGACTCCTGTTCTGTCTACCATTGTAATATTTTTTTGGGGTACACCAGTCTTTTTAAATAAATTAGCGCAAGCCATAGCCGAAGCTCCGGCACCATTGACAACTATTTTAACTTTATCAATTTTTTTTTTACTAATGTCTAAAGCATTAATAAGTGCTGCAGTTGTGATAATTGCAGTTCCATGCTGATCATCATGAAATATAGGTATATCAAGTATTTCTTTTAGCTTTTCTTCAATAATAAAACAGTCAGGAGCAGCAATATCCTCAAGATTAATACCTCCAAAACTTGGAGCAAAATTTTTTATACTATTTATGATTTCATCTGGATTTTCGGAGTCTATCTCTAAATCAATAGAGTCAATATCAGCAAATCTTTTAAATAAAACAGCCTTTCCTTCCATCACCGGTTTAGATGCTAACGCACCTAAATTTCCCATACCTAAAATTGCTGAGCCATTACTAATTACTGCAACAAGGTTTCCTTTACTTGTATAATCAAACGCAGCCTCAGGATTATCACTGATTGCTCTTACAGGAGCAGCTACACCAGGAGAGTATGCTAAAGCCAGATCTCTTTTTGTCGTCATATTTTTTGAGGAAGATATTTCAATCTTGCCTGGCTTTTTATCTTTGTGAAAATCTAAAGCTTCTTTATCTGTATAATGATCAATTTTTGTTTTTTTCATTTATGCTAATTAGGTGTACAAATGGGGTAAAATTAAGACTAATATGATTTATGAATTTAGTTAAGTCAACAGGGACTTTTGGTTTTTATACTATTATCAGTAGATTACTTGGTTATTTAAGAGATGTTTTGATAGCGATCTTTCTTGGAACAAGTTTTTTAGCAGATGTATTTTTTGTAGCATTCAGAATACCTAATACTTTTAGAAGATTATTTGCAGAAGGAACTTTTAATGCAGCTTTTATACCAAGTTATACTTCAGAATTAGTAAAAAAAAAAACTGGATCACAAAAATTTGCTAACGAAATTTTCAATTTATTATTCTTAGGACTATTGTTTTTAGTTTTGATTATAGAAATTTTCATGCCAGTTTTTGTAAGATTAATAGCACCAGGTTTTGTTGATAATTCAGAAAAAATTCAGCTAGCTGTCAATCTTACAAGGATAACTATGCCATTTTTAATGTTTGTGAGTCTATCTTCTTTTTTTGCTGCAATTCTAAATTCTCACAATAAGTTTGCTGCGGCCTCTGCAGCTCCAATAATCCTAAATATAGTATTGATTGGAATTTTATTTTTTGGAAAATTTCTTAACGACGAACTAGTTTATTATTTATCATATGGAGTTTCTATTGCAGGATTATTACAACTTTTTTTTTTATATCAATTTGCGAAAAAATTTTATTCTATAAATCTTAAGTTTAATTTCAAAATTAATAATAAGGTCAAATTTTTTTTTAAAAAACTTTTACCCAGTATTTTTTCATCTGGTGTAACACAAATTAATATTTTTGTAGGTACTATAATTGCATCTTTCCAAGCTAGTGCCGTATCTTATCTATATTATGCTGATAGGATTTATCAAATAAACCTTGCAATCGCAGGAATTGCGATAGGCGTGGTTGTTCTGCCGCAACTTTCAAAACATGTTTTCTTAAAAAAGAAAAATAAAATTCTTTTACTACAAAATAAAGCGCTTGAGCTTAGTATGTTTTTAAGTCTACCAGCAGCAGTCGCTTTAATTGTAGGATCAGAGCAAATTATTTCAGCATTATTTGGCTATGGTTCTTTTGATGAGCTGTCAGTGTCTAACTCGGCAAATGCACTCTTCTATTTTGGATTAGGATTACCTGCTTTTGCCTTAATTAAAGTATTTTCGACTTTTTTTTTCGCAAACCAGGATACCAAAACACCATTTTATATTTCATTATTTTCAGTAATTCTAAATATATTAATAAGTATTTATTTTTTTAGAGAAATTGGTTTTATAATCATTCCTATAGCTACAACAATTTCATCATGGTTTAATGCAATAATATTATTTGTTTACTTAAAAAATAAAGATTTATTTAATTTTAATGAATTATTTTTTGCCAAATTAATAAAAATATTTCTGGCATCTATAATAATGGGAATATTTTTTAATTACTTAATTTTGTTTTTTGAAAATAAATTGCTTTATGAATATAATTTTAAATCTTTTTATTTGATACTTTCAGCTTTTTTAAGTCTTATATTTTATTTGTGTTTTTCATTATTTATCAAAGCTTTCAAATATGGTGATATTAAACTAAAGTATTAACTATGGGAAAAAAAATTTTTTCAGGTGTTCAACCTACTGGAAACCTTCATCTTGGAAATTATTTGGGAGCAATCAAAAATTTTGTAAAACTTAACAATGAAGATCAAAATGAGTGTGTGTTCTGTGTTGTTGATCTTCATGCTATTACAGTTGCTCAAGATCCAAAAAAATTAAGAGATAATATATATGAAACTGTAGCAACTTTTATTGCTAGCGGCATTGATCCTGAAAAAAGTATTATCTTTAATCAATCAAGAGTGAGTGCTCATACAGAAACGGCCTGGATATTAAGTTGTGTTGCTAGAATGGGATGGCTAAATAGAATGACCCAATTTAAGGAGAAAGCTGGAAAAGATAAAGAAAAAGCTAGTATTGGTCTTTATTCTTATCCTGTTTTGATGGCTGCAGATATTTTGTTATATGACACAACCCACGTGCCTGTTGGCGATGATCAAAAGCAACATTTAGAACTTTGCCGAGATATAGCTCAAAAGTTTAATAATGATTTTAATGCTGACAATTTTTTCAAAATTCCTGAGCCATTAATTCAAAAAGAGTTTTCAAGAATTATGAGCTTGAGAGATGGTACAAAAAAAATGAGTAAATCAGAATTATCAGATCTGAGCAGGATAAATTTAACAGATGATAAAAACCAAATAATAAATAAAATCAAAAAAGCAAAAACTGATACTTTGCCATTACCATCTGCTAGTGCAGATTTAGAAAAAAGACCCGAAGCAAAGAATTTGATGGGTGTTTATTCTAGTTTAATGGATGTAAGTTTAGAAGATACAATAAATAAATTTTCTGGAAAAAATTTTTCGGAATTTAAAGAAAATTTATCACAAGCTATGGTTGATAAAATTAGTCCAATATCATCAGAAATAAAAAAGTTGTTAAGTGATAAAAAATATTTAGATAAAATATTATTAGAGGGATCTAAAAAAGCAGATAAAATAGCCTCAGATAAGGTAAAAAAAATCAAAGAACTTGTTGGTTTTTAGAATTTTTTTATTAACAAGTTTAATTTTCACAATTATTGATTATATATAAATTATGTTTGTTCAGACTGAAATAACACCGAATCCAAATTCTTTAAAATTCTTACCTGGTAAGATTGTTTCAAATAAAGGGTCGTTTGAAATTACACAAAATGATCGAACTAATAATGAGCTAGTTAAAAACTTGTTATCTATAAATGGCGTTGAAAGTATTTTTCTAGGTAAAGATTTTATCTCAATAAATAAATATGATGACACATCATGGGATGAAATAAAACACATAGTAATTTCTTTAATCAATGATTTTTACTCTAGCGGAAAAGAGTGTGTTGTTGAAAATACCTTAATTGAAAATAATGAAAATTTAAAAGATATAGAAAAAAAAATAGTTAAAATATTAGATGAAAAAATCAGACCTGCAGTTGCGAAAGATGGTGGAGATATTAAGTTTAAAGAGTTTAAAGATGGTATTGTTAAAGTGCAGCTCCAAGGGAGTTGTTCAGGTTGTCCAAGTTCAACTATGACATTAAAACAAGGAGTACAAAATCTTCTTTGTCACTATCTACCAGAAGTTAAGAAGGTTGAGGCTCTTTAAATGTTTAATTTTAAATTAAAAAATCTAAAATTTTTAAACCAATTGATTTTTTTTAAGTCAAAATTTTATTTTGTTAGAATGAGAAGAAAGAACTTAAAAATGTTTAAGTTTTTTGATGACAGACGAATTGGTGCAATTCCAAGAATATTTTTAACAAGTATTTTTGTTGTTTTTTCATTCTATCATATTCCATCAATAATTAATTTTGCTAATAAGCAACTTTTAGAAGACAAAGAATTTCAAAATAATTCAAAAGCCATTCTAGCATATACACTAAATAAAAAAGAGGGTGTCGAGTCTGATAGAGGAGAATTAAATGAAAAAGATTTGTTAATCGATATTTTTAGTTTGAACGATCTTGAAACAGACACAGTAAGATTAAATGCATCTACAATTAAACAATTATTTCAAGACACCGATTATAAACTAGATGATGTAAGGGAAACAAAGTTAGTTAAGCCTGTTGCATTAACTTTACTTCCTGGTGAAATAAAAATGATTGAAAGTACCAAGAAAAGAAAGGAGTTTTTTATTCAAATTGTTTTACCTTTAGTCTTAAAAGAAAATAATAATATTAGATTAGATCGAAAGACTTTGTTTAAAATTATTAATAAAAGCAATAATACTAAATTAGAAAAAAAATGGCTTGAAAAAAAATACAAACAGTACGGAGTAACATCTAAAGATTTAACAACACTCAAAATCAGGATGGATGAAATACCAGTCTCTTTAGCACTTGCTCAAGCTGCGAAAGAAACAGGATGGGGAACATCAAGATTTGCACAAGAGGGTAATGCACTTTTTGGGCAATGGACTTGGTCTGGTGAGGGCTTAAAACCCAAAGAGGCTGATGAGAATAAGGGTCATAAAGTTATGAAATTTAATGTATTACAGGCCTCGGTTAGAGCTTATCAAAGAAATTTAAATACCCATCGATCATATAAAAATTTTAGATTAGCAAGAGCACATTTAAGAGATAATAATCAACCTTTAGATAGTTTAATTCTTTCTCAATTTTTAAAAAATTATGCTGAAACAGGAAATCAGTATGTGGAAGTTTTGCAAAAAATTATTAATCAAAACAATTTAAAAGATTTTGATGATGCTAAGTTACTTCCTTCAAGCAAAGAGCTTGAAAGTTTAATTTAATTTTCCATTATAACAAATTGGGTTCCAAACCAACGCCACTTGCCATCATCATTTAAGGAACAATTTATTCTTCCGCGTCTTGGTAAAAATTTAGACTCGAAATTGATATAAAGAATATTTTTTTCGAATACTAAATTTGGTTGGCCCCATGAACCACCATCATTTGAATAACAATTGATATTTTTTATATTTTTTTGATTATCAAAAAATTCCACAATCAATTTAGGTGGATTATCATTATTTTCTAATTTTTTTTCTACTGGTTTAAGAGATTTGTACTCTAGAGGGTTATAATTTATTAGTGAGTTAAATCGTTTTAAATCTCCATACTTCTCATTTATCGGAAATCTTGGTAATTCAAATTTATCTTTATTGTTATCAATTATTCCAGAGTGTTGTCCAAAAGCAATTTCAAAATTTTTTGATATAAAATTTTTCATAAAAAGAGAATATTCACCAAAAGGATATGAAAATATTGGTGGTACATACCCTAGTCTATCTTTAAAAATTTCAGTTGCTGTTTCTATATCGTTTATGAATTCTTTTTCTGTCATATCAATTAAATATTCATGTGTATGTGAATGGTGTCCTATATAGCCTATATCGGAGTCATCAATTTCTTTAATTTCATCCCAAGTCATATACCCTTTTTTACCTACAGGTTCAGTAGATACAAATAAGATGAATGGAATTTTATTTTTTTTAAGGTATGGCCAGGCCTCATTATAAAATGACTTAAATCCATCATCAATTGTAATTAAAATTTTCTTATTCTTTTTTACTTTATTAAATTCATTTAAAAAATTGTTAGGATCATAAAATTCATATCCTTTATTTCTAATGATTTTCATTTGCTCATCAAACATATCCATTTTTATATTTGTTGATGGATATTTATTTTCATTAAATCGATGATACATCAATGATAAAACACCACTGTCTCTAGAATAAGATTTGATATTATTCTCTTGTGAAATAGAATTAACTATAAAAATAAATTGTAAAATGAACAAGCTAATTATAGATGCCGCTAAAGATAAAATTTTTTTAATGATCATTAATAATGATATTAATTACAGCATTACACATGAAAATTCCAAAATAAATTATGAAAAATTATCAATTCTAATTAATGATTTTTTAAATAAAAAAAATTTAGATTTAGATAAAGTTTCTCAAATTTATGTAAATCGAGGTCCAGGAAGTTTTGCGGGGATAAGAAATTCTTTATCAGTTGTTAAAGCTTTTCATTTGGTCAATAAAATTGATTATTATTGTTATAGTTTAGAGGATTTTAGTGAAAAAAATGAGGTTAAATACGAAAATATCCCAAAACTTTGCGATAAATTGAAAGTTGAAAAAAATTTGATAAATCCTATTTATTTGAGTTAAAATCAATTATGTCAGATACAATTGAACAACAATGTTTATCTAAAGGGGTAAAATTAACTGAGCAGAGGCGAATTATTGCAAAGGTTATCTCAGAGTCAAAAGCCGCTTATGGTGAGTCTGATCATCCAGATGTTGATGAGTTATATAGTCGTGTATCAAAAGTTGATCCAAAAATAAGCATAGCCACAGTTTATAGGACAGTTAAGCTTTTCGAAGAAGCAGGAATTTTAACTAAACATGATTTTAAAGGTGGTAAGGCTAGATATGAAGCAATGATAGAGAGTCATCATGATCATTTGATTGATATAAAATCTGGTGAAATAATTGAATTTGTGGATGAAGAGATTGAAGAGTTGCAAAAAAAAGTTGCAAAAAAATATGGTTATAAGTTAGTAGACCATAAACTTGAGTTATATGGTGTCAAAGTAAACTCAAAAGATGAATAAAAAAATATTTATCAAAACTTTCGGTTGTCAAATGAACGAATATGACACTAACAGAATATTTGATACTGTGAGAGAAATAGGTTTTGTAAAAACTGAAAATCTAGATGAGTCTAATTGTTATCTTCTCAACACGTGCCATATTCGGGATAAAGCTAAAGAAAAAGTTTATCATGAGATTGGACGGGTTAAAAAAAATTTTAGATCACGAAAAAAACCAATCGTTATAGTTGCTGGATGTGTTGCCCAGGCTGAAAATGAGGAAATGATCAAAAGAGAACCATATATTGATATCGTGATTGGACCGCAAGCCTATCATAAAATAAATGACAAAATTGAAGAATTTTTATCCAAACAAAAAAAAATAGATGAAACCGAATTTGATGCCATTACAAAATTTGATTATTTAGATAATATTAAGAACTCATCAAAAAAAATTTCATCATTTTTAACTATTCAAGAGGGCTGTGATAAATTTTGCCATTTCTGTGTAGTACCATTTACAAGAGGTCCAGAATATTCAAGACCATTCAAAAAAATATTAGAAGAAGCAGAGAATTTGTCAGAAAATGGGGTTCGTGAAATAACACTACTAGGTCAAAATGTTAATGCTTATAATTACGAAAATTACAGATTGTCAGATTTAATTTTAGAAATAGAAAAGTTGAATGGAATTAAAAGAATTAGATATACAACTTCTCACCCAAGGGATATGACAGAAGATCTTATCAATGTATATGGTGTTTCAAAGAAGTTAATGCCTTTAGTTCACCTGCCCGTTCAAAGTGGATCTGATAAGATCTTAAAATCAATGAATAGAAAACATCAAATAAGTGATTATGTTAATACTTACGAAAAACTTCAAAAAATTAACCCAAAAATAAAGTTTTCGAGTGATTTTATAATTGCCTATCCGGGTGAGGATGAGAAGGACTTTAATGAAACATGTGATTTAATTAAAAAAATTGAATTTATAAATTCTTTTTCTTTCATATTTAGTCCAAGACCAGGAACAATTGCAGCAAATTTTGAGTTAATTGATAAAAAAATTTCACTTACAAGATTAGAAAAAGTTCAAAAACAATTATTTACCAATCAAATTAATATGAATAAATCGCTTGAAGGTAAAGAAATAGATGTTTTAGTTGAAAATAAAATAGATGGTGGCACAAAGTTTTTTGGTCGATCAGAATATATGACTTCAGTTATTTTTGATGGTAATGATTTAGATATGGGAAATGTTATTAAAGTAAAAATAAAGAGCAGTAATCAAAATACATTGTTTGGTAAAAGCTTAAAAAATTCAGAACAAAGAGTGGCTTAAATTTGAGTAATACTATTAAAAAAGATATTAATTCATCTCTAAAATTTGTTTATTCAGAAAATAATTCAATTAGTGTAATTTTTCACGAAAATGACCTCCTGATGGGAGTAGTTGGTGAATTTAACCAAAACTTGAAAGAGTTAGAAAAAATAACTAATTCAAGTATTTATTCCAGGGGAAATTCGATCTTAATCAAATCAACTTCAGAAAAAAATGAAATTTTGAAGAATGCAATTCAATTTCTTGCAAATCAATTTAAAAATAATGGTAGTATAGAACAAAAAGATATTTTATCCTCAGTTGATCAATTTATGATAAATGAAAAGGTAAAAAATACCAACGTTACTGATATAATCAAAACCCCAAAAAAATCTATAATTCCAAGATCAGAAAAACAAAAAGAATATGTTAGAGCGTTGAGACAAAATGAAATAATAATATCTGCTGGACCTGCTGGTACAGGAAAAACATTTCTTGCTGTTGCTGTAGGTTTAACAATGTTGTTAGAAAAAAAAATAGAGAGGATTATACTTTCTAGACCTGCGGTTGAGGCAGGGGAGAGATTAGGATTCCTGCCAGGGGATATGAAAGAGAAAGTCGATCCATATCTTCGTCCATTGTATGACTCTTTGTATGATCTATTTCATTTTGAAAAAATTCAGAGAATGATAGAAATCGGCGACATTGAAATAGCTCCTTTAGCTTTTATGAGAGGAAGAACTTTAAAAAATTCTTTTGCAATTTTAGATGAAGCTCAAAATGCTACTGATACACAAATAAAAATGTTTCTTACTAGGATAGGTGAAAATTCAAAAATAGTTGTAAATGGTGATCCTACCCAAATAGATTTACCTAACAAAAAAATGTCAGGTTTAGAAAGATCAAAAAAAATATTATCACATTTGAATGAGATTAAAGTTATAGACTTTGATCATTCAGATGTTGTGAGGCATCCTTTAGTTTCAAAAATTGTGAAAGCGTACAACAATAATGATCAAAGTTAATGTGCTCTCAGAAGAAAATTCTTGGTCAAAAAAGATAAAAAAAAAAGAATTATTTTTTAATAAAATATGTAACAAGTTCCCAAAAAAATATAGATTTATCAATAAAAAAATCTATTTAACGCTACTACTATCAAATAATAAAACAATTAAAACTTTAAACAAAAAATTTAGAAATAAGGATAAACATACCGATGTACTTTCTTTTCCATTTAATAAAAAACAAAAAAAATTAAAAGAAAATTATCTTGGTGACATAATTATAAGTTTTAATTATATGAATAAGCCAAAAAATTTAGACAATTATGAATTTAAAATAAAAACAATAAAAATTTTTATACATGGTTTTCTACATTTATTGGGACATGATCATCAAAAAAGTAAAGAGTATAAACAGATGTTAAATGAAGAAAAAAAAATTTTTAGATCTATAGAAAAAACTTCCATTTTAAATTGAAAAAAAATTTTATATTTGAGACTTTATTGATAATTTTTTTAGGAAGCTTAACTTCCTTAAGTTTACCTCCTTATAATTTTTTTTTTTTAAATTTTTTTACATTTAGTGTTTTCTTTATTTTTTTATTTCAGAGATTAAAACAAGGAATAAAAAAATCCTTTTATTATGGATGGTTGTTTGGTTTTAGTTATTTTTTGTCCAGTTTGTATTGGTTAACTATATCCTTAAGTTTTGATCAAAATTTTAATTTTTTAATTCCCATATCTTTAATTGTTATCCCGGCATTTTTAGGTTTATTTTATGCATTATGTATTGCTATTTTTTGTCTATACAAACCAAAGAATATATTAAGTGCTTTTTTCATATTTTCTCTGTTGTTTGGTTTAATAGAGTTTATTAGAGGAACAATTTTAACTGGGTTTCCTTGGAACTTGGTAGTTTACAGTTTCTCTGAAATCAATAATTTTTTGAGCATTTTGTCAATAATAGGAACTTATTCATTAAATCTTATAGTAGTTAGTTTTTTTACAGCTCCAGCCCTTTTCATATTTAGAAAATCTAAAAAGGAGGTGGCTGTATGTATCTTTTTAATATTATTACCTATCGCTTTTTATACATATGGGGGATTTTTAAAAAAAAATTTTTATAATAGTAAAGAAAAAGAACTTCCTTTTGCAGTTAGAGTAATTGGAGCAAATATAAGTTTAGATAGGTACTATAAAAACGTTAATGCTGAGAGTGTGATTAATGAGCTAATTTCAATTAGTTCACCCATTGAAGAAAAAAAGACATTTTTTGTATGGCCAGAGGGAATAATACCCAACACTTATGAAGATCAATTAGATTTATATAATGACATATTTGAAAAATATTTTAGTGAAAATCACTTAATCGGTTTAGGAATAACAAGTAGAAAGACTATGAACAATGATTACAATTATTACAATTCATTTTCAATATTTGATAGTAAAGTAAATTTAATTGAAAATTATAACAAAATTAAACTTGTACCTTTCGGTGAATTTGTTCCTCTTGAAAATATTCTTAACAAATTTGGTTTAAAAACAATCACAAATAATATTGGATCATTTGATAAAGGTGTAAACAGAAAAATTATTAAAATCCAAGATGATCTTAAACAAATAAATTTTTTGCCATTAATTTGTTATGAAATTATATATAGTGGAAATTTGACTAAAAATTTTGATTTCGATTTTATATTAAATATTTCAGAAGATGGATGGTTTGGTAAATCCATTGGACCTAAACAACATTTTATCCATAGTAAATTTAGAGCAGTCGAAAATGGAAAGTATATAATTAGATCATCTAATAACGGGATGGCAGCAATTATAAATCCATTAGGTTATATTGAGAATAAAGTAGATTATGGAATTTCAGGCTACATTGATTTAGAAGGCATAAGAGATTTAAAACCAACATTGTTTTCTAAATATGGAAATAACATATTTTTCATATTAATTTTGTTGTATATTGTTTTAACTTTTTCATTTAATAGGACTAAAGATGAGTAATTTAAAAAATTTTCTTTTTACAAGTGAGTCTGTTTCAGAGGGACATCCAGATAAAGTGTCGGATAGGATATCTGATATGGTGGTAGACACTTATTTATCTAACGATCCATATTCGAGAGTTGCATGTGAAACTCTTACAACTACAAATAAAGTTGTATTAGCCGGTGAGGTCAGAGGACCAGAAATTAAAAAAGATGATTTAATCAATAAGGTAAGAGAATGCATTAAAGATATTGGATATGATCAAGATGGTTTTACCTGGAAAGAGGCTACAAAAATAGAAAGTCATCTTCATTCACAATCAAGTG
The DNA here is from genome assembly GCA_902554995.1 of uncultured Pelagibacteraceae bacterium. Taxonomy (GTDB): domain Bacteria; phylum Pseudomonadota; class Alphaproteobacteria; order Pelagibacterales; family Pelagibacteraceae; genus Pelagibacter. Next base: position 1,971 of record CACDQT010000013.1, on the reverse strand, counting down.
ACATTGCTATGGGTGTAGATTCTTCAGGAAATAAAGATGAAGGTGCAGGAGATCAAGGTATTATGTTTGGTTATGCCTGCAATGAAACTGATGTTTTAATGCCTGCACCGATACATTTTTCCCATAAAATTTTAAGATTAATGGCTGAAGATAGAAAATCAGGTAAATTAAAAAATATAGAACCAGACTCAAAAAGTCAGGTAACTTTTGAATATGAAAATGGTAAACCTTCAAAAGTTAAATCAGTCGTAATTTCTTCTCAGCACACTGCAAATGTTAATCAAGAACAGGTAAGGGAATTGTTGAGACCATATTTGATAAATTCTATACCAAAAAATTTTTTGGAGGGTTTTAATGAAGATGAATTTTATGTAAATCCAACTGGAAATTTTGTAATAGGAGGTCCTGATGGAGATTGTGGTCTAACAGGTAGAAAAATTATTGTAGATACTTATGGCGGAGCTGCTCCACATGGTGGTGGAGCTTTTTCTGGAAAAGATCCAACTAAAGTTGACAGGTCCGCAGCTTATGCAGCCAGATATATCGCCAAAAATGTTGTTGCATCGAAAATTGCTGATAAATGTCTGATTCAACTGGCTTATGCAATTGGTGTTTCAAAACCTTTATCTATTTATGTGAGTCTTTTTGATAATGATTTAGATAAAAATAAATTTGTTGAAGATAAGATTAAAGAAAATTTTGATCTCAGCCCAAGAGGAATAAGAGAGATGTTGGGGCTTAATAGACCTATATATGAAAAAACATCTGCATATGGACATTTTGGGAGAGAGCCAGATAAAGAAGGTGCTTTTTCTTGGGAAAATACCAATAAATCTAACATTTTCTTAAAATAGTTTTTATTGAAAAATAAAAAAAAACTTTTATATATTTATTTACATTGTTGATTATCAAAATGGGCTTTGGCCCATTTTTTTTTGGAGCAAACAAAACTATGTTGAATAAAAGAGCAGATAAACTTGAACTATTGAGAATCGCAGAGGCAGTAGCTTTGGAAAAATCAATTGATAAAGAACTCATTATTAGTTCTATGGAAACTGGAATTGCCAAAGCAGCAAAATCTAAATTTGGCCAGGATAACGAGATCAAAGTAATGATTAATAGAAATAATGGTGATATTGAAATTTTTAGAAAATTGATAGTTACAGAAAATCCAGAAAATACAAACACTGAGATTAAATTAGAGGATGCCATAACATTGAATGAGACCAATAAAGACAAAGTGATTGGAGATGAAGTTTTACAGCCACTTCCTTCATTTGATTTTGGAAGAATAGCTGCTCAAACAGCTAAACAAGTAATTAATTTTAATGTTAGGGAGGCAGAGCGTGAAAGACAATTTAACGATTTTATTGATAAAAAAGACTCGATTTTGAGTGGAATAGTCAAAAGATTAGAGTTTGGCAATGTAATCGTGGATCTCGGAAGAACAGAAGCAATTATTCAAAAAAATGAAATTATCCCAAGAGAGAATATAAAAGCTGGGGATAGAATTAAAGCTTATTGTTTCGATGTAAGGCGAGAGCCTCGTGGTCAACAAATTTTTTTATCAAGAGCTCACCCAAAATTTATGGAAAAACTTTTCATTCAAGAAGTTCCTGAAATTTATGATGGTCTGATAGAAATTAAATCATCTTCCAGAGATCCAGGAAGTAGAGCAAAAATTTGTGTTAAAGCAGTTGATACTTCATTAGATCCAGTTGGAGCATGTGTGGGAATGAGAGGATCGAGAGTTCAAGCAGTTGTTAATGAATTACAAGGTGAAAAAATTGATATTGTAAATTGGTCTGAGGACCCTGCAATATTAGTATCTAATGCTTTATCTCCAGCTGAGGTGCAAAGAGTAAACGTAGATTTAGAAAGAAAAAAACTAGATGTGATTCTTACTGAAGAAAATTTAAGTAAAGCGATTGGGAGAAGAGGACAAAATGTAAGGCTCGCTACAAAATTATT
>CACDQT010000012.1 GCA_902554995.1 uncultured Pelagibacteraceae bacterium | reverse complement strand
AGTTTATGGGTCTAAATGTCAGAAGAGACCCTCTGTGTTTGATACAAATTTCATCAGGTAATTCAGATGCACATATAATTCAACTTGATAGATCAAGTTATGAAGCACCCAATCTAGTAAAGATGCTGAGCAATCAAAAAATTACAAAGATATTCCATTATGGTAGAGCTGATATGGCACATATCAAATATTATTTGAAAACTGAAACAAATAACATTCTTGATACAAAAATTGCAAGTCGTTTAGCAAGAAGTTATGCTGATAATCATTCGCTAAAAACTCTGATTAAAGAATTTGTTAATTTAGATATAAGTAAACAATTTCAAAACTCAGATTTTGGGGGCGATTTAACACCTGCTCAAATGAAATATTGCGCTAATGATGTAATTTATCTACATAAAATTCACGAAGAATTGAATAAAATTTTGGAGAGAGAGAAAAGAATTGATTTATATAGAGATTGTCTTAAATTTTTAAAAACAAGAGTCGAACTTGATTTGGCGTTGTTTAAGGATGATATTTGGTCTCACTAGATGAAAAGTAAAAAATTTATTAAGATCGCTAAAGAGGTCATTAATCTCGAAATTAATGCATTAATCAAATTAAAAAATAGTTTTGATAACTCATTTAATTTAGCAGTTAATCAAATATTAAAATGTCAGTCAAAAATAATTTTATGTGGAGTGGGCAAGAGTGGTTTAATTGCAAATAAAATTGCAGCAACTTTGTCATCTGTTGGAACACCAGCTTTTTATTTATCTGCTAGTGACTCATCTCATGGAGATTTGGGAAGTATATCTAAGAAAGACATACTTATTTTGATTAGTAATTCTGGGGAAACTAACGAATTAAAGAATGTAATTCAATTTGCTAAAAGAAACAAAATTTTGTTAATTGGTATTGTGTCAAAGAAAGACTCTATTCTTTACAAATCTTCAGATATCAAGTTATTAATACCCAAAGCTGTTGAGGCAGGAAGTATAATTCCGACTTCAAGCACAACATCTCAATTAGCCTTGGGTGATGCTTTGGCTATCGCTACAATGAAGCAAAGGAAATTTAATAAAAGAGATTTTAAAAAAATTCATCCATCTGGTAGTTTAGGGGCACAACTTAAAACTGTTGAAGATATAATGCTTACAGGCAAAGCTATACCTTTTGTAGATGAAAATATAAAAATGAAAAAAGCTTTAAAAATTTTAAGTCTGAAAAAATTAGGTTTTTTGTTAGTCAGAAACAAAAAAAAAATTACTTGTGGAATAATTACTGATGGAGAATTAAGACGATTTAGTCAGAAAAATCAAAATTTACATGACATCAAAGTAAAAGAAGTAATGACAAAAAATCCAATTGGAATTCATAAAGATGAATTAGCTGCGAAAGCATTATCAATTATGAATAATAAAAAAATTACTTCTTTGTGTGTTTATGAGAAAAAAAATAAATTTAAAACTATAGGAGTTCTCCATATTCATAATATATTACAATCAAATATTTCTTAATGAGGAAAAAAATTTTATTAGGCACACTTTGCATAATCCTTTTTTTTTCTTTCTTTACTTTTTTTTATTATAAATCAAACAAAAATAAAAATTTAATTGAAAAAAAAAAAATAGAATCTATTGAAAAAGAAAAAAATGAAATTATCGAAAGTAGAATAGAGAGTTCAAATATAATTGAAGATGTAAGTTACTCTGCGAAAGACACGAAAGGAAATGAATATTTTTTGAAAGCTAGTGAGGGAACAATAGATCAAAATGAAAGTAATTATATTTTTTTAAAGTCAGTCAGAGGAATTATAAACTTAAAAAAATATGAGTTAATAGAAATTTTATCTGACTTTGGTAAATATAATGTAAATAATTATGATACTATTTTCTCAAAAAACGTAATAATTAAATACTTAGATAATAGAATTACAGGCGATTATTTAGACTTTTCATGGGACGAAAATTTAATGATTATTTCTAGAGATGTAACTTTAAAAAATAATAGAAGTTCTCTTCAAGCTGATGTAATTGAAGTAAATATTAAGACAAATGATATAAAAATATTTATGTACGAAGAAAATAAAAAAGTTAAAATCAAATCAATTAAATAATAAATGGCTTTAATAAAAAAATTTAGAATTAAATCCTTTAAAAAAACAAAAACGATTATTGAATTTGAAAACGTTACTTTGGCTTATGGAAACAGAATAATTTTAGATAATATAAGCTTTAAAATTAATGAGGGTCAAATTTTTGGTATGCTTGGTCCGAATGGTGTTGGAAAATCAACAATCTTTAATTTAATCACTGGTTTAATAAACCCAAAATTTGGAAAAATAAAGATCAATGGTGAAGATGTATCGCAATATCCAATATATTTGAGAACTAAAAGGTTTAAAGTCGGCTATGTTCCTCAATATGGAGGATTTTTTAATGATTTAACTCTTCATGATAATTTAAAAGCTATTAGTGAAATTGTAATAGATGATAAAAATTTAAGACAAGAAAAGATTGATTACTTACTTTCAAAATTTGAACTTGAAAATATTAAAAATATTAAAGCTAAGTTTTTATCAGGTGGACAAAAAAAAAAATTAGTTATATCTTTGTCACTTTTAAGTAACCCAAAAGTACTTTTACTAGACGAATGTTTCGCAGCTCTAGATGTATTAACAATAAAAATGTTACAGGAAATTATAGTAAATTTACAACATGAAAATCAAATAACTATCTGCATATGTGATCATCAAGCAAGGGATTTACTTGCATGTGTTGATATAGCAATGATTTTAAGCAATTGTAAAATAGTTGCTCAAGATACGCCATCAAACCTTGTTAAAGATATTAATGCCCAAAATGCTTATTTTGGCAATAGTTTTAAGTTTAATTAATACTTGATGCCAAAAAAAATTATCTTAAAAAAAAAAATTTTAAGTTTTAATAAAAAAATTTCAATTCCAGGTGATAAAAGTATCAGCATTAGATGGGTACTTGTTTCTTCTCTCGCCAATGGAGTTTCAAAAGCAAAAAATTTGTTAATATCAGAGGATGTTTTGGCAGCTATTCAAGCTGTTAAAAAATTAGGAGCAAAAGTTATTATTAATAAAAATATTTGTAAAATTCAAGGTGTGGGTATTAAAGGTTATAAGTACAAAAAAAATCTTGTGATAAATGCACAAAATTCTGGGACACTTGGAAGATTAATTTCAGGAATCTTAATTGATACCCCTTTTCCAATAAAAATAATTGGCGATAGAAGTTTATCTAATAGAGACTTCAAAAGAATAGCAAAACCTTTAAGTAAATTTGGTGCTACATTTCAGCTTCGTAATAATTTCAACTTACCCCTTGTCATAAAGGGGCCAAAAAAATTGATGCCAATAAAATTTTTTGAAGATAAAGGCTCAGCACAATGTAAGAGTAGTGTTATATTGGGAGCAATTAAAGTAGAAGGAAAAACTATAATCAGAGCAAAAAAATCTAGAGACCACACCGAACTTTTATTCAAATATTTAAAATTACCAATTAAGATTAAAAAGAATAAAAATTTTGACCTAATTGAGATCAGTAAAGTTAAAAAAATTAAACCAATTAATTATAGCATTCCGTCTGATATAAGTTCTGGGGCATTTTTCATTGCATTAACAGTACTCTCGAAAAATTCACAACTTATTATTAATAATGTAAATATAAATCCGACTAGAATCGGAATTATCACAGTTTTAAAAAAAATGGGAGTAAATATCTTATTTTTAAATAAAAGAATTTATAAAGGCGAACAAATTGCTGATATTTTTGTAAAAAGTCCCAAACAACTTAAATCTGTAAATTGTCCATCAAAATTAAATAGTGGTGCTATAGATGAATTTTTAATTATTTTTTTAATTGCAGCTAAAGCAAAAGGAATTTCAACTTTTAAAAAATTAGACGAGCTAAATAAGAAAGAAAGCCCAAGGTTAACATGGGGCTCAAAAATTTTAAAAATGATGGGAGTAAAAGTTATTACAGGTAAAAACTCTATTAAAATATTTGGTAATCCTAAACTAATAGTAAATAAAAAGATTGTAATTCAAAAATTTTTAAAAGATCACAGGGTTTTTATGACAAGTGTTATAGCCGCGTTATCTTTTGGTGGTGAATGGCATATACATGATAAAGATTCAATTAAAACCTCATTTCCTTCTTTTTTAAGAGTTATAAATAAATTCAAAAATGAAAGGTAGAAAAATATTTATTAAAATTGCAATTGACTCTCCTGCAGCTGCAGGAGCTGGAACTATAGCTAAAGCTTTATCAAAATATTACAACCTATTTTATCTGGATACCGGAAAAATTTATAGAATGATTGCTTTTATAAAAATTAATCAAAAAAAAAAATTTAATGAAAAATTTTTAAAAAGTAGAATTAAAAAATTAAATTTAAAAAGTCTTCAAAATAAAAAATTATTGTCTGATAAGGTGGGCACTGAAGCTTCTTTGATTGCAAAAAATAAGAATATAAGAAAACTTGTCCACGCATTCCAAATTAATTGTGCTTACAGGCCACCAAAAAAATTCAATGGTTCCTGTTTAGATGGAAGAGATATTACTTATAAAATAATACCTGATGCAGATTTTAAGTTTTTTGTAACTGCAAATTTAAAAATTAGAGCAAAAAGAAGATTTAAAGAGTTAAAAAATCTGAAAAAAAAAGTTTCCTACTCAGAGGTATTAAAAAGTATTAAAAAACGTGACAAAAATGACTATAATCGTAGAATTTCACCTCTAAGGAAAACCAAAGATTCTATATTGATAAATACCACAAATTTATCTAAAAGAGCGTGCTTTTTAAAAATAAAAAAAATTATAGATAAAAAATTAATAGTTAATGGAAATTTATAAAGACCTATCAAATCCTGCATCAAAAGAATTTGAGAAATTATTAAATTCAAAACTCTCAAAAACACAAATAGAAGAAGGAAAAATTATCGAGGGAAAGATTAATAAAATTACAGATAAATTTGTCTTTTTATTTGTTGAAGGTCTCAAAAGTGAACCAGTCCTAGATATAAATGAACTTAAAAGTATGGGTTTAGGAGATAAAATTAAACTAGGTGAGTCAATCCCCGTACTTTTAGAAAAGATTGAGGACAAAAACGGTGAGATTTTAGTCTCTGCTAATAAAGCTCAGAAAATCAAAGGTTGGGATAAATTAGTTCAAGCTTATGAAAAAAATGAGCCAATAATGGGTAAGATCACATCTAAATGTAAAGGCGGGTGTATAGTAGAACATATCGATACAGGTTCACTGATGTTTTTACCTGGATCTCAAATTAGTGATAAACCACTCAAGGATATAAGTCACTTAATGAATGAACCACAAAAATTTGCTCTTATCAAATTGGATAGAGTGAGAGGTAATGCCTGCGTATCTAGAAGAGAAATTATTTCTTCTTTTAAAAAAGAAGATAAAGCGAAAATTATAGAAAAATACAAGGTTGGAGATATCATTAAAGGTGCAGAGGTGAAAGGCTATAGCACTTTTGGATGTTTTTTCAATGTAAATGGAGAATTAGATGTACTAGTTCATTTGCAAGAGATCTCATATTCGAGAGTCAATCATCCTGATGAGGTTTTTAACATTGGAGAAAAACATGATCTTAAAGTTATATCAGTTGACAAAGAAAAATTACAAGTTGGTTGTAGCGTAAAACAATTATCACCAGATCCATTTGAGCATATCGAAAACTATGAATTAAATAAAGTTTATAAAGTCAAAGTAGTAAAAATTATGGACTTTGGAGCTTTTTGTGAGCTAGAACCTGGGCTAACAACATTACTTCACTCTAGCGAGCTTAGTTGGAGTAAAAAAAATACATCAGCAAAAAAGATGTTTAAAGTTAATGATATTATAGATTGTATTATTACCGAAATTGATAAAGAAAAAAGAAGAGTAGCAATATCACACCGTTTGACCTTACAGAATCCTTTCGAGATTTTTAATAATAAATACCCAGTTGGGACTATTGTTGAGGGGGAGGTCGTTAACAAAAATGACTATTCATTATTTGTAAAAGTTGAGGATTTAGATATTGATGCGTTCTTACATTGTAATGATTTAACATATTCAAATAATGGTGAACAAGAACTTAGCAATTATAAAAAAGGTGATAAAATAAATGTTAAAGTTTTAGAAATTAAAGTTGCAGACCAGAAGATAAGAGTCGGACTAAGACAGACTCAGCCTGACCCATTTGATTGGTTTCATGACAAAAAAGTAAAACAAACTATTACTGTAAAAATAATTTCAACTGACCCAAAAGGATTAATTGTTAGACCAGAAGGATGTGATATGGATTTTCCAATTAAGAAGTCTAATATTGCAATTAATTCTGCCGACACAAGGACTTCGAGATTTACTGGTGGAGAAAGAATCGATTGTGCGATAGCAGAATTGGATATGGGTAAAAGAAAAGTTGTACTAAGTATTAAACTTTTAGAAGAGTTAGAAAAAAAAGAAGCATTGGAAAAATATGGGGCTGAAGGTTCGGGTAAAAATCTTCCTTTTTCATCATTATCTGAAGATTTAAAGAAGAAAGACAAAAAATAAAATTAATTGATTGAATTAAATTGGCTATTGTAAAATCAGAGCTTATTAAAGAACTTAAAAAATCATATCCAAATTTTTTATACAGTGATCTAAATAAAGTGCTCGAAGTAATTCTTAAAGAAATTAAAGATACACTTTATAGAGGCGAGGGAGTAGAGCTAAGAAATTTTGGAACTTTTCGCACAAACGTTCAAAAAGCTTCGATAAGACGAAATCCAAAAACAGGAGAGAAAATTAGTGTTCCCAAAAAAAAAACAATAAAATGGAAAATGTCCAAAGATTTATTTAAAAAGTTAAATAATGAAAAAGAGTAAAATTTTCATAGCTTGTGATAATACCAGCATTTTAAAAGTCAAAAAAATAATTAACAAAACTCAAAGTTCAAAATTAAAAGTTGGTTATAAATTTGGACTTGAGTTTCTCAACTCTAAAAATGGTAGACCATTTCTGTCTAAATTAAAGAATACGACAATATTTGCAGATCTAAAACTTCACGATATTCCAAATACTTGTGTATCAACAGTTAAAGCCATAAAGGATTTAAAAATTAATTATCTAACTATACATATTAGCTCTGGCTTAGAGGCCTTAAAAGCTACCAAGAAAGTTTCGGGAAGAATAAAACTAATTGGGGTGACTATCCTTACTTCATTAGACAACAAAGCATTAAAAGATATTGGATTTAATAAAGATGTAAAAAAATTAGTTATTCATCAGGCAAGAATAGCAAATAAAGCTAAATTAGATGCTATAGTTTGCAGTGCACAAGAAGTAAAGCTAGTTAAAAAAGTATTTAAAAAAGAAATTATAACCCCAGGTATAAGATTTAATTCTAAATCAAATGACCAAAAAAGAATCGTGACTCCTAGACAAGCTTATAAAAATGGTAGTGACTGGCTTGTAATAGGAAGACCTATAACTAAAGGAAATATAAAAAAAAATATTAAAAATCTAATTGATCACTTAAGCAAATGATCAGAGGTTTAAAAATTTGTGGGGTCTCAGATTCTAAAACTTTAAACTTTATTTTAAATCACAATCATAAACCAACAATGATAGGTTTCATTACAAACTATGAGAAAAGTAAAAGATTTGTTGAATTTGAAAAATTAAAAAATTTGATACATGTAGACAAAAAACAGGTTAAGTTTATCTCAGTGCTCGTAAACCCTGATGATGTAATTTTGGAAAAAATAAAAGATTTAAATTTTGATTATTATCAACTTTACGATGTAAATCCTCTTAGAACAAAAGAAATAAAATCTAAATTCAAAAAAAAAATAATCACAGCTCTTACTATTTCCAGTACAGAAGATGTAGTCAAATATAAAGATTATACAGAAATTTCAGATATAATATTATTTGACTCAAAAGGTTACGATAAATCCGAAAGTTTTGATCATAGTTTACTAGATGACTTACCTAGTGAATTAAATAAAATGCTTGCAGGAAATATTCAAATAGATGATATACCTAATCTTAAAAATAAAGACTTTATTGTTGATCTCAGTGGAGCATTAGAAGACAAAAATGGAAAAAAAGATATTAATAAAATTGATAAATTGTTGAATTTGTTTAAAAAAATATGAAACTTAAAAAAAAAATTCCAGTCATCGATCAAGGAGATTCACTTGGATTTTGGGGTGGTAAATTTGGAGGAAACTTTGTTCCTGAGACTTTAAAAAAACCAATCGAAGATTTAGAAGTTTTATTCAATAAATTAAAAAAAAATAAAAAATTCATAGCAGAGAGAGATAAATATTTTCAAAATTGGGTTGGAGCTCCCACAAGATTTATAAAACTAGAGAATCTCACTAATTACATTGGTGGTGCTCAAATTTGGTCTAAAGTTGTTTCAGATGCAAATGGGGGAGCACATAAAATCTACAACGCGACTGTTCATTGTTTGCTTGCAAAACGATCGGGTAAAAAAATTATATGTGGTGATACTGGTGCTGGCTATGCAGGTAAAATGTTAAGTATGGCAGCTAAAAAATTTGGTTTAAAATGTAAGATATTTATGGGTGCGAAAGATATCGCTAGACAACAGCCAAATGTAAAAGCAATGAAAAAAAATGGGGCTGAAGTAATACCTGTCTATTCTGGAAGTCAAACACTGGTAGACGCTGTATCAGAATGTATGCGATTTTGGGTTGCTAATTGTGATACAACAGCAATGTGCGTTGGAAGTACAGTTGGTCCAGCAGTTTTTGTTCGTATATGTGGATGGAGTACAAGCCAAATTTCAAGAGAGTTAAAAGTACAGCTAATCAAAGAATTTGGATCAATTCCAAAAAAACTTAAGTTATACAATTGTGTAGGAGGTGGAAGTTCAAGCTTTGGTTTTTGGAATGAATTTATGGATTATGACAAAAAACAAGTTGAGTTTATTGGGGTAGAAGCTGGTGGACCTGCAAAAAGTAAAAAACATGCAGCACCTTTAACCTATGGTTCAAAGATTGGAATTCTACATGGCGCAGCTCAATATGTTAATCAGAACTCAGATGGACAAATAGAAGAGACGGAATCAATTTCTGCGGGACTTGATTATCCTGGAATTTCTCCACTTCATTGTTTTTTAAGAGACTCAAAAAGAGCTAGATATACAGCTGCAAGTGATGAAGAAGCTTTAAGTGCCTATAAACTTGTTACAAAATTAGAGGATTTAAGACCTTCCTTAGAACCAAGCCATGCTTTTTTTGTCGCTCTTAAAGAGGCAAAAAAACTTAGCAAAAATACTGTGGTAGTCATTAATAGTTGTGGTGATGCTTATAAAGACAGGGGAATTTTAGAACAAAGATTAGGCAAAAAATATGTTAAATCCAATTAGTGCTGCTTTCAAAAAAGCAAAAGCAGAAAACAGACCGGCTTTATTAACCTATACTGTTGCCGGTGATAGCTCAAAAAAACAATCTCTGGATATATTAAAATCTATATCTAAAAATGCAGACATTTTAGAGGTAGGTGTACCCCACAATACTCCTGTTGCAGATGGGAGCCAAATTCAAACAAGCGCATATAGAGCAATTAAAAAAGGTATTAAAATAGATGATATATTTAGGATTGTTAGAGATTTTAAAAAATTTGATAAAAACAAACCTATCATATTGATGGGTTACTATAATATGATTTTTCAATATGGAGAAAAAAACTTTTTAAACAAATGTAAAACTTCAGGAGTAAATGGACTAATAGTTGTAGATTTACCTTGGCCAGAAAATAAAGATTTTGCAAAAAAATGTAAAAAAAAATCAGTTTATTTTATTCAACTTTTATCACCTACAACAACAAATAAAAGGCTTAAAAAAATTATACAAAACTCTCATCCGATGAATTATTTTATATCAATGCTAAGTACTACAGGCGGCAAATTAAAAGTATCACCTCGAGAAATACTTAAAAATTATAATAGGATAAAAAAAATTAATCCTAAAAAAGAGATTGTGATTGGTTTTGGAATTACAGATAAGACAATTGGAAAGCTTAAATCTGCTGATGGATTAGTAGTGGGAAGTGCTATTTGTAAAGAAATTACGAGAAGTTTAAATAGTAGACAAAATCCTGTCACAAATGTAGGTAAGTTAGTAAGAAAATTAAAAAATAAAATAAAATGAATTGGATCACTAAAATAATCAAAGCAGGTGAAAAAATCAAATCTGCCATTCATAAAAGAGCGTCCAAAGAAGATATTGCTAATAGTGATTGGACATCTTGTTGCAAAGGTCCAATATTAAAAAAAGATTTAGAAGAAAATCTATGGGTTTGCCCTGATTGTAATAAACACCACAGAATTAAACCTAAACAAAGATTTGATATTTTATTTGGAAAAGATAATTACGAAATATTTCAAACACCCATCCCAAAAGATGACCCTTTAAACTGGACAGACTCAAAATCCTATAAAGATAGATTAAGATCTGCTAGAAAAAAAACAGGTATGGATTGTGGGATGATGGTCGTAAGTGGCGTTATCAATGATATCAAAATTACTGCGGTTGCTTCTGATTTTGATTTTTTAGGTGCATCAATGGCAGCTGCAGAAGGAGAAGCTTTCTTATATGGTATTCAACATGCAATTGAGAATAAAACTCCTTTTTTATGTGTAAGCGCGGGGGGTGGAATGAGAATGATGGAAAGTTTAATTTCTCTATCTCAAATGACAAGAACCACACTAGCAATAAATGAATTAAAAAATAATAATCTTCCATATCTTGTTTGTATAACAGACCCAACTGCTGGTGGGATCACGGCTTCCTATGCTATGTTAGGTGATATTCATATAGCTGAGCCTGGAGCGCTAATCGCTTTTGCTGGAGCAAGAGTAATTCAAGGAACTGTTAAGGAAGAATTACCAGAAGGTTTCCAAAAGAGTGAATATGTTGAAAAGACAGGCTTTGTTGATTTAATTGTTGAAAGAAAAGATTTAGCTGGAAAAATTGGAACTTTATTGTCAATATTGTTAAAGAAAAATTCTGTTATAAGCACTGAACAAAATGAAACTACAGAAAATACTCAGTCGCTTTCTAAAATTGCATAAAAAAGAAATTGATCTAAGCTTAGATCGAATTATTCACCTTTGCGAAAAACTTGGTAATCCTCAGGATAAAATCAAAGCAATCAGTATTGTCGGTACAAATGGTAAAAACTCTACAATTCAAGCTTGTTATTCGATTTTAAAAGAGGCAGGAATTAAGTGTAATGTTTATACCAGTCCTCATATCCAAAGAATAAATGAAAGATTTGTTTTTAACAACCAACAACTTGGAGATAATGAACTAGCTTCTTTGTTTGAAGAAGTTGAGAAAGTAAATGAGAATAATCCAATAACATTTTTTGAAATTTTGACTGCATGTTATTTTTATAAAGCAGCTCAATATCCTGATAATCTCAATCTAATTGAAGCAGGTTTATTTCATAGATTCGATGCAACAAATATTTTAAAAAATAATCTTGCAAGTATTGTAACTTCTATATCAAAGGACCATTTAGACTGGCTTCCAGAAAATGAGAGAACAATCGATAAGATTATTTTTGAAAAAACTTCAAACCTTTTAAATTCAAATATTATTGTTGCAAAACAATACCCTGTTTCAACATTAAAAAAGATTAAAAAAACTATTCTTCAAAATCAATCTAATAAGTATTTTTTTAATGATGATTTTTCATTCTTAAATAGAGAAAATGAATTCTTTTATTATGAGGATAAATTTGGTGGATTAAAACTACCAAAACCTAATGTATTAGGTCAATTTCAACAGGAAAATATTTCAACAGCTATTGCAACCTTACGAGTTTTAGATCTGGGCATTGAAGATCATCATATAAAAAAAGGTATTCAAAAAATCGATAATATTGCGAGACTTCAAAAAATTGAGTCAGGTAAATTAAAAGATTTAGTTAAAGACAATCTTTTTTTGATATCTGGAGATCATAATGAAGATGGAGCAAGAGTATTAAATGAATATTTAAAAAGCCTAGATTGTAGAAAACACATCATTATTGGTATGATGGATAATAAAGAACACGAAAAATACATTAAACACTTTAGAGATATCACCTCAATTACAACTGTAGATATTAAAAATCAGCCAAATGCAATTAGCGGACTTAAATTAAGAGAAAAATTTAAAAATATACCAAATGTAAGTTATAAAGAAAGTATTGAAGATGCAATTAAAAGCATAAGTCTAAATCAAGGAGATCTACTGCTGATAACTGGATCTTTATATCTTTGTTCTGAAGTTTTAAATTTAAATTAGATATTTTTTTCTAAAAATTCTTTCATGTGACTTTCGGGTACACCTCCAACTTTTCTATCTACTTCGACACCTTTTTTATAAATAATTACAGTCGGCACCCCTCTTATTCCAGCGGCACTCCCAGTATTTATTCCACCCTCTTCAATATCAGCGTAATAAAATCCTGCTTTATCTTTATACTCAACAGCGAGTTTATCCATAATTGGTTTTAAGGCTTTACATGGTCCACACCACGCAGCTGAAAATTGAATTACAGAAATGTCCTCATTTTTAATTTTGTTATCAAAATCTTCGTCTTTAAAATCTGTTAGCATTCGATCTTTCTATAATTTACTAATACAAAGTCAACTAGGCAATTTCATATTTTTTTTCAATTGACATTATAAATTCGTTTATTTCATCTAACTTTTTTAATTCTTCCTCATCATCTCTATTTGAAGCTTGATCTCTTAAATAGTCAATTTCAGTATAAGCCATATTAACAGTTTGCCACTTTTCCTTATTTTTACTCAAAATTCTTCTAGCAATTTCACTTTTGATATTTTTGTAAAGATCAGGTGGTAAAATTTGTGGTGCTTCTTGATAAATAATTTTTTGGCCAAACCAGCTACATCTTTTATCTTGAAACTTATCTAATAATCTCAATTTGTCTTCCCAAGATGAGCTATGCCAGGTTTTGAATAATGCAGTATCTTTATTCGGAATAAATTTCTCATAAAGAGTTTCCTCCGGTAATAAATCTTCTTGGGTTTTTGTTTGTTCCTTTTCCTCCGCAGCTTCTCTATTTATGATTTGAATATTTTTACAAAAATTTTCATTTTCCCTAACAAGTTTAGCCCTTTTTTGAATTGTTGCTAAATCTAGTTCTGAATAAGGTTTTTGTTTAAGGGCAAATTGTTTATCCAAAATTACTGGAGCTTTATTAGTTTTTAAAACTCTTAAAGCCTTAGGGCTATATTTTTTTAATACGTCTCGTAATTGATTTACTGGTAGGTTTAACAATGGTTCTGGATCCCTTCTTAAGTCCCAAACATATCCCCAAGATGCATATGACGGGTGAAAGCAATGATTGGGATGTAGCGTACCAGTAAGATACATCATATTCCTACCCTTCACATTTTCAAAAATAGAATATATGCCTTCATTTTTTAAAAATGTTTCAACACTAGTCTTTGTTGATGTCTTTAAAAAGGTATCCCAATTTTCTTTATGTTTGTCTTTTATAATTCTCAAAACCTTCAATGAATTCTGTGCATCAACATAGGCTGTATGGCTAGCTGAAGTGTCAAAACCCTGCATTCTAGATAGAGATTCCAATGCAAGACTTGGATTACCTGCTTCGGTTAGCTCTGTTTTTAGGGTCTCTGAGTTTAATGTTTGGGCTGCTCTAGCTATATGCAAACCATCATGTTCACTATTGGGCGATGAGTGGGTGGCATAAGGATACCTATTACCCTTAAAAAAATTAAAATGGAACATTCTTCGATCAAAATTTAAATTTGACCAACCCATAAATACTGCTGGAGCACACTTTGTGAAAAAATTTTCAACAGCACCTAAAAAATCATAATGTGAATAATTGCCTTTGGTAAGTAAATCAATGCTAGTTGAATTAACAAGCAAGGCCTTTGCACTGGGCACCTCTCCTTCTGGCATTCTGCCTCTGATATTTAATTTTCCAATCTCTTTAAGATTTTTATCAACAACGACAGCACCTACTTCAATTATTGATCCCCAAATAGTGCTATTGGTTGTTTCGGTATCATAGATTACTATTTTATCCATTATTTACATTACTCCAAATTTGTGAGTTCATTAAACTTTTTAAGTCTTCCAAGAAATAAATTTTGATAAGTTACTAATTCAGGTCCTTGAATTTTAAACTCTTGAAACAAATTATCTACTGTGCAAACAAGAATAACGCAAGCATTGATATTTGAATTGTAAACGACATTATGAGCTAATGAATAAGCAGCTGTTTGTAAAAACCAAGAATCTATATATTCAGTCTTTTTTGGTTTATTGGATTGTTTGAAATCAATAATAGTTTCTTTTCCCTCATAAACACCAACGCAATCTGCTGTACCTGCATATCTCTCAGGATAATGCATTGTACATTCCACACCATATATTTCCTCCAACCTATTTGTTAAACCTTTATCAATTATTTCTTTTGCCATTTTTTTATATTTTTCATTATCCTCAAAGAAACTTAAATTTTCTCTTCCTAATAGAAAAGACTCTAAATAGCTGTGCATCTGAGAACCTCTACTACTGGCTGCTTTTGTAATTGCTTCAGCTTCTTTATGGCCAGTTCTTTCTCGCCAATTTGCTAAGGCTGCTTTATCTTCTTCTGACTTTGTTGCATCAAGTATTGACGTTACACTTGGTAATTTTGCTTCTCCTAAAACATATCTTCTTATTCCATCTTCGGTAGCTCTTGAACTTGAGGGATAGTTGTATTTTTTGTTCCAACGCATGTGATTTCTTATAGTCGGTAATATGTGAAAAAAGAAATTATTTTTTAAGCTGTTTATTTCTTTCAACAAATTTTTCAACGTTCTCTGTCAGTACAGCTTTTTCAACTTGCTCGGGATCTTTAATATTTTCTAAAGTTCTAGTGATTGATCTTGCATCAGTTCCAAACTTATCGACTACATTCATGGCCTCTTCTAGCTTTTTTCTTAAAACTATGACGTTGTCGAAATGCTTTGCAAACCTTGTACTGATTGTTTTTAAATGGTTATAAATTTCTGTTGCACCCTTTTGAACCTTAAGAGATTGAAATCCCATGTGTAAAGACTGTAGATAGGCTGAGAGAGTGTTAGGGCCACAAATTACTATTTTATATTTTTTCATTAATTCTTGGGTTAGTAATTCTTTTGTACTTGGATCTTGATACTCAGTTAATTCTTTATAAAGACTTTCAGTTGGTGCATACACAATTGCAAAATCAGTTGTTTTTGGTGGAACAATGTATTTTTCCATGACACTTTTTGCTTTGGCCTTAAATGCACTCGCCAATTTTGTTCTAGCATCTGCAACTGCTCTTTTATCATCAGCTTCATATGCATCTGTAATTGCTTTAAATTTTTCTACTGGAAAATGAGAGTCTACCGGAACCAAGACATCTCCTTGAAGCTTGATTGCAAATTCTACGTTTTCACTTGTATCTTCTTTCATTTTGACATTGGTCATAAATTGAGATGCTGGTAACAAATCTTTGATTAAAGCATCCAAAGAATATTCAGCCAAAGTTCCATACTTTTTAACTCCTGCTAAAATTTTAGTAATTCCCTCTTGGCTTTGATTTAATAATTTAACTTGCTCATTAAAGTTACCAACCTTCTCATCTACTTTGGTTAAGGCCTCAGTCATATCCTTTGTAACTCCGGTTGATAAAGAATTAAATGAAGTAGACATTGAACTAAGCGATGTATTGATTGTAGAATTAAGGCTATCTTTTAACCTCACTATTTCAGCGTTTAAATTCGCTAATTCCTCAGCTTCTTTATTCTCACTTTGATTATTGTTATTACTTCTTTGTTTAAGTAATAAAAAAATCACCACTACAATGAGTGCTAAAAGTAAATATATTAACGAATCTTGCATAATGAGTTAATTATTCCTTTTTTAATTAGAGTAAACAAGAAAAAAATAATTTTATACTTAAAAGAGGAATAGATATATTATTAAGATAATATTTTTCTTAAAGTTTAGATGATATGTATAAACAAATAACAATAAGAAATATTAAAACATTTTCAAAAGAGCAGAATTTAAAGATTGCCCCTTTAACACTTCTCTACGGAGAAAATAGTTCTGGAAAAACCACTTTACTAAAAACTTTTGATATTATTCATAATATTTTTTCTGAACATGAGGTAAAAAGAGGTAAAAACGTAAGTCAGAAGGACTCTCCATTTTATAGAAATGAAAACATTCAGAATATTTCATCAAAAAAAATCCACTATTACTCATCAAGACTCAATAAAAAAGAAATTAAAATAGAAATCAAAATGGATATTCACTATCCTACATTTGTAAATGATCTAAACAACTTTTTTGAAAATATTAAAAAAGAAACCATTTATCATCAATTTAGTCAGGATAAGACTCTGCAAACAGTTTCAACATATTTCATACCTGATCAAAAAATTACTGTCAAAAAAGAGGAGGTTTTTTCTATTCCAATAAAAATGATTTTAGTAATAAAATATAACAAGAAAAAAAAGGTAAGTAAGATTGATAGCATAGAAATAAAAAAAGATAACGATGAAAAATTAGTAAAATTAAAACGAATTAATAAAAATTATAAGAGGATTGTTGATACAAATGAAGTTGGTTATATAAGTGAAAGATTTAATAAAATTTTAACAAGGCCAGATAGATATAGTGGTACATATCATAGGGGTAGGCCGATAGCAGAACCTGATTATTTTGTCGATAAAGAACTTTATAGTGACTACGAAATAATTATTGATAAGAACAGTTGGAAAGATTATTACAATTCTTATAAAAAAACTTTCAAAGATGATAAAAATATATTTTTTAGGAAAGAGGCTTTTAAAGCGCTATCTAAAAAATTTGCAACAATAAATTACTTTTCCCAAAAATTTATAGAAAGAAATCATTTAGAGGTAACAATATATTATTTAGTTAAAAGGATTGTAGAGGAAGATAATAGTTCAAAAAATTTATCTAGAATAGAATCAGAAATTAACCATTGTTTTGATATTTTAAGTAACTTTGATTCTAGCTTTAAAAATAAACGTAAAAAAATTTCATCTCAAGACAAAAAATGGATGGATAGTTTTACTAAAATTTATGAAAAAGATAAAAATTTTGAGAGAGAGTTAGGAATAGTATTTGCAGAGGATGATCATTTTTATGGAGAGGACAAATTCGCAAAAAAGTATAAAGAACTAAATTTCAAAAGACATTGCGAAATAAATTTTTGTATGATGGTAGCTAGTGACTTTAACGATATCAATATGTTGGTAATAGATAATTTATTACAAGCCAAAAAACCGAAAACCTTCAACCAATTTGCAAGTCATGCATCTTTTGAAACAAAGGGTCTATTCAAAGTAAGAGCAACAAAAAAAAGTTCTAATGTAAATTTTTGGATAATCAGAGAAAATGGCTACCACACATCAACGACTTATGGTGTTTTTAGATATATAACTAAATTCATTGAAAGTGGAGCTCACGACATATTTTATAAAGGTAAAGATATTTATGGGAATATTGAGCCTGGTTTCTTATTCAATCCTAGTATTAATATTTTTAGAAAATGTGTTTCTCAAATAAAAAAAATAGTTAACAATCTTATAATATGTCATCCAAATAAAACTGATGTATTTTGGTCTGTTCCAAATGAAGGAGATTATCCAGATGACTTTTTATCAAAGATTGAAAATATGGCTAAAGAAAAACAATTGAGTAGGTCTGAAATTGCTGAGCAAGACGAAAAAATTAGAAAAGAATTTGTTGAGAGGCAAAAAAGAGTGATAGATTCTCATAGAATTGCTGCAAACGGGGCAAATTTTGACAATATAATTTCTAATAATTCAAAATTAAGAAAAGAATTAAATAAAATTTTAAAAGATGTTTTGAATTTAAAGTTAGTAGTCGTTACTCCAAAATTTCTCAAAAAAATTCTTAAAGACCCAAATTTATATAATGCATTTAGAAATGCACAAAGGCGAGGATTGATGTATCCAACAGGCATGGGGATGTATAGAAGGAATAAATTTATTATGCTGCAAGATTTAAAATTTAAAAGAAAATTTTATATTCATGGCGAAGAGGTTGGCAAAGGTCCAACAAATATCATTCCCTTTTTAGCTCAAATTTTATCTGATCGACCTAACTTAACATATCTTGTTCAAGAATTAGAAAATAATTGGCATCCAAAGTATCAATCAAAAATAATTGAATTAATAGCTAAGATTATCAAAAGTAGAATTTCTAGAACTTTTATTCTAGAGACACATAGTGAATTATTTGTCTTACAAGTGCAAAAACTTGTTCAAAAAGGAATTTTAAAATCAAATGAAGTTTCAATTAACTATATTTCAAGAAATAAATTAGGAGATTCTGAGGTTCATCATCTTCCATTAAACTCTCAAGGAGGATTTGAAAAAAAATGGCCTGGTGGCTTTTTTACAGAAAGAATGGAAATACTTACATCTTAAAATGCCTTTTATCACTTATTCAATAGATCAAAATTATTTCAAAAATTTTAGAGAATTAAAATCTGATGATATAAGTAATTTTAACATAGACTTGAGTGACTTTAATCTAAACCAGAAAGCTATTCTTATTACAGATTCTAAATATGATATTAAGCAATTTTTAGGAAAAATGATAAATGATTTATCAAATAATAATTTGAGTAATTTATCACTTACTGAAAAGAAAGTTCATTTAGAAGATACACTAAATAATATAAATCAAAGTCTTGAATATAAAATTGAAAAAAAAAAACAAGAAGAAATATCAATTGACTTCGTAAAAATCGATAAAAATCAAATTAATAGAGAATTAAAAATGAAAATACTCGAGGGTAATTTTTACCCAGAGGATTTCAAAAATAGTACCGATGAATTTTTGAAAAAATTTTTAGGTAAGTTAAAAATATTCATTCAATCAAAATCTAGCTCTAATGAAGGAAAAATTGATATGGTTAATATTTATCATAAAGAGTTGAGCAATTATGTATTACCTAATCAAGATAGTATTTTTTGTTCAAGTCTTATTGATTTCAAAAATAAATCTTCTGGATATATTTTAGAAAATTTAAGAAAAATAGAATACGGAGTTAATTTACTTTATAAATGGTGGCAAAAATTACCTGAAAATATAAGACCATCAGAATTTAAGGTTCTTACAGATATACCTCCTTGCCTTTCTAAAGAGCAAAAA
Source organism: uncultured Pelagibacteraceae bacterium (assembly GCA_902554995.1). GTDB lineage: Bacteria > Pseudomonadota > Alphaproteobacteria > Pelagibacterales > Pelagibacteraceae > Pelagibacter. The sequence continues at coordinate 2,929 of CACDQT010000012.1, read as the reverse complement.
AAAACTATTTCATTTAATGAAATAAAATTACTAGAAAGCAAGATTGAGGAATTGTTGTTTTATAATAACAAAGAAAATAAAATTAAAGCTAAGGTAAAAATTATAAAACAAAAAGATATGCCTGGTCGTCTAGGATGGAAACATAAAAGACATTGGATTTTAGGTAAAAAAATTAATCAAAGTACAAAAGTTGAGAATATAAATTTTTACGCAATAAAAAGTGACTTTGGAGTAGAAATTGTGGATGAAAATAACAACTCAAAATTGAACAATAAAATGGAATTAACTGTGATAACTAATAAAAACATTTCACAAATGAGGGATATTTCAAATTATTTGATCCAGGATGCAAAAAAAAGAGAGAATCTGCCTTAAATTTGCTACTTTTTTGTAATATAAGATTTATATCAGATCGTTGACAAATAAGAATTCCAAGAATAAATAAGTTCATAAGAATAAATAATCTTTTTGTGCACCATACTTATGAATGCAGCACAAAAACACACAATATAATAGTCTTTTAGCAATAAAAACTTATTGCGAAAAGCTTCCAAATAACATCAAAAATAAGACTGACCTTGAGCTTTTAGATATTGCTAAAGCCAATAATTCTCAATCACAATATGCAAAAACACTAATAATCAATAGATATCTTCCAAAAGTATTGAAAGATTCTGCAAGAATATTTAATGGCCAAAATTCCAACCCATGGCATAGAGAAGATATAATTCAAACTGGAATTAAAGGAATAATCAACGGAATTAATTCATTTGATAAAACGAAAGGAAATCATGAAGATAAAAGTGGTGCCTTCACTAAAACAATTTGTCTTAATATTTCTAAATATCTTAATAAAAAAAAGACAAATTATGATCCTCTATTCAGTGTTGAAAAAGGAGCAGAATTTAAAAAAGTTTTCTATAATTATTATAAAAAACTAAAAAAAATTAGAAAAAAATTAAAGCTTGATATTAGTACTAAGATAGAGGACTCAATACTCATCAAAGAGTTTGATTGCAAGATAGAGACATTGAAAGAAGTTCAATTCGTTCATCAAGGTATTGATAATGAAAATCATATAACTGAAAGTAATTTTGATGATAGAGATCTCTGGAGTTTTGTTGATTTTGCAGCAACAGAAGGAATAATTGACCCAACAGTTAATCAACCTAAAAATTTAGAAAATTATTATATAGAAAAAAATAATCAAAGAAATATCAATAAATATAAAAAGATCTTAACTCAAAAAGAATGGGAACTTTTATATTTACTTAATAATGGAAATAATAAAGGATCTATACAGAATACTTTAAATATTTCAAAACAACGATTTTCTTTCTTAATAAAAAGTATTTCCCAAAAAGTACAACAACATGATGGGTATCATTTACCAAGCTAGTCTTGGGAGTATGTATATGATTATGCGTTTTAATTTTAAAAATAAACTTAACAACAGGAGGTCCACTTCAAATAACGTAATTAGCTTTAGTAAAAGCAGCTGTCGAGTAGCCGCAACGCCTCGTACCCTTGGCTCCCTTCATTTTCCTTTCTTTAATAACCAAGGGTCTTTCAACAGCTGCAATACTAAGGCTAAAAACAAAATTACTAAAATTCATTTAAGAAGCTTTGCTAGTAGAAAATCATGCTGGGTATTTAAACAAATCTTAAGAAGAAAATTTCATAAATTTTCAAATAAAAAATTAACTATTCGAACAAATATTCGAGGAACAAAAATTCAATATTTTTGTGGAGCAAACCGATGAATAACGAAACAGATATTAAAAATAAAATAAAATCAAACTCATCTTTATTTACTAATTTTGTAAAAAATGCTGTTTCAGCATCTCCAAAAGTGCAAAATAACTTTCTAGATGTTAGCGCTCAAGTTGCCCTTACTATTCAGAAAATTTTAGAAGATGCAGATTTAATTACAAACCTTGAGTACAAAGGGAAAGATTTCTGGTCTGAAAATAAATGTAAAACTTCATGCTTTGTTGATGGTGGAGTTGATAAAACATCTATAATCAGTAGTGCACCACTTAGTATAAGAACTGGCAGCTACATCGTTAAGCCAGATGCTGCAGATAAAAATAGAGAATTCTTTGAGGAAAGTATGGTGTTTTTAGGTGATCTATATGACCCTAAAAATGAACTCTATGACTTTGCTGAGGATGACTTTGATGAAGATCAAATGCTTAACAAGAAAAAGGATGGGGCTAGAATAATTTTTGAGGCAGTTACTATTGTTAAACACATTTTGTTAAATAGAAAATTTGATTACTGTTTTTTACATGGCCCTATTGAAGCAACTGTAATGCCATTTACTGTAATGGGTTTTCCAACATTTACTAAATTTGCTGTAGAAAATATGCTACCTTTTTACAATAAAAATAAGCTTAATGCAGAAGCAAGACATTTCATCAATGTCTATTTAGAGGCCCTTAATTCAATTAAAAAAAGTAAGTTTCCTATTTACGGAATTGTGGAAACATCTAATTCAGCACCTTACATCAAAAACTTACTTTTTAACTATAAGTCTAAAGGAACTATTTCAGAAAAAGATTTTAAAAGCACTCTTGCAACTATCAAAAAATACAAAATTACAGACTCTCACTTACTAGAAATAATTCTACAAAGTGGCCAGGCAATTAAACCTCTTGAAGTAAAAAAACAAATTAAAGGATTTAGCGTTACTTCAGGATCAGCTTGGGAAGAAAAAATGGACTCTTTTCCAAGTGTTCATATCGGATATATTAAAATCAATGATCATTCAGCTCCAATTAGAATTGAATCATTAAATCCATCAAAAAACTTAATTAAAGATTATGAATATATCTTAGCGACAGCAAGATTATTACCTAACTATGGTTTTCCAGTAGGTTTAAATGTAGTCGATAAATTTGCCAAAATTCCAAATTGGATGAGTAAG
>CACDQT010000011.1 GCA_902554995.1 uncultured Pelagibacteraceae bacterium | reverse complement strand
CAGACAATGGTTTAACAATAAAGTCTTACGACTCATATGCCGATCATTATGCAAATACATTAGCTATTTGGAAAAATGAATTTAATAGAAAATGGGATCTCATTAAAAAACAAGGTTTTGATTTAACTTTTAAAAGAATGTGGGAATTTTACCTATCTTATTGTGAGGCTGGATTTAAATCGAAAAATATTGATCTGATACAATTTTCAATTCAAAATAAATAAATAACGGGGGCTTGTGAGGAAAATATTAAACTTAAGATCAATTTTATTGATAATCTCTTTATTCTTAATTACAAACTGCTCAAATAATAGCGATATGAAACCAGAAGATTTTAAAGGTAAAGAACCGAGATTAATCATAGAAAATTACTTGTCAGGCAATGTTAAAGCTTGGGGAGTTCTTCAGAATAGATCTGGAAAAGTTACTAGACAATTTTCAGCAGATTTAGATGGTAAGTGGGATGGTAAGCAATTAATTCTTGATGAAAAATTTAATTGGGATGACGGTGAAGTACAAACTAGACAATGGCAAATTACTAAAATAGACGATAACAATTATGAGGGAACTGCCGGAGACGTAGTTGGTAAAGCCAGGGGATATTCATATGGTCCCGCATTTAAATTTGAGTATGTTTTATTAGTTCCAGTAAAAGGCAAAGAAATTAAGATTACTTTCGATGATTGGATTTTCAAACAGGATGATCGAGTAGCAATTAATAGAGCTACAATGACTAAATTTGGAATTAAAGTTGCTGAATTGACTGTAGTATTTGTAAAAGATTAATCTTTCTTTTGATATTTTGTTAATTTTCCAACTAAACCAAAATAAATCTTACTCGGAAGAAAACTTAAGATTTTCAGTACAATAGTTAATGATTTTGGAAAATGAATTTCAAAAGTTTTTTTATTGACCAAGCCATCATATATTTTTTCAGCCGCATATTCAGTAGTTTTTAAAAAAGGCATTTTAAAATCATTTTTATCAGTCATTGGAGTTTTGATAAAACCTGGAGATACCAAGCACACTCTGACATTTGATCGACCAAAGTCAAAATATAGACTTTCTGCTAAATTATTTAGAGCAGATTTTGAAGGTCCATATCCAGTTGAATTTGGTAAACCTCTATAACCAGCAATTGAGGAAACAATAGTAATTGTTCCACTTTTCTTTTTTTTAAAATATTCTTCGACTGCTTTAATAGTATTTAATGTCCCAAAAAAATTAATTTTAAAAACTACCTCAATTTGTTCAACATCAATATCTCTTTCTTTTTTTGGATTCCATGTTCCAGTGGAAAAAAAACAAATATCTATATTTTCAAATTTATTCTTAATTTTTTCAAAAACCTCTTTACATTTTGATTTATCAGTCACATCTAATGGAAATGGATTTATATTTTCATGATTGTTTGCAATCTCATCAAGAAGATTCTCACGTCTGGCTGAAATAGCAACATTCCATCCTTCATTAGCAAATTTTATTGCAAGAGCTTTGCCGATTCCAGTACTCCCACCCGTTATCCAAATTGTTTTTTTATTCATAATCTAAAGATGTATAATACTTTAATGCTAAAAAATAAATTTTTATCATTCATACTTTTTTTTATTATCACATTTTCAGCCTCATTTATTGGAAGTTTAGTCACAATTAATTTTAAAGACCCTTGGTATTCTCAATTAGTCAAATCTGATTTTAACCCACCTGATTGGATATTTGCACCTGTTTGGACAACGTTATATCTAATGATGACAGTTGCTATTTGGTTTTTTTGGCATAGTAAAAGTAGAGACATGAACACGATTTATATTTATTTTATTCATATTATATTTAATACAACTTGGAGTATCGTTTTTTTTGGATTACACCAAATTTTTTTAGCTTTAATTGTTTTGGTAATCTTAATTGGTTTAATAATTACTTTAGTAATTAGATATAAGCGTGTCAATTTTGTGAGTTATTATTTAATGATTCCCTATTTACTTTGGTGTTGCTATGCATTATTTCTGAATATTAACTTACTAATATTAAATTAATGGATGATGTTGTAATAGTTGGTGGTGGAATAATTGGAGCCGCGACTGCTTACTTTTTATCAAAAGAAGGCAGAAAAGTTAAAGTTATAGAAAAAGATCCAACTTATAAAACTGCTTCTTTTCCTTTGTCATTAGGTGGCTTTAGAAGACAATTTTTCCAAAAAGAAAATATTTTATTAGGAAAATTTGCCAGAGAATTTATTTTTCAAATTCCAGATTTATTAAAAACTGAAAAAAATCCAAAACCCACTGCTAGTATGGTGACTAATGGTTATTTATTAATGTTTGGACCTGAGCATGCAGATGAACAATATAAAGCGCTCGAAAATCATAAAGCTTGTGATGCGGGAACAAAAAATATCAAAGGCTCTGAGTTAAATAATTTTTTTCCATATATCAATAGTGAGGGAATTGAAACAGCGACTTTTACTGACAATCAAAGTGAAGGATGGATCGACCCCTTCATGTTTCATAGTGCTCTAAAAAGTAAAGCAATTGATCTTGGCGCAGAATTTGTTAAGGGCGAAGTTAAATCTCTTTCAGAAATTAATGCTAAGACAATTATTTCAGCAGCTGGATGTTGGACTAAAGAGCTTTTAGAAGATATACCTGTTGAACCTCAAAAACATACAGTTTTCAGAGTAAAGTGTCCGAAACATATTCCTGAAATGCCATTAACAGGAGATCTAACAACAGGAGTTTATTGGAGACCTGAAGGCAAAGAATATTTAGCGGGTTCACCAAAATCAGTCTTTGATGCTAAAGATCTTGAACCTGCATGGGATGATTTTGAAGAATTGGTTTGGCCAGCATTAGCTCATAGAATACCAGCTATGGAAGAATTAAAATTAACTGGTGGATGGGCTGGATATTATGATTGCAATCGACTTGATAACAATGCAGTTGTTGGAAAACATCCAAAATTTGAAAATGTTTACTTAGCAACAGGGTTCACAGGAAGAGGATTAATGCAAGCTCCAGGAATTGGTAGAGCATTAACAGAATTGATTACGACGGGTGCTTATCAATCAATTGATATTTCAAATATGGCGGTCGAAAGAGTTTTAGGTAAACAGGCGAGACATGAGCCATATGTTCTTTAGTTAAGTTCCACAAAAAGTTTGATAATTTTCATTTGAACTGGATAATATTTGGTATTCACTGATATTTTTTTGATCAGAATAGGGGCTATTTAAGATTTTTAAAAATTTAAGCAAAGGTTCCAAATTTCCTTGATCTGCATCTCTAAGAGTATTTTCAACTATATGATTTCTTGGAATTAAAAGAGGGTTTGTACTTCTCATCAATTTTTTATGCTTTTCCTTTGAATTATCATGACTTGATGATCTTTCCTGCCACCTTTTTTTCCAGTTGCTAAAATCAGCACCTTCATAAATATTATCTTTTTGAGTTTTAAAGTTCATCAGGTGGCAAAATGTATTTGTGTAATCAACTTTATTTTGATGCATCCAAGTGAGTAAGTCTAAAATTAGGTACTTATCTTTTTTATCCGAACCAATTAAGCCTAGCTTAGCTCTCATCATATTTAACCACTTTTCTTCATATGTTTTTTCAAAAGTGTCAATTATTTCAGTTGCTAATTTTACAGCTGTGTCTTGGTCTTTATCAATCAAAGGTATCAAGCACTCAGCAAATCTTGAAAGATTCCATTTAGTTATAACCGGCTGATTGCAATAAGCATATCTACCTAATTTATCAATTGAACTAAATACAGTTTTTGGATCATAAATATCCATGAAAGCACAGGGTCCGTAGTCGATGGTCTCACCAGCTATACTCATGTTATCTGTATTCATTACACCATGAATAAATCCAACCCTCATCCAATTGACAACTAAATCAATCTGTTTATCTAAAACAACTTTTAAAAGATCTAAGGCTTTATTTTTAGAATTTTCAATTTCCGGGTAATGTCTTTTGACAACATAATCAAATAATGTCTCCAACTCACCTTTTTTATTCCTTGCCGCAATATACTGAAAAGTTCCTACTCTAATATGACTTGATGCTACTCTGGTGAGTATAGCACCTTCTAATGGTGTCTCTCTAATTACATTTTCTCCAGTTTTTGCAACTGCTAAACTTCGTGTTGTTGGTATATTTAAGGCATACATTGCTTCACTTATTAAATATTCTCTAAGCATAGGCCCTAATGCGGCTCTTCCATCTCCATTTCTTGAAAAAGCAGTTTTTCCTCAGCCTTTAAATTGAATATCGTATCTATGATTATTTTTAGATACATGTTCTCCAATTAAAACTGCTCTACCATCGCCAAGCATTGTGAAATGGCCAAATTGATGACCCGCATAAGCTTGTGCTATTGAATTACTATTTTTTGGCAATTCGTTTCCAGTAAATATGGCTGATAATTCAGACTGACTTATTTCAGAAAAATCTAAATTTAGATCCTTGGCCAAAGACTCATTTAACAAAATCAGTTTAGGATTTTTAACTTTTACTGGATTTATTATTTCTCTAAATGGCTCAGGCAATTTGGAATATGTGTTATCAAAATTCCAATTGATGTTGTTTTTCATAAATTGCTACATTTTCCAAATTCTATTTAAAATCTCTTCTCTTCTACAAGCTTTTTTATATTTTAAATAATTTAAAAAATATACTTGATAATAATCTTGATGACGATCTTCAGCTATATAAAATTTTTCAAATTCTCTTATATAAGTTACAACTTTTTTATTAAATTTTTTTTCTAGTCTTTTAAAATCTTTTTCAATTAAATCTTTTTCCTTTTGATTTGTATAAAAAGCTGCAGATCTGTAGCTATAACCTTTGTCGCAAAACTGACCAAAAGGATCAAATGGATCTATGTTGAGCCAAAAATTTTTAAGTAATTCTTCGAAAGATATTAAACTTGCATCATAAATTACCTCTACAACTTCGAGGTGACCTGTATTTCCATAAGTAACTTCTTCATAGGTTGGATTTTCAGTTTTTCCTCCAGAGTATCCTGAAATCACTTTCTCAACACCTGTTAATTTTTCAAAAGACTCTTCCATGCACCAGAAACAACCACCAGCAAAATATGCTTTACTTTTTTCAGATGCCAATACTGAATTTATAATTATTAAGTTTAAAAATATAAATAATAAAAATCTCATGACTAAAAATTTATACAAAAATTGGGAATTGAGTCTAGATTATTAAAGGTAGCTACTTTTAAGTAGCATACCTTTAATAATTAAAAGAATGATTTATTTTTTCTTATATTTAGCTGCCTCTTCAGAACCACCTGTGGCAGATCCTTTACTATATGAGTGAGCACCCATTCCAGCCAATTGTCCATCTTTGACGATAAGATATTGATCTCTAATTTCTTTTCCTTCAAAGAAACATTCTAAGATTTCTCTTACACCATCAGCATATCTTGTTTGAGCTGACAAAGATGTTCCAGAAGTATGAGGTGTCATTCCATGGTTAGGCATTGTTCTCCATACATGATCATTTGGAGCTGGTTGTGGAAACCAAACATCTCCAGCGTAACCACTTAGTTGACCACTCTTCAATGCTTTTGCAATAGCATCACGATTACAAATTTTACCTCTTGCAGTGTTTACAATATAAGCACCTTTTTTCATTTTGCTTATCATTGCATCGTCAAATAAGTTCTCAGTCTCAGGATGGAGTGGACAATTTATAGTCACGACATCACAAACTTTAACCATAGACTCTACTGACTCATGAAATGTTAAGTTTAATTCTTTTTCAACACTATCTGGTAATTTATGCCTATCAAAATAATGTAAGTGTACATCAAATGGTTTCATTTTTCTTAATGCATCTAAACCGATACGGCCAGCAGCAACAGTTCCAATGTGCATACCTTCAACATCATAAGATCTTTGCACAGCATCTGCTATGTTCCATCCACCTTCATTAACAATTCTATGTTGGTTGTGATAGTCTCTCACCATTGATACAATCATCATTACGATGTGTTCAGCAACAGATCTTGAATTACAAAAAGTTACTTCAACTACATCAATTTTGTTATCCATAGCTGCTTGTAAATCTACGTGATCAGAGCCAATTCCAGCTGTAATAGCCATTTTCAAGTTTTTTGCTTTAGCAATTCTCTCTTTAGTTAAGTAGTATGGAAAAAAGGGTTGAGAAATAACTATATCAGCGTCAACGATATGCTTATCAGCCTCGCATCCATCTCCGTCTTTACTATTAGTAACTACTAACTCATGTCCATTACTTTCTAAAAATTTTCTTAATCCTAATTCTCCTGAAACACATCCTAACAATTCTCCAGGATTAAAATCTCTTCCTTTTGGTGAAGGTAAGGTCATCCCATCTGGATATTTTTCTAGCTTAGGAAGATCTTTAAGTGGATATGACTTAGGCATTCCTCCTTTTGGATCATCATATAATACACATAATATTTTCATTTATTCTCCTGCGTTACTTTCGATCATTAATTTATTTTGAGACATCTAACATTATTTTAATGTCGCTAGCAAACAAATTATTTTGTTTTTGGATAACTCTTTTTAAGTATAAATTTATTAATTATAATAGCAAAAACCAGAATAATTATTGATCCTGAAATTATTGGGCTTAACAAATAGTCTAGTGAGACACTGCCCATAATAACTATAATTGGATTTCCACCTGCAGGTGGATGAGTTACATTTAACAATATCATTAGACCCACTCCAAAACCAACTGCTAATGGTATAATTATAAATAATGGCAAAGGAATTAAATATAAAAAAAACATTCCTACAGTTGCAGTTACTAAATGTCCAAAAAAAACATTTTTGGGTTGGGCAAAAGGGCTTTCAGGATATCCATACAACAGAACCATTGATGATCCAAAAGATGCAATAAGAAAAATTCCAAATTCAGTTTTGTAAGTTAATAAAGTTAAAATACCTATAGTGATAATTGAAAATAATCCTGCGATAAAAGATTGTTTTAAATTACCCATGAGATTATTTTGATACTATTTTTTTTATTGTTTTAAAAGGTAATAAAATACATTCTTTACGAGATAGATTTTTATCATTAAATATTTTATTAAGTGATTTCCATTTTTTTTCAATATTTTCAACGTTTCCCTCAAAATAATGTTTTGCATCGTCGCACAATTCATTAATTTTAGACTTATTTTTATTCATTGAAATTTTTGAAAGTAAGCTTGCTGAGGCTTGACAATAAACGCAGGACTTACCTTGATAACCAAAGTCAACAATTTTATTTTTTTTGATAACTAAATCTATTTGCATCTCATCACCGCACATTGAATTTTTCAATTTTGAGTGGTGTGTATAGTTTTTGATACTTTTGTTGTTGTTGGTATCAGAGGCTATTTTAAGAATATCCAAATTCATATTAATTTATTATATTAGTGCTAATACTTTGTATAACAATTTAATTTATGTTGTAGTGCTAATCAATTAGATCTAAATAGTCGATTATGGTTGAACTGAGAAATGAAAAAATAGCTGTACCGGTCGTTTTATTTGCAGGGATACTTTGGTCGTTTGGCCCTCTAGTAGTGAGATATATGAATGATCCTCATATGGTTCCTTGGCAATATATTTTTGGTAGAGGTTTAACTATTTTTATTATTTTAAATTTATATTTATATTTCGAAGAGGGAATAAATTTTTACAAAAATTACAAAAAAGTAGGTAAATCAGGATTAGTTGGTGGCATTGGTCTTGGTATTGCAATGATTTCATTTATTTATTCAATTACAAACACTACTGCAGCAATTACTTTATTATGTTTAGCTGCAATGCCTTTTTTCACTGCATTATTAGCTTTTTTATTTTTAAAGGAAAAAATTTCTCTTAATGTCTGGATATCAATGCTTATTGCAACTGTGGGTATTATAATCATGGCTGTTGGTAATACTGAAAAAAATTCTTTAATAGGTTTTGTTTTTGGACTTACATCATCAATTGGATTTTCAATTTTTTCAGTCACTTTAAGATGGAGAAAAGAAACTCCAAAATTTACAACAGTCGCTGTTGCGGGTTTATTTTGTTTTATAACTGCTACGATTATGATTTTGGTTAATAAACAACCTTTTTTTGCTACAAACTATAATAGTGCAATGTTTTCTCTCCATGGAGTATTAGTGTGTTTAGGTCTTATTTTATATTCTATAGGATCTAAAGCAATCCAAGCTGCGGAGTTAACATTATTGTCTCTGACGGAGGTTATTGGAGGAATTTTTTGGGTATGGTTACCATTGTTTGGGATTAATGAAATTCCATCTACTAATACAATAGTGGGTGGCTTCTTTCTTTTTGTTTCACTAATTTACTATAGCCTTATAATGAGATGGAATAAGAGATATATAGCTCTTAATTAAATTCATAAAATTTATGGAAAGGCCTGATTTTTTTACTTTAAAGAATGGTGAAAAGGCTAAACTACCTTTTTCTAATGAAGAATATAATCAAAGGTTAAATAAATTAAGATCTATAATGGATAAAGATAATCTTGATATGATTATTTTATCCTCAATGCATAATATAGCTTACTACTCTGGTTTTATTTATTGCTCTTTTGGTAGACCATACGGATGTATCATTACTGAAAACAAAATTGTAACTATTTCAGCTAATATTGATGCAAGTCAGCCCTGGAGGAGATCACATTGTGAAAATATTATTTATACTGATTGGAAAAAAGACAATTTTTTAAAAGCGATAACCTCAATAATTGATGAGAATAAAATACCTAAAAATATTGGAATTGAAAATGATCATATTACTTTAGAAATGAATGAAAAAATTCAATCAATTTTTTCAGCCTCTGCTTTTACAGATATTTCAAAAAAACTGATGAAGTTAAGAATGATAAAATCTAAAGAAGAAATAGAAATTATAAAAAATGGGGCAAGAATTGCTGATATTGGGGGAGAAGAAATTGTTAAAAATATTAAAGAAGGAGCAACAGAGTTAGAAATTGCAATAACTGGAAGAGATAAAATGGAAAAAGAAATAGCCAAAACATATCCAGGTGCTGAATACATGGATACTTGGGTATGGTTTCAATCAGGTATCAATACAGATGGTGCACATAATCCAAAAACAAATCGCAAATTAGTAAATGGTGATATTTTATCCTTAAACACTTTTCCAATGATTTCTGGATATTATACTGCTTTAGAGAGGACTTTATTTCTAGATAATGTAAATGATGAATCTTTAAAAGCATGGGAGGCAAATGTGAAGGTTCACAAAAGGGGGCTTGAGTTAATAAAACCTGGAGTAAAATGTTCTGACATATGTAATGAATTAAATGAACTTTTTGCTGAACTAGGATATTTGCAATACAGAACTTTTGGGTATGGACATTCATTTGGAGTATTGTCCCATTTTTATGGAAGGGAAGCGGGTCTTGAATTGAGAGAGGATATTGACACTATTCTTGAGGAAAATATGGTTATTTCAATGGAGCCTATGATACTTATTCCAGAAGGAAATCCTGGTGCAGGAGGGTATAGAGAGCATGATATTTTGGTAATAGGAAAGAATAGTGCAGAAAATATTACGAAGTTTCCATTTGGTCCTGAGCATAATGTTATAAAAGGTTAAAATGAAAAAAGGAAAAAGGATTGTAAATAGTTGGAATGAGTGGGATCCTTTAAAGCATGTTATTGTTGGAAGGGCCGACGGCACATGTATACCCGCACCAGAGCCTGCTTTAGATGCAAAAGTTCCTGAAGACTCAGATATGAGAGGGAAATTTGGTCCTAGAACAAAAGACACTGTAGATAAAGCAAATCAGTTACTTGATGATTTCTCAAATATTTTGGTTAAAAGAGGTATTAAAGTTGATAGACCAACACCTTTAAATTTTAATCAAAAAACTTCAACACCTGATTGGGAATCTGAAACTATGTTTGGCTGCATGCCTCCTAGAGATGTTTTATTAACAGTTGGAAATGAAATTTTAGAGGCAACTATGAGTTATAGATGTAGATGGTTTGAGTATCTTTGTTATCGTCCGCTTCTTAAAGAATATTACGATTTAGATCCAAACATGAGACATGAATCAGCGCCAAAGCCAAGATTAACAGAGGCAGATTATAGAAAAGATTATTTATCTGACAAAATCGGAATTCAAAAAAGATTAAAATGGACTGAAGATAAATTTTTCGTAACAACTGAAGAAGAACCTTTGTTTGATGCAGCTGATGTTTTGAGATTTGGTAAAGACTTAGTGGTGCAACATGGTTTTACGACAAATCTTAAAGGAATTGATTGGTTAAAAAGACATTATAAAAATCATCGAGTTCATGCGGTAAACTTTCCTGGTGATCCATACCCAATTCATATAGATGCAACCTTCACACCAATAAAAGAAGGATTGATTATTAACAATCCTCAAAGAAGATTACCTAAAGAACAAAGAAAATTATTTGAAAATAATGGTTGGGAAATTATAGATGCTGCACAACCTGCTCACAACGAACCACCACCACTTTGTTACTCATCTGTTTGGCTTTCTATGAATGTTTTGGTAATAGATCCAAAGACAGTTTGTGTAGAAAAAAGTGAAAAATATCAAGCAGAGCAACTCGATAAACTTGGTATGGAAGTAATTCCAGTAGATTTAAGAGACGCCTATGCTTTTGGCGGCGGTCTTCATTGTTGTACTGCTGATGTTTATAGAGAAAGTGAATTTAAAGATTATTTTCCTAAACAATAAAAAAAATATAATTTAATTAGCTAGGATTTTTTTTTAAAAAATCAATATATTGTAAAACTTCATTGAATTTATCATCTGGAATATCTTTATAACTTGCATTGAATTTACTTTTTATACAAATTGCTACATGGGCATAAGGATTTCTTCCTTTAGGATGATTAGGATGATCAGGTAATTGACCTACCAAATAATCGCCAGCTTCCTGAATAATCTTCCAGAGTTTACTAGCGTTTTCTTTGTTCATACATCCCAAGATCTTGATTTATTTTAATCTATCATAGTCTTTAGACTCAAATAAAAGGAAAGAATTTTTAGATCTAGTTTTCTTTTGATTTATCTATATTAAAATTCTCTAATCCACTTGATGAACTTTTGAGATTTTTATCAATTTCCTCAAATCTCGCTCTTTTTTCTATTTCTTTTTGAATAAGTCTTTGTTCACGTCTAATTTCTTCTTGTTCTTTTTGCTTACGTTCTCTATCAAATTTTTCTTCCCACTCTCTTATTTTGATAAACTCAGCTTCTTTTTGTCTATCTTCCTCTTCTTTCAATATTTTTAACTCTCTATTTTTACGTCTTTGCTCTTTTAATTCTTTATTTTTTTGTTCATCTTCTCTTACTTTTAAATCAATATCTTTTCTATTTTGCTCTTCTTCTCTAGTTTTTAATTGTTTTTCTTTTTCTCTTAATTCTTTTGCAACAAGTACTAACTCCTCATCTTTTTTCGTTAGTCTTTCACTTTCAATTTTTTGTTGATCTTCTTTAGACCTAATTTCTTTTTCTCTTATCCTTAGCTCTTCTTCATTTGAACGGATTTTACTACTTTCTTTATTGAGCCTATCCTCCCAAAGTTTCAATTCTTTCTTCTCCTTTTGATAAGAATTTCTTTCCTCAAGTTTTTGTAATTTAATAGCTTTGATTTTTTCTTGTTCTTTTTTTTTCTTATAATTAGTTAATGCGCTGCTAAGCGAACTTGTTGTGAGCGATGCTATTTTAGCAAGCCCGTTAGTTTTTTTTTTAGTTTTTGTTTTCTTTTTTTTTAACGGCATTTTTTAATTTTTAATTATTTCACTAGATAAATGAAAATTATTCAATAAGATTCTTAAAAAAATTTATGTAGCCTGACTAAAATGAGTTACAACCTGAAAGGGATATATTTAGTATGTCGCTTCCTCTTTTTTATCTTCGTACTCGTCTTTTTTATATTTTACACCTTTTCTTTCCAAAATTTCTTTAACTTTTTCTGAATATGGTTCTTCTATGTGTTCAGTAGTAGGATTAAGTTCAATACCTGCTGGAGTAATGGTCTGTGGCATGGCAACGAACTGAGAATCTGGATTTTCAACAGTTTTTCTTACTTTCATTCTATATATTCCAAAAAATCCTATGAAAGAGTGAAAAATAAATAGAAATACAAAGAAACCATTTGGTCCAACCAAATCCATAAATATTGAGCAAAGAAATGGACCGCTCATTGCTCCTAACCCAAAAGCAAATTGAAGTCCAGCTCCAGCTGCAACAAATTTTTCTTTTGAGATATAATCATTTGTGTGTGCCAGGATTAAAGAAAACATTGGCAAACTACAAAATGAAAAAAGAATAAAGAAAAAATAAAACCATGTTTTGCTAGTTGCAAGACCACCTGGTAAATACATTTGCCTTGAAACAAATATTGCAATTATTGCGAATATTGCCGCTCCGAATGTTGAAAACACAATTACTCTTCTTCTATCGTAAATATCTGAAATTTTACCAACTGGAAATTGGGCTACTGCACCTGAAATTGCTAACAAGAAAGTTACAATTGATATTTCTAAAATGGTGAAGTTCATGGAGGTAGCATAAACTGCTAGCAATGTGAATAAAGCCGATTGTATTGTTCCATAAAAAAGAGAGCTTACCATACCAAAAGGTGAAGCTTCGTATAATTCTCTCATATTCATGGCTTGTATCTTTTTAAAATTTGGTGGTTTTTTCTTAGTTAGCAAAATAGGTATTAAAGCAGCAGAAGTTATTACTGAAACTAAAATAAATGGTTGAAAGTTTTTAGGACTACTAAAATTAAGTAAAAACATACCGATGCCCATGGTTCCATAAAGTATGACCATATAAATAGAAAGTACGCTGCCTCGATTTTTATTACTTGATCTATCATTTAACCAACTTTCTGCGACTGTATAAATACAAACCATACTGACACCAGTAAGTATTCTTAATAAAAACCATATAAATGGATGAATTATAACTGAGTGAATTAAAACAACTAATGATGCCAAGGACGCAAAAGCGGCAAAAACTCTTATGTGACCAACTCTTGAAATTATATTTGGAATAGTTGCGGCACCAATAAAATATCCTACAAAATAACCAGACATCATGAATCCAGTTGAAGTAAGGCTAAATTCTTCCTGAACAGCCCTTACACCTAAGAGAGACCCTTGGAATCCATAAGCCATCATGATGAAGCCCATTCCTAAAAACAATGCCCAGGAGTTTTTTAAAACTTTATTCATAAAAATTGAGGTAATTATTCGCGATGTATTATTAAATCAAGTCTTAATTGTGACAAGCTTAAGAATTTTTGAGTTTTAAGTATGAGTGAATCGCGATAGTGGTTATTATAACTAGACCACCCTGGAGTGTTTCTAAACTAGGCTGTTCTTTTATGATCAACCAAACCCAAATTGGGCCGATTATAGTCTCAAGCAGAAAAAAAAGATTAACTTCTGCAGCAGGTATAAATCTTGGAGCAATGGTTACTAGTACAAAAGGTATAGCAACACATAAAATACACATTAATGGAACAATTATAAGATCATTACCAACTAATGCAAAACTTTCTATAAAAAGTAATGCAAAAGTTGCTACAAATAATTTACCAACTACTGCAGCAGGAACTAAATTTTTAGTTTTAGCGGATCTAATTATAACTGCTCCAACCGCTAAACCTATCGCAGTAATAAATCCTAAAACATCTCCATAAAAATTACCTAACTTCAAAGAGTCATAGAAAATATATATTATTGCTAAAAAAGTAATTATTATAGAAATCCAAGTTTTTTTATCAGGTGGTTCTTTTAGAAATATTGCTCCAAGAATAGCTGATAACATTGGGGCAGTCGCTATCATAACTAAGGTATTGGCAACATTTGTATTTTGAATAGAAACAACAAAAGTTATATTGGTTACACTAAATGTAATTACATAAAATATTCCATGATAACCACTAGTGAAAAGTATCTTAAAGAAATTTAACTTATAAATAATTAACATACCTAACAAAACCGTTATAAAAGGAATAATTCCCCTATAAAAAACTAAACCCCAAGTATCTACATTTGAAAGCCTTATAAATAGTGAGTCTGGTGTAATAAACATTACCGCAACAAAGGCCAATAACGATCCCTTTTGTTGGTCTGTAAGATTTTTCACGCTTTTAATTCTTTCCAGAAAGTTGAGGCTAAATTTGTTTTTGAAAGATCGTAGAAAGTTTTTAATCCGGTAGGTGATGTAACATTTATGTCACCATTGAGTTGCTCATCTATAAAGTCAATCCCAGCAAAGAAAATTTTATCTTTTTTTAAATCTTTACTAATCAATTTTGATATTTTCATTTCTTTATTAGTTAATTTTACATTTATTGGTTTTGCACCTTTGCTTAAATTACTTAAAAATGAGCCTTTTTTTGGAATTCTTGATATTGCGCCACAAACTTTACCATTTATCAAAAAAACTCTCTTATCTCCCTCTTTGATCTTAGGTAAATATTTTTGACACATAATATGACTGTGTTTTTTAATAAATTTTTGAAAAAATTTTAGATTAAACTTGATCAATAAATATATATTGTTTCCACTATAGCTATTGATAGGTTTTACTATCACTTTTTTATGTTTTTTAAAAAACTTTCTAATTTCATCAATATTTTGTGAAAAAATAGTATCAGGCATAAATTTTTGATATTTTGTGGAAAAAAGTTTTTCAGATACATTTCTTATTGCTGTTGGATCATTAATAACTTTAACCCTTTTTTTTATTTTATCTAAAATAAGAGTTGAACAAATATATTCTAAATTGAAAGGTGGATCTTGGCGAATAAGTAAATATTTACACTTAATTAGCTCTAGTTTTTGTTTTTTTAAGATTTCAAAAAACTTTTTCTTTCTATAATCAAATTTGACAAAGAATCCTTTAGCAATTACTTTAAAATTAATGATAGATAAATCTTTTGGGTCATAATAGAAAATTTTGTAATTTTTCTTTTGTATTTCATGAGCTAAAAAAATACTGGTATCGGTTAAAGGGTTAAGTTTAGAAGGATGATTTCCCTGGATAGCAATAATTTTATTTGTCATATAATTCAGTTAAATCTTCATCTTTAGAAAATTTAATAATCATATGATGTGCATTTGTAGTTTTATTATCAATCACTTTTTGTAAATGATTTAAAAATATGGTCTCGTTTTTTCCACTTTTATGGACTATATCTCTCTTTTCTAATCCCTTTTTAGATAAATCTAATAATTCTGAAGACCAATAAAGCAGGTCTTTCCCCATAAGCTGGGTATTAAAACCTTTTTGTGGCGCTTCTAAATATGCATTTATAATTTTATCTTTATCCCAACTAGAAATTAATTCATAAACTTCATCTAAATTTCCATATAACATTCCAACGTTAAATGCTGGGCCTGCACATAGACAATCCCAACCACAAGTATCCATTGATCTTAACTCAATATATTTTTTAAGTCTATTCTCCGTAAAAATTGTACTTAAATGAATTGATAAATCATTTTCATCTGGCAGGCGATTATTTATTTCTTTAATATTTCCTGACATGAAATCACTAAAATTGTATTTTATACCTGAAAAATAATTTTCTTTTTGTTGTACAAATAGAATTGGAAAATTAATAATAAAATCTGCATATTTTTCAAAATCAAAGTCTTCAAGGAACAATTTAGGCAAACCACCTCGAGAAGTATTCTGCCATACTTTCGATCGGTACGATAAATAATTACTTTTTTTCTTCTCAACTATTGATGAATTAGCGAATAAAGCAATTGAAATAGGTACTAAAGAATTAACTATCTTAAATTTTTTTTTAAAATCTTCTTCTGAACAGTAATCTAAATTTAACTGCGTTCCACAGGTTCGGTACATCATATCAAGACTTAATTCTCCCCCTAAAGGCATATCTCTTGTCATAAGTTTGTATCTTTTTTTAGGGTTATTGGGGATCTCATCTAATTTTGATATTGGATCGAAACCTGCACTTACAATTTTAATATTAAGTTTTTTTGTGACTTGTTTTAATTCAAATAAGTAATCATAAGACTCTGCACATGCTTCATGAATATTAGAAAGTTTATCACCAGATAATTCAATTTGATTACCTGGCTCAAGAGTAATATTTTTACCCCCCTTATTTAAAGCAATAATATTGTCGTTTTCTAATACAGGATTCCATCCAAATTCAAGTAGAGCTGAGAACATCTCTTTTATTTTTTGATAATCAATTCTCTTATTATTTTGGCTATTAAATAGAAATTTCTCATGCTCGATACCAATTTTAAATCCTTTTTTGTTTTTAATTCCAGACTTGAAATATTCAATTATTTGCTCTTTTTTTGTAATCATAGATATAAATTTTATTTTTAATTATTCTTTAGAGAAGAGTATGGTTTTCTAGAAAATATTTTTTTTACAATTGGTTCGAAAAAC
The DNA here is from genome assembly GCA_902554995.1 of uncultured Pelagibacteraceae bacterium. Classification (GTDB taxonomy): domain Bacteria; phylum Pseudomonadota; class Alphaproteobacteria; order Pelagibacterales; family Pelagibacteraceae; genus Pelagibacter. The sequence continues at coordinate 6,781 of CACDQT010000011.1, read as the reverse complement.
TCTAATGGTAAAGACTCATATTTAGGATCAAAAGAATTTTGATCATATTTTTCGCAAAAATCTATTGTATCTTGATAATATTTATGATCTTTATATTTATCTCTTTTGTTTTTATCACCACCTAAATGATGTGCATAATAATACATTTGAAATTCTCCATGTTTTTCAATTATCCAATGAGTTTTTTCTGATACATAGGGCTTTAAAATTGAAGCGGCATACTCGGAATGATTCATCGGTGCTAATTCATCACCGATATCATGCAACAGGCAAGCTACAACCATCTCCTCGCTTTCACCATTTCTATGAGCTCTCGTAGCACTTTGAAGTGAGTGTTCAAGTCTTGATACCTGATAACCTTCTAAAGTTTCTGTTAGTCCAGACATAAATTTTAATATTCTATCAGCAGTTTTGTTGGCAAAATCTTTTTCATGTTTATCTAAAAAAAGATAATCCTCTTTAGTGCCATTTTTCATCTCAGTAAAACTTACTTTTTTCATTTAATTATTTGATGCAGTATTTAATAATGATAATTGAGTGATTTTACTATCACCAAGTTCATCGATAGGTTTAACAGGATAGTCTCCAGTAAAATAATGATCAGTTAATTGAGGATAACTTTCGTTTCTTCCATCAAAACCTATTGCGCGATACATTCCATTTACTGACAAAAATTTTAAAGATTTTGCACCTATATACACACAGATTTCTGAGTTACTTTTATTCGCCGCAAGTAATTCTTTTTTGGTTGGTGTGTCAACTCCATAAAAATCAGGAAATTTAATTTCTGGACAGGCAATTCTAACATGAACCTCTTTTGCGCCAGCATCATATAGCATTTTAACTATTTTATGGGATGTGGTACCTCTTACCAGTGAGTCATCTACTAAAATTATTTTTTTGCCTTGAATAGTTGATTGATTAGCATTTAATTTTAATTTAACACCCAAACTTCTGATCTTCTGACTCGGTTCAATGAAAGTTCTTCCCACATAATGATTTCTGACTAAACCAAGCTCAAATTTTACGTTCAGGGATTGTGCAAAACCTAAAGCTGCTGCATTTCCAGAATCAGGTACTGGCACAACAATATCAGCATCTACATCATTTTCTTTTGCGAGTTCCGAGCCAAGATTCTTTCTATGCTCGTATGCAGTTTTTCCATCAAGCATGCTATCTGGTCTTGCAAAATAAATATATTCAAAAACACAAGGTCTAACTTTTCTTGGCGGAAATGGTTTAATACTTTTTAATTCGTTATTTTCAATCAAGACAATTTCACCATTTTCAACTTCTCGTATGAATTTTGCACCAATTATATCTAAAGCACATGTTTCAGATGCCAGGACATAACTATTTTTTAATTTTCCAATTACCAAGGGTCTAATACCAAAAGGATCTCTAACACCTACTAATGAAGTTTGAGTTAACATTACTAAAGCGTATCCACCTTGTATTTGAAAAATTGCATCAACAATTTTATCTATTGTTTTTGCCCGTTTTGACTTAGCAATTAATTGAACTATTGTTTCTGTATCAGATGTTGTGTAGAAAATTGCACCTTCATCTACTAATTTTTTTCTTAAAGAAATAGAATTGGTTAAATTTCCGTTATGAGCTACACCGATCCCTCCAGCATTAGTGTCAGCAAAGAAAGGCTGAATGTTTCTAAGAGTATTTTCACCTGTTGTACTATATCTATTATGTCCAATAGCATAATCTCCTTGAAGTTTTTTTAATATTTTTTCTTTATTAAAATTATCGCCTACTAAACCAAATCTTTTTTCAGAAAAATATTGTTTACCATCAAAGGTAACTATACCGCATCCTTCTTGACCTCTATGTTGGAGAGCATGAAGCCCTAAGGCAGTCAGTGCAGAAGCATCCTTAGTATTACTTATTCCAAATATACCACACTCCTCTTTAAGCTTAGGATCAAATATTTTCAATTTTCTCCTTAGATTTTTGATATGTTTTTTCATCAGGAAATTTTTCTAATAAATAATTACTACCTTTTTCTAAATATGGAAAGATTAATGATTTACTTAAATTTACTGGCCATTTATCGTAATTATATACAATGTGTACACCTGAGAAGATACATACAGAGATAATATAAGCTTTGACAAATCCAAAAAAGAATCCAAATATTGTATCTAAACTTCCAAGGCCAGTGAATCGGACAGCTTTTCTGATACCTCTGTTAATGATTAAAATTAAAAATATAACGATTACAAATATCGTAACGCCTAAAACTATATCTAGAACATACTCGTTATCAATTACGCCCTTCAAATAAGGTTTTGCTTTAGGGAATAATATCAATGTAATTATATAGGCTAGAAACCATTTAGCCATTGATAGAATACTTAAAACAAAACCTTTTCTGTAACCTCCAATTAATGTAAAAATTGTAATTACTAAATACACAATGTCTAAAACATTTGTAGTTTTATAAAAATCTACAACAAAATCTTGCATCTAATTATTTATTAAAGGGTTTAATCAATAAAATCAAAGAAGGAAGCAAAGTTAAAACTGAGACCATAGCTAATAACATTGCTAGTCCAGTAAAAATACCAAAATAAATTGTGGGTATAAATTTTGATAAGACTAATATCGAAAACCCAAAAACTATTGTTATAGAGGTATTTAAAATTGCTTTACCTACTGTGGAGTGGCATAAAATTAGAGTTTTATTATAATCTTTTGAGGTATTAAATTCTTCCTTAAACCTATAAATATAATGAATACTATTATCAACAGCTATTCCAATTGTAATTGCGGCTATTGTGATTGTCATCATGTCCAATGGAATACCAAGTAAACCTATTATTCCTAATATAAAAAAAGCTGCTATAAAATTTGGAATTACACCTATTAGAGCAAGTTTAATATTTTTGAATAAGACTACAAACATGCCAAATATTCCTATCATCACTAAACCTAAAGTTAGTATTTGAGATTTGAAAAGACTTTGGAGTAAGTTATTAAATAAAATTAAAACACCGCCAAGTTTGAACTCACCTTCTTTTAAACCCAGCTTATTTTTTAAGTCATAGTTAATTTTTTTTATGAGGTCGTTTCTCCTTAAATTTTCTTGGGAATCGATAATCCTTAAATTAATTCTTGCTTCGTTATCTTTTATAGAAATATATGGATCAATTATTTCAGTTTTGATACTTTCAGGTATTTTTGAATAAAGGACACCCATTTCTAATGTTCCCAAAGGCTTATTATTATTTAGCATTGTTGCTACATCGATTATTGATGAAAAAGATAAAACTTTTCCGACTTGTGGCAAATCATCTAGATAGTTATGAACAGAGGAAATTATATCTATTTTATCTTTGGTAAACCAGTATTTATCATCATTCTCATTTTCTTCATCTCCCCAATCTTCAAAATCATCATCATCATCAGTTTTTTTATTTTCTTTCTTTGGAAACTTTAAAATTACTTCAAGCGGAGTTGTTCCACCTAATTTTTCGTCTATAAGTTTCATACCTTTATAGATCTCAGTTTTTTTACTGAAATAATTAATGAAACTATTTTCAACTTCTAGTCTGCTTATACCGATTAAACTAAAAATGATAACTACGATAGTAAGGGTAAAAATTGTTTTGTGATTATTTTGGGAAATTTGGGCAAAGAAAGAGGTAATTTTTGAATCTTCCTGTTTTTTCATAAATATTTTCTCTTTCGGCATAAAGTTAATTAGAGATGGAAGCAATGTAAAGGTAACAACAAATGATGTAATCAAACCCAAGGTCATCATCCAACCAAAATCAATAATTGGTTTTATTTCACTAAAGATTAAAGATAAAAAAGCAATTATAGTTGTTAAAGCAGTATATAAAATTGGCCAAAACATTTTATTAGTTGTTAAAGTAACAAGCTCTATAATTTTTTTATTTGGATGAATTTCTTTAATTTGTAAAAATCTTGTGCTCATGTGAATATTCATTGCCATTGTTAAAATTAACATTAATGCAATGAAGTTTGATGAAATAACTGTAACTTTCCACCCTAATAACCCAAGCAAGCCTGTCATGATTATTACTGAAAAAAAACAACTACTTATGGGAACAATAATCCAAATTAGTTTTCTAAATACAAACCATAATGTTGCGATAATAAATAATAAAACACCTAATCCAAAAACCACTATATCACTTTTAATAAATGTCATCATATCGTCGGCAATCATAGGAATCCCCCCTAGATTTATTTTTCCAATATTATTGTAACTTTTAATCACATCTCTTATTTCAAGAATATTTTGATGATTTTGTTTTTTTATTAAGTCTTTATGAGCTTCAATTTCTTCTTTTGTTTTAGTTGAAATATTGTCTATTAGTTTTTTATTTTTTATATAAACTATAATTCCAGAGGTTTTTCCATCCTCACTAATAACAAAATTTCTAAATACGGGGCTACTTAAAATCTCATTAAACCCTCTTTCTTTATCTATGTCCTCATCTTTTAAAGTCTTAAAATTTTCTAATCTCTCTTGCAGAGGTGCATCCGAATTATTTAATAAAGGAATATCTAAGAGAGTAATAACACTATGAACCCAATTTAAACTTTGAATTTTATATTTTAAACTAAGAAGGTTGTTTATAGAAACATCAGAGATCATCTTTTCGTTAGGGGTATAAGTTAATATTAAAAATTCCTTTGAACCGTACCTATTTGTAATTTCTTTAAGATATTCAAGGTCTGGATCTCCCTCAATTAGCAGTGTTTCTGATGAGGCGTCTAATTTAAAATCTTTGGAATAATAGCCAAAAGTAAATAAGGCCATGACCAAAAATATCAATATCGCCTTTGGATTTTTTAGAATTATATTTTGATAAAATTGGGCAATCATCTTACCCTTTTATATTGGAATTTAGTTAATTTGAGTATCTTTAAATTTAGTAAACATTGCCTCAAATTCTAAAAATACATTTCCGGTTGGACCATGTCTTTGTTTGCCAATAATTAATTCTGCCAGATTAGATACTTCATTCATCTTTGCTTGCCATTCAGCATGTTCTACAGTTGCTGGTTTTGGTTCTTTATTTTCTAGATAATAAGATTCTCTATATACAAACATTACTACATCTGCGTCTTGCTCTATCGAGCCGGATTCTCTTAAATCAGATAATTGGGGTTTTTTATTATCTCTCTGTTCTACTTGTCTTGATAATTGTGAAAGAGCAACTACAGGTATTGATAATTCTTTAGCAATCGCTTTTAAACCTTGAGTAATTTCTGATACTTCTTGAACACGTCCATCTCTATAATTTAATGTTCCTCTCATTAACTGAATGTAATCAACAATAATCATATCAAGACCATGTGTCCTTTTTATTCTTCGTGCTCGATTACTCATTGCTGCAATTGTTATTGCTGGTGTTTCGTCAATATACAATGGAAGTTCGGATATATTTTTTGAAGTCTCTATAAATTTGTCAAACTGTTCATCTGAAATTTTACCTCTTCTTATATCATTTGATTTAATTCTAGATTGTTCTGCCAGAATTCTAGTAGATAATTGTTCAGATGACATCTCTAATGAAAAAAAAGCAATAGATGATTTCTTACCACTTTCTTGTAACTTTTGAGCTGCATTAAAAGCGATGTTAGTAGCTAGCGCTGTTTTTCCCATTCCAGGTCTTCCAGCGATTATAATCAAGTCAGATTTGTGTAGTCCTCCCAATCTATCGTCTAAATCTCTTAGTCCAGTTGGAACTCCGACAATTCCCTCGTCATTCTTATAAGCTGCAGAAGCCATATCAATTGTATCTTTTAGCGCCTTATCAAATTTTATAAAAGAGGAGCTAAAAGATCCTTTCTCAGCTAATTTAAATAATTCTTTTTCTGAGTTTTCAATTATTTGTTGTCCACTTGCATTAAGATCTCCTAACTTAGCATCATCAATAGTTTGTTCAGAAATCTTTATTAACTCACGTCGTACAAACATATCATAGATAATTTTTGAATATTCTATAGCCTGTCTCACGGAAGTTGAAAATTTCGTAATCTTAACTAAATACTCTGGGACATTTAGTTCATCTTTTTCATTTTCAAAATAATTTTTTAAAGTTATGGGGTTAGCTAACAATCCTTTGTAAATTAAGCTCTCTATTGCTCCAAAAATTTTTTGATGCATTGGATCATAAAAGTTATTACTAGTTATGATTATATTAATTTCGTCGAAAATTTCATTTGAAACAAGTATAGAACCAATTACTGCCTGCTCAGCTTCAATATTATTTGGTAATTCTGTAAAATTATTTTGAACGATTGTAAGATTTTTTTCCACAGCTTATTTTAGGCTAATTTATATTAAAATGAATTTAAAATATTAACTGGGGAAAAAATTGTATAATTATTGAATGGTCTCAGCTGACTCAACCACGATATGTATCTCTGCATCAATCTCAGAGTGTAAAGATATTTTTACTTTAAATTTTCCAAGAGATTTAATTTCTTTAATTGGTTGAATCATTGATGGTGTTATATCTATTTTTTCATTTTCTTTAATAAGTTTGGAAATTTCTGTAGGCTTGACCGAACCATATAGCTCTTTATTTTCAGTCGAAAGTTTTTTCACAATAAACTCTTTTTTATTTATTTTTTCTGCTATTTTTTTTGCTTCTAGTTTTTTTTCATTATCTTTTTTGGAAAGTTGTGTCTTTATTTTTTCAACTTGATTTATATTTTCTTTTGAAGCATATAAAGCTTTTTTATTCGCTATCAAAAAGTTTCTAGCAAAACCTCTCTTTACATC
>CACDQT010000010.1 GCA_902554995.1 uncultured Pelagibacteraceae bacterium | reverse complement strand
AGCCTATTGAATGTCTCGACAAAAAATTAGATCCGAACTTTCATCAAGCAATGATTGAAATTGAGGATGATCAAAAAGAACCCGGAACAATTGTTCAAGAAATACAAAAAGGTTTCACAATTAAAGATAGATTGTTGAGACCAGCTCTAGTGGGCGTAGCAAAAAAAAGTGAAAAAAAAGAGGAAAAAAATGAGGAAAATAAAGAAAATTCAGGAGATAAATAATCTTTAAATGAACTTGTAGAATTCAATTTCAACCCTATATGAGAATAACAAATAACTGATATGAGCAAAATAATTGGAATAGATTTAGGAACAACAAACTCTTGTGTGGCTATTATGGAAGGAAGCCAGGCAAAAGTTTTGGAAAATGCAGAGGGTGCAAGAACGACACCTTCAGTAGTTGCTTTTACTGAAGAAAAAGAAAAATTAATAGGACAACCTGCTAAAAGACAAGCAGTAACAAATCCTGAGAACACAATTTTTGCAGTTAAAAGATTAATTGGTAGAAATTTTGAGGACCCAACTGTTAAAAAAGATATCGAGGCTGCTCCTTTCAAGATTGTAAATTCTGAAAAAGGTGACGCATGGATTGAAGCGAAAGGAGAAAAATATTCGCCTTCACAAATTTCTGCTTTTATTCTCCAAAAAATGAAAGAGACTGCTGAAAAATATTTAGGTCAAGCTGTTACAAAAGCGGTAATAACTGTCCCTGCATATTTTAATGATGCACAAAGACAAGCTACCAAAGATGCTGGAAAAATAGCTGGGTTAGAAGTTTTAAGAATTATCAATGAACCAACTGCAGCTTCACTAGCCTATGGTTTGGATAAGAAACAAAATAAAAAAATTGCAGTTTATGATTTAGGTGGTGGAACCTTTGATGTGTCTATTCTTGAATTAGGTGATGGAGTTTTTGAAGTAAAATCTACAAATGGTGACACCTTTTTAGGTGGAGAAGATTTTGACAACGCTGTTGTGGAATATTTAATTTCTGAGTTCAAGAAAGATAGTGGTATTGATTTAAAAACTGATAAGTTAGCATTACAAAGATTAAAAGAGGCAGCTGAAAAAGCAAAAATTGAACTTTCAGCAGCTGAACAAACAGATATTAATTTACCATTTATAACTGCTGACAAAACTGGTCCCAAACATATTAATTTAAAAATGACTAGAGCCAAATTAGAAGCTTTGGTTGAGGACTTAATCGCTAAAACTATTCCACCATGTAAAACTGCTTTGAAAGATGCTGGAATTTCAGCTAGCGATGTTGATGAAGTGGTAATGGTCGGAGGTATGACTAGAATGCCAAAAGTCATTTCTGAGGTAAAAAATTTCTTTGGTAAAGAACCAAACAAAAGTGTTAATCCAGATGAAGTGGTTGCAATGGGTGCTGCAATACAAGCTGGTGTTTTACAAGGTGACGTAAAAGATGTTCTTTTATTAGATGTAACACCATTATCTCTAGGAATTGAAACTCTAGGCGGTGTATCTACAAAACTTATAGAAAAAAATACAACAATTCCTACAAAAAAAAGTCAGGTATTTTCTACTGCTGAAGATAACCAACCAGCCGTCTCAATACGTGTTCTTCAGGGTGAAAGAGAAATGGCAACAGATAATAAATTACTTGGTAATTTTGAACTAGTTGGTATTGCTCCAGCTCCAAGAGGAGTTCCTCAAATTGAAGTCACTTTTGATATAGACGCTAATGGAATTGTAAATGTGTCTGCAAAAGACAAAGGTACTGGCAAAGAACAAAAAATTCAAATTCAAGCCTCTGGTGGATTAAGTGATGAGGAAATTGAAAAAATGGTAAAAGATGCTGAAGCCAATAAAGAAGCAGACAAAAAAAAAAGAGAGTCAGTTGATGTTAGAAATCAGGCAGATACTCTAATTCATTCAACTGAAAAAAATCTAAAAGAGCATGGATCTAAAGTTTCAGATGCTGAGAAAAAAGCAATTGAAGATGGGTCAAATGCATTAAAGGAATCTCTTAAAGGTGAAGATATTGAGGACATTAAGAAGAAGACAGAGGCATTAGTACAAGCTTCAATGAAACTAGGAGAGGCTATTTACAAGTCACAACAAAGCACAAAACCAGATTCTAGTAAAGATGATGGAAATGATGAAAAGGGAAAGAAAGACGATAATGTTGTTGATGCGGACTTTGAGGAAGTAAAAGACGAGAATAAAGAAAAAAGCGCTTAACTGACATCTATTTGTCCAGGTTATATACATGGCTAAAAGAGATTATTATGATGTCTTAGGAGTAAGTAAAAGCGCAAGCCCTGATGAACTAAAATCAGCCTACAGAAAATTAGCCGTAAAATATCACCCTGACAAAAATCCTGGGGATAAATCTGCAGAAGATAAATTTAAAGAAGCCAGTGAGGCTTATGGTGTCCTCTCTGATAAATCAAAAAAAGAAAACTATGATAACTTTGGCCACGCTGCATTTGAAAATGGTGGCGGTGGTAGAGGTGGTTTCGGAGGTTTTGGAGGTTTTAGTGGTGCTGATTTCTCTGATATTTTCGAGGATTTTTTTGGAGACTTTGGTGGTGGAGGCAGAAGAAGTTCAAGAAGAAGCTCAAATAACCGAGGTTCAGATCTAAGATACGATTTATCAATTACACTAGAGGAGGCATACACTGGTAAAAAACAAAATATCCAATTCTCTACTTCTGAAAAGTGTAACACCTGCAAAGGAAGTGGTTCTAAACCAGGCTCAAGTCCAGACAGGTGCACCTATTGTGGAGGAAATGGAAGAGTTAGATCTAATCAAGGTTTCTTTACAGTTCAACAAACTTGTCCTCAGTGTGCAGGGAGTGGTGAAGAAATAACCAACCCATGTGGAGATTGTAATGGACAGGGTAATAAACAAACAAACAAAAGAGTATCTGTAACAATACCTAAAGGTGTAGATGATGGGACGAGAATAAGACTTGCCGGAAAAGGTGAGGCTGGGACTAGAGGGGGTACTAGTGGTGATTTATATTTATTTATAAATGTTAAATCTCATGAATTATTTAAAAGATCTGATGTAAATTTATTTTTTGAGTTTCCAATTTCAATTGCAGATGCTGCCCTTGGTACAACAATTGAAATACCTACAATTGATGGAAAAAAAGCTAAAATTAAAATACCAGATGGAACCCAAGATGGTAAACAATTTAGATTAAAAGGTAAAGGTATGCCTTTTATGAGAAGGGGTGATTTTGGTGACTTGTATGTTCAAGTTAAAACTGAAGTACCAGTATTTTTAAACAAAGAACAAAAAGATTTATTAGAACGATTTAGAAAAATTGAAAATGAAAAATCAAATCCAAGTATTAAGAAATTCTTCCAAAAAGCAAAAAGTTTTTGGAATGGTTAAAAAATGGGATTAGAAGAGATAGTTCCAGCTATTTTTTTAATAGCAGTTTTATTTTTGGTACTTCCTGAATTTTTGAGATCAAACTCAAAATCAAAAAGATTTATTAAAAATTTAGTTATTTGGTCTATAATTGTTCTATCCATTGTGATAATTTCTTTTTTTATCTTTTAAGTATAAATTATAAAACAATCAAAATGAATATTCTTATAGAAGGATGGCGAAATATAAATCACTCATACGCCCTTGTAAACCAGTGGCAAATCAATGAACTGATCAAATCATCAAATATATTTTTCAAAGACATCCCTTTTTATAATGAAAATTGGACTTCAAAAAAAAATGATAGCGGTTTAATAGATGAGATAAAAAATAAAATTAATAAAATACAACCACCATCAAATCATATTAATTACGATATAACTTACAGAATTTCATATCCATTTAATTTTAGTAAAAAATTTAATTCTAAAATAATTTTCGTATTTGCTACCACAGAATATAAAAATTTAGCTAAGACAGATTACACCTGTAATGATCCAATCGCGCTAAGTAATGAAAAAAATTTTTTTATACATACTCCATCCAATTGGTCCAAAGAAATTTTTCTCACATCTGGTTTTAGGAATGATCAAGTTGTTGTTGTTCCTCATGGAATTGATTTAAATACTTTTTATTTAATTTCTGATGATAAAAAAAAGGATGTTAGAAATAAATACAAAATTAAGTCTGATGAATTTGTTTTAACAAATGTTGGTGCAATGACACAAAATAAAGGTGTTGAGGATGTAATTGCAGCATATGGAATTTTAAAAAAGAAAAATAAAAATCTTAAGCTTATTCTAAAAGATCAAAGTAATTTATATAATCGAAAAGCTAACTCACCAATTAGAAATATGGAGAACTCAAAATTTAATCAAAAGTATAAAATTTTTAATGAGCAAATGTTAAATGATATCATTATTATTTCCGAAAATTTAAATTTTAGCCAGTTACGAGATATTTACTCAATTACGGATTGTTACGTTTCACCATATAAAGCCGAGGGTTTTAATCTTCCACCACTTGAAGCCGCTGCTTGTGGAACACAAATAGTTGTAACAGATGGTGGACCTACTGACGACTATTTTTATGAATGCATGGGTTTTAAGATTGAAAGTAGGGAGCAAAATTTAAATAACAATATTTACCTTAGCCCAAAAACAAATTCTTTAATTGAAATTTTAGAGACAATTATAGGTAAAACTGATGATCAAAAACAGATTAGAAGTAACATTGTTCGTAAAAATTTTTCTTGGGAAAATGTTGTTAAAAAATTAAAAAAAGAGTTTGAAAATAAATTGAGTAAATGAAATAAGAAATTATGAAAAAAATAAATTTAGCGATTACGGGTTGCATGGGTAGAATGGGACAGCAACTTATAAAATCATCAAAAAAAAATATTAATTTTAAGTTAGTTACACTTACAGAAAATATATTAATAAATAAAAAAATTAACGGGGTTAAATTAGAGTTAAATTCAGAAAAAGCTTTTAAAAAAACTGACGTGATTGTTGATTTTACTATACCGAGTTGCACACTTGAGATACTCAAAATAGCTAAAAAACTAAAAAAAAAAGTTGTAATCGGGACTACTGGTTTTAATAGAAAGCAAGAAAATCTAATCAAAAAATATTCAAAAAGAATACCAATTTTAAAAGCAGGTAATATGAGTTTAGGCATTAATCTCTTAGTGTATTTAACTGAAATAGCCTCAGGCGCATTGGGAAAAAAATTTTTAAGCAAAGTTTTTGAAACTCACCATAAACATAAAAAAGATTATCCTTCAGGTACAGCATTAATGCTTGGCAAAGGAATTGCAATTGGACAGAAAAAAGATTTTGATAATTTATTAGGAAAGAAATTTTTAAACAAAAAAAATTTTCCTTATAGTGAAAAAATAAATTTTAATTCTATTAGAAAAGGAGAGGTTATTGGAGAACATGAGGTAAAATTTTCGAGTGGTAAAGAAATAATTACTTTAAATCATGAAGCTTTTGATAGAGCTCTTTACTCTGAAGGTGCGTTAACAGCAGCAAAATGGCTTTTCAATAAAAAATCAGGTCTTTATTCAATGAGAGATTTAATGAATTTCAATTAATGAATGAAATTCAAAGAGCTAAGATAGTCTTTAAAATTTTAAATAAAACTTATCCTTCTATATATGTTCCGTTGAAGAGTAGAAATGTTTTTACTCTTTTGATTTCTGTTCTACTTTCAGCGCAATGCACAGACGTAAATGTAAATAATGTCACTAAGGATATTTATCCAAAATATTATAAACCAAAACATTTTGTAAAATTAGGAAGAAAAAAAATTGAGAAATTAATTAAAAAAATTGGTATTTTTAGAATTAAGGCAAAGAGTATCTACAACCTATCAAAATTATTAATAGAAAAACACAATGGTAAAGTTCCTAAAACGTTTGAAGAATTAGAGCGCTTACCGGGCGTTGGTCACAAAACAGCTAGTGTTGTCATGTCACAAGGTTTCGGATATCCAGCATTTCCAATTGACACACATATACATAGATTAGCTCAAAGGTGGGGCTTAACAGATGGTAAAAATGTTATTCAAACTGAAAAAGATCTTAAAAGATTATTTCCTAAAAAAAGTTGGAATAAACTTCATCTTCAAATCATTTATTACGGAAGAGAGTATTGTAAAGCAAGAGAGTGTTATGGAGTAACTTGTAAAATTTGTACCAGTTGCTATCCTAAAAGAAAAAAACCAATTAAAACTTTAAAAGCATAATATGAAAGTACTTGGTATTGGAAACGCCATAGTTGATGTGATTTGTAAAGTTGATGATAACTTTATTTTAAAAAATAATTTAACAAAAGGCACAATGAAATTATTTTTTGATAGTATAGAGTTCAAAAATCTTTTAAAAGATTTGAAAATTGAAAAATCTATTTCTGGTGGTTCTGTTGCAAACTCAATAGTAGGTTTATCACAACTTAAAAATGAGGTTGGTTTTATTGGAAAAATATCAGATGATGATTTTGGTTTGAAGTACGAGGAAGGATTAAAAAAAGAAAATGTTAAATACTTTTATAATAAGAAAAAAGAAAATCTTCCAACAGGAACTTGTTTAATATTGGTTACACCAGATTCTGAGAGGACGATGTGTACTTTTTTAGGTACTGCAGGAAAAATAAATGAAAATGATCTGGATGAAAATACAATCAAAAAAAGTGAATTAATTTTTTTAGAAGGTTATTTATGGGATGAGGGTGAGCCCAGAAAAGCATTTGAAAAAGCAATTAGTTGTTCAAATAAAGTTGTTATGTCTTTATCAGATTTATTTTGTGTAGAGAGACACAAGAAACAATTTTTAGAACTAGTTAAAAATAAGATAGATATATTATTTGCAAATGAGCAGGAAATTATGTCTTTGATAAATTGTAAATCTTTTAGTGATGTTATTACTTTTTCTAAAAATCTCCAAAGTAATGTGGTAATTACACGAGGAGAAGAAGGTGCAATTTCCATCAATAATAATGATGTTCAAGAATGTCCTGCAAAAAAAAATTTAAAAATTGTTGATCTTACAGGAGCGGGAGATTTATTTGCTGCAGGTTATTTGCATGGTATAATTAACAATATGAATGTTAAAAACTCATTAGTTAATGGTACAGAAATGTCCTCTAAAATAATTCAACAATTTGGTGCAAGATTAAAATGAAAATTCTAAATTTTTTCCCTCTATCAATATTTCAGGACCAAATTGACTTAGGTAAAGAAAAAAAAGCCTCTCTTGTTGATGAAGTAAGAGATATGAAAAATAATTCACAAAATCTTAGTTATAAAGAAAATAATGATTCTTGGACTGGTGATACTCAAGGTCATGAATTTATTCATAAAAATCCAAAATTCGATATTTTTTTTTCAGAATTAAGAAAAAAAATAGATTTATATTTAGATTTTTTAAAAATAGATACAAAGCAAGTGGAACCTTTTATTCAAAGATCTTGGGCAACGATTTCTAATGGAAAAGAAGCAATTAATAATCATAAACATTTACAATCTCATTTATCTTTTGCGTATTATTTGAAGAAAAATCCAGAGGACTCAAAATTTGTTCTTCAAGATGAAGTTTTTAGAAACGAATTTATTCCTGGTTTATTCAAATCGAAAACTGCAATTGAAAAAAAAATTATTAAACAAATGTCAATATCTACTGCGCCTAGAGTTTCTGTCGAAGTTAAAGAGAACGATATTGTAATTTTTCCATCTAAGACACTTCATGGTACTGAGAGAAATAAATCTAATAATGAACGAATATCAATTTCAGGTGACATTACTTTTCTCAGCAAGGACTCTAATCTATTAGAGCATCTTATACCAAGCTATGAAAATTGGAAAAAATTATAATTTTTTTTATTTTTTTAATCGTTTAAAACTCCCCTTGCCCTTTTTTGGCTTAATAACACGAGGCTTATACTTTTTAGTAAATAATTCTTTTGCAAATTTATTTTTTTTTGATTTCGTAACCATTTTTATTACTTACAATAAAATTCTTATCACCAAAAACTTTTAAAATCTTTTTTCTTAATCTATAAATATGAGTTTCCACAGTGTGAGTTTCTAATTGAGATTGATATCCCCAAACTTTTGATTGTAATTCTTGAACACTAACCGCTTTTGTGACTTTGAAAAGGTACATTATTGAACTAATTTCTTTTTCAGTAAGTTTTAATTTATTTTTTTCAAAAAACATTTCACGTGAATTCAAATTAAATTTATATTTTCCAACGAGAATCTCTGATTTTTCATGAAAACTTTTCTTGATAAATTCGATATTTATTTTTTCTAATAATTTAAAAACTGATATTGGAAACTTATCAAAAATAATTTGATTATCTAATCCTGGTATCAATTTTCTTGTAAGTATTAAAGAACCAGTTTTCAAATTAATCTCACGTAATTGTTTTATACTAGCTTTTTCAAAATTAAGATTTATATCTTTTTTAATTTCAACAAGAATCTTATATAATTCATCAATCTCATAAATAAAAAGATTATGATTATTCATATAAACACACATTATGATAATTCATCTAAAAAATAAATATACACTTAAAATTGATGATTTTAATTTTAGGTGTTGTTTTGGTAAAAACGGAAAAAGTAAAAAAAAAAAGGAAGGGGACAAAAAAACACCTATAGGCACTTTTTCTATTGAGAACCTATATTATAGACAAGATAGAATAACAAAACCAAGAACAAAACTAAAATGTATCAAAATTACTAAAAATATGGGTTGGTGTGATGACCCACTAAATCGAAATAAATACAATAAATTAATTGATGTAAGAAAAAAAATTAAATGTGAGAAGCTATTCCGAAAAGACAATAAATATGATTTGATTATTCCAATAAAATATAATTTTTTAAAACCGATCAGTTTTAAAGGGAGCTGTATATTTATACACTTAACTAAAAATTATAATTCTACAGCGGGATGTATAGCAATAAAAAAAAAAGATTTTATGATTATGTTAAAATTAATTAACAAAAAAACTAAAGTTAAAATCTATTAATTCCTATTTCCAAAAATCTTAGATCCTATTCGAATGTATGTTGCAGAGTTTTTTACTGCATCTAAATAGTCTGAGGACATTCCCATACTTAATTCCTCTAAATTTAAATTATTTTTCAAAACATTCATTTCTCTAAAAAAAATTTCAGGAGACTTATTGATTGGTGGTATACACATTAACCCCACAACATCTAAATTGAGAGTTTTACAGAAAGAATATAATTGAGGAACAGAGGATTTATTTACACCAAATTTTTGTGTTTCATCTCCAATATTTACTTGAATAAAAATCTTTACTTTTTTATTTTGTTTTTTTTCTTCTTCAAATATTTTTTTTGCCAGTTTTTCACTATCTACAGAATGAATAAAATCAAAGAGTTTTACTGCTAATTTTACTTTATTTGTTTGAAGTCCTCCTATGAGATGTAATTTCAGCTTATTTTCATGCATCTTAATGTTAGTCCATTTTTCCACAGCTTCTTGAACTTTATTTTCACCAAAATCAAAATGTCCGTATTTAATCAGAGGTAATATTTTTTCTATCCCAAAAGTCTTTGACACAGCAATGATTTTTGGCGTTTTATTATTTTTAAAATCAGATAGGTTTATTTCTTCTTTAATATTGATTAAATTTTGTACAATCTGATGCATTTTAAATTATTAAATAAATATTACTTTATAAATTCACTTGATACAAATAATTTAGAAAAACAAAATAAAACAACTATAATTATTTATAGAAATTATTCCTCGGCAAAAAAAAAAATTAATAAAATTCTTAAACTTAAAAATTTTCTAAAAAAGCGAGGTAATAAATTTTTTTTAGCAAATGATTTTAAATTAGCACTAAAACTTAAATTAGATGGTGTGTATTTGCCTTCTTTCAATAAAAAATTTAATCATTTATCCTTTTCTAGGATGAAAGATTTTGATGTAATTGGATCTGCTCACAATTTAAAAGAAATCAGAATTAAAGAATTACAAAAAGTTAAAGTTATTTTTATATCATCCTTATTTAAAAAAAATAAAAACTATTTGGGATTAAATAAATTTAAAATTCTTAATAATTTCACACAAAAAAAGGTTGTTGCATTAGGGGGCATTACTAAAAAAAATATTAAAAAAATCAAATTACTTAAAATTATTGGAATTGCTGGCATCTCTTATTTTAAGTAAAAAAAAAGGCCCCTTTCTTTAGGGGCCTTTTCTATAAATTTGTCTTCTAAACTAATTAGAATGCAAATGATAATGTGAACTCATAACCTTCAAAGTCATTAGTTGGCGTACCATCCATTTGGTTCACTTCGTTCATAGCACCAGCAAGTGTCATTCCACCCATAGTGTATGAAGCAGAAATACCAGTTGACTCCTGGTCCTGTAGAGACGCAGCTGTATCAAACTCTAACTCATGGTAACTGTAACCAATAGACATATCATCGTTTACAGCATAAGTAATACCATATGCCGTAGACTCTTGACTGCTACTTGCAGTGTCATGATCTAGTTCTGATTGTTGTATACCAAATGTTAACCCACCTACTGCATATTTAGCATAATAAGTAGTTTTGTTAGCATCTTTGCTTACATCAACATTGTTATCAGAGCTTGCATATCCAAGTGATAAACCTTCAAACGCTTCCGGTGATACTGCAATAGCGAAGTCCATGTAAGAATCTTCTGTTTTATCAGCATTACCACTATCAGTGTAAGCAACAGTAAGTGTAGCTCCACCAACGCTTGGAGAAGTGTATTTGAACATGTTTGTTCCACTTCCACCACCGATTACAGTCGGAGCTCCTGAAGTAGCAGCACCATCTGTATCAACGATATCCCAAGCTTCTTCGTAAGCATTTGGCGTTACATCGTCAACAGCACCGAACGCAGTTGATCCACCTTTACCATGAAACTTCATTGATCCCCAGTCGCCTGAAAGAGTCATGTCGTAATCATCTAGTGCACCACCGTCGATTTCGTAGTAAACAGCAACACCAACTCCGTTATCTGTTTCACCACTCGCGTTAAACCCAAGACTATCACCCATGTAGAAGCTGTTTCCTTTAGAACCTTTACCTCTGTTTGGGTCATCAAATGTGATCCCAGCTGAACCGCTTACTGAAAATTCAGCAGCATGTGCAGAGAAAGTCGCTAAAGAACCAGCTAAAGCTGATAATCCGATTTTCTTTAAATTGTTCATAATTAATTACTCCTTTGATTTGTTTGATTATTAATAATAAACACAAGCAAATTATCATTCTATGTCTCAAAAACCCCAAAATTCCCTATTTTTTTACATTTAATTGATAAGTGTTGCAAATTTACAACATAATAAGCACTAATTTTTTTTTTTATTTACCATTTAAATGTATATTTATTCTAATTTCATTTTAAAAACTCAAAATGTTTAATTTTCTGCAAAATATAAAACTTATTTTAATTGTATTAATGATTTTTGTTTTAACATCTTGTTCTAAGGGTTTCTTCAAAACTGGAGATGCAAGAAAAAATCCACCTGACCCTAGAGAGAGAGTTAAAAAAAATTTAGAAGAAGGAAAAGGTTTTCGTTTGAGCACCGCTATGGCTGGAAATAAAGGTACAAATTTTGAGTTTGCAAGCTCAAATGGACTTTGGAGAGCCTCCCTTGACGTTTTAGATTTTATGCCCTTAACCTCTGCAAATTATAGTGGTGGTATTATTATTACTGATTGGTATTCAGAACAAGGTAATGCTGAGGAGTCTATTAAAATTACTATTCGATTTTTAAGTAATGAGGTAAGGTCAGATGCACTCGATGTTGATATATTTTACAAAAAATGTGTTGCAGCTAATAATTGTAAAATCAGTAAACAAGATGGACAACTTAAGAAAGAAATTACCAAACAAATACTAGCTAAAGCTGCTGTATATCAAAAAAAAATTAAAGACAAAGATTTTAAACCTTATCAAATGTCAGGTGGTGACTAATTAATCAATTTGGTAATTAGTTATGAACAGATATAATTTCAAATCGATAGAGACAAAATGGCAAAATTATTGGGAGAAAAATAAAAGCTTCAAAGTAAAAACGGATCCTTCAAAAAAAAAATTCTATTGTCTTGAAATGTTCCCTTACCCATCTGGAAAAATTCACATGGGTCATGTAAGAAATTATACTATAGGTGATGTTCTTGCCCGCTATAAATTTCTAAAAGGATATAACGTTTTACATCCAATGGGATGGGATTCGTTTGGAATGCCTGCAGAAAATGCAGCTAAACAAAATAATTTAGATCCAAAAAAATGGACTGAAACAAACATCCTAAATATGAAGACACAATTAAAAAAATTAGGTCTTTCCATAGATTGGGATAGAGAAATTTCAACTTGCAACAAAGATTACTACAAACATCAACAAGCTTTTTTTCTAGAGCTATTTGAAAAAAAACTTGTTTACAGAAAAGAAAATTATGTGAATTGGGATCCAATAGATGAAACTGTGCTTGCAAACGAGCAAGTTATAGATGGAAAAGGTTGGCGTTCGGGCGCAATTGTTGAAAGAAAAAAACTAAGTCAGTGGTTTTTCAACATATCTAAATTTTCTCAAGAATTGTTAGACGGCCTTGAAAAATTAAACTCTTGGCCAAACAAAGTAAAAATAATGCAAAAAAATTGGATTGGAAAATCTTTTGGATGTGAAATTGATTTTAGAATTGAAGGTGATTTGCCAGTAAATAACATTAAATGTTTTACAACTCGACCTGATACTCTTTTTGGATTTTCATTTTTAGCATTGTCCATAGACCATGAGGTTTCTAAATTTTTTAGGGATAATAAGGATTTTTTACGTTTCAAAAATGAGTGTTCAAAAACTGGTACAACAGAAGAAGCCATAGCTGTTGGAGAAAAAATTGGATTTAAAACTAATCTTAAAGCTATTAACCCTTTAAATCCAAAACAAAAAGTACCAGTTTATTTTGCAAATTTTGTCTTGATGGACTATGGATTTGGTGCTGTCTTCGGTTGCCCGGCACATGATCAAAGAGATTTTGATTTTGCAAAAAAATATGATTTAGAGATTAAAACAGTTGTTAAACCATTTGATAAAAATAAAAATTTTAAGGTAATTAATGAGGCATATCCGGGACCAGGAATTTTAATTAATTCAGGATTTTTAAATGATCTTGAGGCACCAGAAGAATCTGTTCTTAAAACAATAGAAGTTTTAGAGGAAAAGAAATTGGGTAGAAAACAAATAAATTTTAGATTAAAAGACTGGGGTGTTTCTAGACAAAGATACTGGGGATGCCCAATTCCAATAGCATATGATGAAAATGGAAAGGCGTATCCTATTCCAAAATCAATGTTACCAGTTGAACTACCCGAAAACATAGATTTGAATGTAAAAGGTAATCCACTTGATACTCAAAATACTTGGAGAGAGGTGACTATTGATGGAAAAAAATTATTGAGAGAGACAGATACTTTGGATACTTTTGTTTGCTCATCTTGGTACTACCTAAGATTTTGTTCTCCAAGAGAGACAGCATACGGATTTAAAAAAGAGGACATTGATTATTGGATGCCTGTTGATCAGTATATTGGCGGTGTGGAGCATGCGATATTACATTTGCTCTATTCAAGATTCTTTATGCAAGCTTTATCGTATGAAAATAGTGATTTTAAGATTTTAGAACCTTTTAATGGTCTATTTACCCAAGGAATGGTTTGTCATGAAACTTATAAAGATCCAGATAATAATTGGATAAGTCCGGATGAGTTAGAAATTATTGATGGTAAAAAATATCTCAAAAAAAATAAATCAATAATAGTTTCAGTAGGTCCATCAGAGTCAATGTCGAAATCAAAAAAAAATACGATTGATCCAGAAAATATTATTAACAATTATGGTGCTGATGCTGCACGATTATTCATTTTATCAGACAGTCCACCTGAAAAAGATGTTCAATGGTCTGAGGAGGGGATTCTTTCTTCATATAAATTCATCCAAAAACTTTGGAATTTGAATGAAAAAGTTATAAATGAAATTAAAAAGGATCACAGCAATGACGCTGACACTGAGATTAAAAAATTTACAAATAAATATTTAAAGAAAATTCATGATAATCTTGAAAGCTTCAGCTATAATAAAATTGTAGCCAACTTGTATGAAATGTATTCTTTTTTAAGTAAACAGATAGAAAAACCGTACACAAAACATACTCTCACTGATAACTATCAAAAAATTCTGATTGTAATGACACCAATTATTCCTCACTTCGCTAATGAGTGTTTAAACATTTTAAATATAAAAGACATTAAGTGGCCGGATTACGATTTATCTATGCTTAAAGAAGAATTAGTTAATATTGTTATACAAATTAACGGAAAAAAAAGAGCTTTAATTCAGACAAAACCAAATATTGATGAAGAAAAACTCTTTGAAATTATTATGAATAATGAGAAAATAATAAAATATTTAGATCAAAAAACTATAAAAAGAAAAATTTTTATTAAGGATAAACTTTTAAACATTATTATTTAAATGCTAAAAAAAATTTTTTTAATATTTATTACGATAAATCTATTAAGTCATTGTGAATATCAACCTGTCTATTCAAATCAAAACAATATAGAATACAAGATCATCATAAAAGATTTTACCGGAGATAAGTATATTAACAATTTAATCGCAACAAGCATAAGAAAAAGTAGTAAGGATAGTGTTAAAGAAGTTGTAAATGTTAGTTTCAACACAAAATACTCAAAAATTGTTATTGCTAAAAATAGTGCTGGAACGATAACTGATTATCAATCAAACGCAGTGACTACGTTTAAAATTGAAAAGAAAAATAATTCTGAAAGTTTCGTAGTGAATGAAAAATTTAATTTTCAAAAAATGACTGATAAATATGAAGAAAAAAATTATGAGAGAAATATTAAAAAAAATCTTGCAAACTCAGTATCCCAAAAACTTTTACTTAGATTGGCTATGATTAAATGATTTTAAAGTCATTTGAACTCTACAAAATTAAGGACGATACAAATTTTTACTTAATATACGGAAAAAATGAGGGTTTAAAATCAGAGTGTATTAACGAAATAATAAAAAAAAATACAGGAAAAATTTTCAAATATGACGAAAGACAAATCAAAGATGAAATTGAACCTTTTTTCGAAAATGTTTTATCTGGCTCATTATTCGATAGTAATAAGATCATAATAATTAATAGAGCCACAGATAAAATTTATGAAATTATTCTGAACTTAATTGATCGGAATATAAGTAATATTAAAATGATTTTAAATGCAGATATTTTAGAGACGAGATCAAAACTAAGATCTCTTTTTGAAAAAAATAAAAATTTAATTTGTGTTCCCACATATCAAGATAATAATGAAACTCTATCAAGATTAGCTTCACTAATTTTTAAAAAAGAAAATATCTCAATTTCACAACAAAATATGAATTTGATAGTTGAGAAATGTAATGGTGATAGACAGAATTTACAAAATGAACTAAGTAAAATAAAAAATTATGCTTTGAGTAAAAAAAAAATTTCATCTGATGAAATTTTAAAATTAATTAATCTAAGTGAAAATTATGGATTGTCAGAACTGATAGATAGTTGTTTGGCTCAAAATAAAAATAAAACAATAAAAATACTTAATGAAAATAATTATAATACTGAAGATGGTATTATAATTTTAAGAACCTTTTTGGCTAAAGCTAAAAGAATTCTAAAACTTGCGGATCAATTAGAACGAAATAATGATATAAATAAAACAATTAATTCAGCTAAGCCACCCATCTTTTGGAAAGATAAAGAAATTGTTAAAATACAACTTAGTAAGTGGAAACATAAAGAAGTTAAAAAACTCATAAAAAATATAAATGATGTAGAACTTGAGATTAAAAAAAATTATAGCAATTCTTTATATATAACATCCAACTTTATTTTAGAAAAGAGCAATTCTGAAATCAATAATTAGATTTAATAATATCGATAATTTTGTTTAATTGTTCAAAATCGTGATAAGCAAAGGTAATGGTTCCTTTGTTTTTTTTATTGTTTTTAATTGATACATTTAAACCAATTTTATCAGATATTGATTTTTCAAGATTTTGAATATTAGGATCATTGCGATTAATGAATGAACCTTTTTTTCTTTTAAAAATTTTAACAAAATTTTCAGATTGTCGAACTGAAAGTTTCTTTTCAATAATTTTTTGTGCAACAAAACTAGCATTTTCAAGACCAACTAGTATTTTTGCATGACCTGTTGATAATTTTTTTGCTTCAATTAAATTTAAAACATCATTCGGCAACGTTAATATTCTAAGACAATTTGTAATATAACTTCTACTTTTTCCAATAAATTTTGAGACTTTTTCCTGATCATAAGAAAAATCATTAATTAGTCTTTGATAACCTTGAGCTTCCTCTAAAGGGTTAAGATCATTTCTTTGAACATTTTCAACAATTGCAAACTCAAGAGATTTTAAATCATCTGCCTCAGTAACAACAACAGGGACTTCATGGAGACCAGCTTTTTGAGCAGCTAGCCATCTTCTTTCTCCTGCAATGATTTCATACTTTGAGTTCTCATCAGATTTTCGAACTATTATTGGTTGAATTATACCTCTTTCCTTTATTGATTTCTCCAGATCACTTAAACTATCTTCATCAAAAATTTTTCTAGGTTGAAACTTATTTGGATAAAGATCACTAGTAGATAATTTGTTAGTTGCTTGTTCTACCTTTGTCTCGCCTATTAATGATGATAATCCTCTACCTAATCCCTTTTTGATCTTATTCACTAGGCAGCACTCCCTATTTGATTTTCTTGATTAATAAATTCATCTGTGAAACTATAGTAGGATTTGCTACCAGGACAATTTTTGTCATAAATTAACACAGGAACTCCATGTGAAGGTGCCTCGGACAATCTAACATTACGTGGAATAACTGTTTGATATACCTTTTCTTTAAAATAATTTCTTGCTTCTTGTTCAACCTGAGAAGATAATTTATTTCTTCTATCATACATCGTCAAAAGTATTCCTTGAATTTCTAAACCAGGGTTTAAATTCATTTTTATTCGATCTATTGTTTTCATCAGTTGGGTTAAACCTTCTAACGCAAAAAATTCTGTCTGAAGGGGGACTAAGAGAGAGTTTGAGCATACCAGTGCCATCACTGTCAATAAACTTAGAGATGGCGGACAATCTATAAGTATATAATCGTATATTGCTCCAGAATCATTTAAATAAGCGGCTAATTTTACCTTTAGAATAAATGCCCTATCACTATCCCCGGCTGTCTCGACCTCCAGACCAGACAAATCGACATTTGAAGTTATCAAATCAAGATTATCAAATTTTGTTTTTTTAATTACCTCTGAGATAGACTTAGTTCCATTTAAAATACCATAAATTGTCTCATCGGATCTTTCTGAATTAGATAAACCAAGACCAGTTGTTGCATTCCCTTGTGGATCTAAGTCAATAACTAAAATTTTTTTTCCTTGTTGTGTCAGTGCAGAGGCAAGATTAATTACAGTGGTTGTTTTTCCAACCCCACCCTTCTGATTTATAATTGAAATAATTTTCATTAAATTTTTTTTTCCATATTTTTTATATTTAACAAAAATGAATCTTTGTTTGTTAAACTTTTTTTTTCCTCATAATCTAAATCCCAAATTTTAAGAGTATCATTTAAAATTTTTCTCCCACTTTTGCCCATGAATAAAATAATATTTTTATATTTTCGAAAATTTTTTTGAACTAGATCAAGAATTATTGGCATTGGTTTAAAAGCTCTGGTCATAATCGTTCCAGTTTCAATATTTTTAATTTTAAAAATATCTTTTTGTATAATTTCTGTATTTAGTTCTAATTTTTCTGAGACATCTTTTAAGAAAGCACATTTGTGATAACTTTTTTCGTAAAGTTGGACTTTCATGCTATTTTTTAATTTCTTCATTAAGACTGCAATGATTATCCCAGGCATTCCACCCCCAGAACCTAAATCTGAGGTTGTATTGCTATTTAAATCAACAAAATCAATTATTTGCGCTGAATCAATTATATGTCTTTGTCTTATAGCCCCTTTTTCCGATTTTTTTTTGCTAATTATGTTAATTTCCCTATTTTTTTTTTTAATCATACTTATTAAGCTTTCAAGCTCATTACAAGTTTCACGTGAAACATTAAATCTATTAATTTGAGAGTAATTTTTAGAAATTATCGAATCCATTAAGCTATATGCTTAATAGACTTTCTTTTAACGTGTGACAACAAAATATATACTGCAGCTGGAGTAATTCCGTCAATACGGAGTGCTTGGCCCATAGTTTTTGGTCTTATTTCCTTGAATTTTGCTTTTACTTCATTTGATAAACCAGAAAATTTGTCATAATCTATATTATCTGGAATAAGTAAATTCTCATCTCTCTTAAAAGCTAGGATATCTGCATTTTGCTTTTTTAAATAACCCCTATAATGTGAGTTAATTTCTATTTGCTCATCAATTTCTAACCCAAAATCCTTAATTTCAGGCCAAATTCCCCTAATTTTGCTCATATTAACGTCTTTTTGAGTTAAAATTTCATCTGCAGACCTTAAAATGCCATCTTTTGCAATTTTTATCCCATGCCTATCTGCTTTTGTTGGAGATATACTTAAACTAGCCATTTGAAGTGATATCTCACTCATTTTTGCAAATTTATCCTCGAATTTTGATTTTCTTTCATCAGAAACTAGGCCAATTTTTATACCTTTATTAGTGAGCCTTAGATCGGCATTATCTGCTCTTAAACTTAACCTGTACTCAGCTCTTGAAGTAAACATTCTATAAGGCTCAGCAACACCTTTTGTAACTAAATCATCTATCATAACTCCTATATAGGCATCTGACCTATCAAGAATGAACGGCTCTTTACCCATAAATGACAATGCTGCGTTTACACCCGCTACTAGACCTTGAGCTGCAGCCTCCTCATATCCTGTGGTTCCATTAATCTGACCAGCTAAAAATAGGTTCTTTATTTTTTTTGTCTCAAGAGTTAAAAAAAGCTCCCTAGGGTCTATATAGTCATATTCTATAGCATATCCTGGTCTGATCATTTTTACATTCTCTAAACCACTGATATTATTGAGTATTTCAGCTTGTACTACCTCAGGTAGAGAAGTTGATATACCATTTGGATAAATTGTATGGTCATATAGACCTTCAGGCTCTAAAAATATTTGATGTCTCGTCTTTTCAGCAAACTTTACTATTTTATCTTCTATTGATGGACAGTATCTAGGACCTACTCCTTGAATGTTCCCAGAATACATCGCACTCTTGGATAAATTCTTTTCAATGATCTTATGTACTTTTTCATTTGTGTAAGTCATAGAACACGACACTTGTTTATTCGAAGTTGATTTCGTTAAGAAGGAAAAAAAATAAGGATTTTCATCAGCTGCTTGTTTTTCCAAATTTTTAAAATTTATTGTCCTTGCATCTAGTCTTGGTGGAGTACCTGTTTTTAATCTCCCTATTTTGAATTTATGTTTTTCTAATTGTTCACTCAAACCTGTACTAGGTTTTTCATTGTATCTTCCAGCAGGCGTGCGCTCATCGCCTATATGTATCAATCCATTTAAAAAAGTGCCAGTTGTGAGTATTATTTTATTACAATTAACTTTGTTACCTTTTAATGTTAAAAAGCTATTTATTGTATTATTAGTAAAAATAAACTGAATTACAGGATCAGAAAAAATGCTTAAATTACAATAGTTTACAAGTTTTTCTTGCATAAATTTCTTATATAATGATCTATCAGATTGAGTTCTTGGACCTCTCACAGCTGGTCCTCTGCTTCTATTTAGTAATCTAAATTGTATTCCTGATTTATCTGCAATTACTCCCATGACACCATCTAATGCATCTATTTCTCTAACTAAATGACCTTTACCCAAGCCACCAATTGCAGGATTACATGACATCTCACCAATAGTATTTTTATCATGAGTAAATAAGGCAGTATTTACACCTAGGCGGGCTGAAGCAGCTGCTGCTTCACAACCAGCATGACCACCTCCAATTACAACAACATCAAATGAAAATTCATTTTTCATGATGTAAATTTATAGTTGAAAAAAAATTTTACAAGGTTCTTATTTTCCAATGCAAAAATCATTGAAAATGCTGCCTAATACTTCCTCCACATCTACCTTTCCTACGATCATACCTAAATGTCTGGTAGCTAACCTCAAATCTTCTGCAGCTTTATCAAAATCTTTTTTATCATTTTTTTTTAAAAAGTTAGTTAAATTATCTGAACACTGAACTAAGTGTTGTCTATGTCTTTCTCTAGTAATTAATATATCTTCATTTATAATAAACTTGGTTTTTAACCTTTCTTTAATTTTTGAAATTAATTTATCTAAATTTAAATTTTCCTTTAATGAAATTAAAACATGGTCTAACTTTGTTACCTCTGAGCCTAATTCACCCTCAATAAGGTCTGACTTATTTACAACTAAAATTGCATTGTCTTTTAATAGATCATTCAAAAATCCGCTTAGATCAATACTTTTTGCGTCTACTACCACTAATTTCAAGTCAGAATTTTCTGCTCTATCTAACGATAACTTTATTCCTTTTTTTTCTATTTCATCTTTAGAGTTTCTGATGCCTGCTGTATCTGAAATGACAACTGGATAACCATCAATATTTAAATGCGTTTCGATTACATCCCTTGTTGTTCCTGCGATTTCAGACACTATTGCAACTTCTTTATTCGATAAACTATTCAATAAAGAAGATTTCCCAGCATTTGTTGGACCAACAATAGCAATCTTAAAACCTTCACGTATTATTTGACCTACTTTTTGATCATCTAAAATTTTTTTAATTTGGTCTAAAACATTAATTGAATCCCTTTTAATTTGTTGAACATTTTCATCTGGTAAATCCTCATCTGGAAAATCTATTTTTGCCTCAATAAAAGATAAAATCTTTAATAACTTTTCTCTTAAACCATCAAATTTTTCAGCTGATTTACCTTTCATAATTTTTACGGCTTGTAATCTTTGGATTTCAGTTTCTGCCGAAATCAGATCAGCTATACTTTCAGCTTTTAACAAATTAATTTTACCATTTTGAAAAGCTATTTTTGTGAATTCTCCAGGTTCAGCTAATCTAAAATTTTCTATCTTAGACAATTCGTTTTGTAGTGCTAAAACGATTGCTTTCCCTCCATGGACATGGATTTCAGCCATATCTTCGCCTGTATAGCTCTGAGGGCCTGGAAACCAGATAATCATGCCCTCATCAATAAGTTCAGAAGTGCTAATACTATTTATTTTTCGAAGCGAAGCGACCCTAGGAGAGGGGAGAGCCTTTCCAGTAAGCAAAGATATAGCTTTGGACGTTTCTGACCCTGAAATTCTAATAATAGCAACCCCAGATATTCCTGGTCCCGATGATAAAGCGTAGATTGTCATATATGAATTATAATGACTTAATTTAAATATGAAAATTAAATATTTTATTTAGCTATTTTCATTAATGCTTCAAAAAAACTATTATTGAAACTTTGATTATCAAATAGTGGACTTTTTAATGCGTTTGCGAATACGAGTTTTCTTAGCTTAATATAATCATCATGATTATTCGATAAATTTACTATTTTTTGTACATAGTCATCTTCATCTCTGGCAATCAGTTGTTCTAGGCCTAAATTTTTATTTATCGACACCCCACATCTTGAATTAAAATTATATCCAGACATAGTTAGGACCGGGACACCCATCCATATTGCTTCAAACGACGTGGTTACTCCATTGTAAGGATAAGTATCCAAGGCTATATCAATTTCATTATAAGCGTTGAGATGATGTTTAAATTCTTTCTCTCTACCCACAAATTTTATTGATCCTAAAACACCATTTTTTTTAAATAATTCCTTAAGTCTTTCTGATCCATGTTTTATTTTAGATGTTTTTAAAATAAGTTTAGAATTTTCAACTTTTTTTAAAATATTTGACCAAACATTAACTACATCTGGGTTTATTTTGTCGTAACTGTTAAAACATCCAAAAGTAAAATATTTATTTTTAAAAAGAGGGGGGGGATTTTCATATCTTGCAAAATCAAACCCGCAATGAGTATTCCAAATTTTCGGCAAATATATTACTTTTTCAGTATAAAATTTCTCTTCATTAAAGCGGATTAAATTTGGATCTGAAATTATATAGTCCATATTTTTTAATCCGGTTGTGTTGCAATACCCCATCCATATAATTTGTTTTCTGGCTGTCCTGTTTTTTAACATTTCTATACGATTCATTGATGTATATCCCATTAAATCAATCATGATATCTAATTTTAATTCTCTGACACGATTTACAGCACTAACATTATTTAAATTCCAAATGTTAATTGTCCCGTCAACTAAATTCTTAAAATCATTTGTTGACTGATCTTCTTTAGGATTGTTTAAAATTAATAATATTTCAAATTTTTTTTTATCATAATTTAAAAGAATTGTTTTCAAAAAATATGTAATTGAGTGACCTGCAATGATATCGGCTGATAAAAAACCCAATCTAATCTTTGAATTAGAGCCATCCGAGAGCGGTACTAATTGATTTTGTGGAATTTCTTTTAAACTTTCATCTACAAACTTACCATAATTAAAAAAATCGGATTGTTTCCAATTTTTATCAAAACAACGCCAATAACCATGATTGCATAAATCAAAAGAATTAAAATTTTTAGATTTTATTACTTTATCTAAATGAAATATTAATTTTTCTGCATAATTTAACCTTCGATAAATCATAGTCATTGCTACATGAATTGTTCGGTGATTTAAGCAATATTCCTTTGATGAATCATATAAATTTATAAGATCATTAAAATCAGATTTATAATCTTTTTCTATATCTCGTAATAAAACGCTAGATATAATAAAATTAGCAAGAGAGTCTATTGCATGAACAGTATTTTTTTCTTTTAAGTACCCTCTCTTAAAATCTTTTAATGCTAATAATATTGCATCTTTGTCATTTTTATTTCCCTCAACTCTACTTATACCCAATAGGTTACATAAACTTGAGGATCTTTCCTCTTCGCTTGTCCTCGAAGTTATTTCAAATACTACCTTGGAATATTCTTTTTTTTTAAACGATTCTTGTAATTGGATTTCTAGCTTTTGAGTAGAGACCATCAATCAGCTCAAGCTGGCTTATTCATTGAGTTAAAAAACTCAGCATTATTTTTTGTATCTTTTAATTTAGAATTAATAAATTCAATTGCATCCATTGTACCCATTGGAGCAATAATTCTTCTTAATACATTCATTTTTTGAAGGTCATTCTTGTCGAACAATAATTCTTCTCTTCTAGTGCCTGATTTAGTAATATCAATTGCTGGATAAATTCTTTTATCAGCAATTTTTCTATCTAGAACAGTTTCACTATTACCAGTACCTTTAAATTCCTCAAAAATTACCTCATCCATTCTACTACCAGTGTCAATTAAT
Organism: uncultured Pelagibacteraceae bacterium; assembly: GCA_902554995.1. GTDB lineage: Bacteria > Pseudomonadota > Alphaproteobacteria > Pelagibacterales > Pelagibacteraceae > Pelagibacter. The sequence continues at coordinate 1,780 of CACDQT010000010.1, read as the reverse complement.
GCAGTAGAAATAATTGTTAATGATCCACCTTCCTCAATATTTCTTGCTGCACCAAAAAATCTCTTTGGCCTTTGTAAAGCATTTGCATCAACTCCACCTGTTAAAACCTTTCCGGAACTCGGTATAACTGCATTGTAAGCTCTCCCTAATCTTGTTATGGAATCTAAAAGGATAACTACATCTTTTTTATGTTCCGTTAATCTTTTTGCTTTTTCTATAACCATCTCAGCAACAGCAACGTGGCGTTGCGCAGGCTCATCAAATGTAGAACTTATCACTTCACCTTTAACTGTTCTCTGCATATCGGTGACTTCCTCGGGTCTCTCATCGATTAATAAAACAATTAAATAACACTCGGGATAATTTTTTGCTATTGAGTTAGCAATACTCTGTAAGATCATAGTTTTACCAGCTTTAGGAGGTGAAATAATAATTGATCTTTGTCCTTTTCCTATGGGACTTACTAAATCTATAAGTCTTGGAGTTAAATCTTGTTTTTTTTCTGGTTTTACTTGCTCAACCTCCATAACAAGTTGTTTATCTGGATATAGAGGAGTTAGGTTATCGAATGCTATTTTATGTCTAGATTTATCAGGTTCCTCAAAATTAATTTTACTCACTTGTAATAAAGCAAAATATCTCTCTCCCTCTTTTGGAGCTCTTACTGGTCCCTCAACAGTGTCACCTGTTCTTAAACCAAACTTTCTAATTTGACTAGGACTCACATATATATCATCTGGACCAGGTAAATAATTTGATTCCATAGCCCTTAAAAAACCGAAACCGTCTTGAAGCAATTGAAGCACACCAGCGCCAGTTATTTCCTCTTTTTCTGCAACTTTTTTTAAAATTGCAAAAAGTATTTCTTGTTTTCTTAAAGTACTTGCATTTTCTATACCAAGCTCTTCTGCCTGGGTAATAAGCTGTTCTGATGATTTTAGTTTTAATTCTTGTATGTTCATGGGTGAATTATTAAGGACTTAATAATAAGGATAATATATATACTTAAATAAATTATTCAACCCTAGATAGGCTTAAATATTACAACAAATATGATTAAAATTAGCAATAATGTGGGTATTTCATTAATGTATCTGTAATATTTATGAGAATGCTTATTTATATCTAATTTAAATTGCCCTAAAATTCTTCCAAGGTAAAAATGATATAGAGTTAAAATAATTACAAAAACTAATTTCAAAATCATCCACCTTTGCCCCAACTGTTCAAAACCTATTTCATGTATTAATATTAACCCAAATATCCAAGATAAGGTCATTGCGGGAGTCATAATGTAAAAAAAAAGTTTTTTTTCCATGACCTTAAGTACCTCTGACACCAATTGTTTATCATTATTTTGTGAATGATAAACAAAAATTCTTGGAAGATATAAAAGACCAGCCATCCAAGAAATAACTGCTATTAAATGAAGAGATTTAAAAAGCAAATAAGTATTCATTGATTACATGTTTTGTTGAATTAATGATTTTAGCAAATTTATATGGTCATCATTATCATTTAAACATGGTACCATATCAAAATTTTCACCACCAGATTCTAAAAAGCTTTCTTTGCCTTGAATAAGAATTTCTTCCAAAGTCTCAACACAGTCAGAGGAAAAACCAGGACATATTGCTAGAACATTCTTCTTACCCTCTTTGGGTAATTTTTCTATAGTTTTATCTGTGTAAGGTTCTAGCCATTTCTGAGGACCAAATCTTGATTGAAATGTTGTTTTAATTTCTATCGAATTAAATTTTTCTGAAATTAGTCGTGTAGT